>JACCYQ010000012.1 GCA_013696395.1 Chitinophagaceae bacterium
TTTAATTGGCAAGATTATTTTTTAGGTGGAGTAAAGAATTAAAAGCATTTCCATTTTTTTTACTGATTGACCATGATGATATTTCAACGGAAACCTATTGCGTGGATATTAGCGCCCTTAGCTGCTATATTGGTTTATACATTACCATTGAACCTGGAAACGTCCGCTCACCAGGTTGCCGCCATCATGATATTTTGCCTGATTTTCTGGATCACTGAAGCAGTGCCTTTATCTATTACAGCATTAATGGGCGTTTCTATGGCAGTCCTGCTCGGTATCGGTGATATGCAAACCGCATTCACCAGTTTGGGACACCCTATCATTATGCTTTTTATAGGCAGCTTTTTACTTTCCCGTGCCATGACCCGGCACGGCCTGGACAAAAGGATAGCGCTTATAGTATTATCCTTTCCCTTTTTTCAAAAAAGTGTTTTCCGGGTTTTCCTGGGATTTTCATTGGTATCTTTTGTACTTAGTATGTGGATCAGTAACTCTGTTACCATCGCCATGTTACTACCCCTGATGCTTGGTGTTATTTCATTGATCCAAACAGCCGAAAGCCCGGATAGAAATATGCCCGCATTCATGTTATTGGGAATTGCTTACAGCGCCTCCATTGGTGGCATTTCAACTATTATAGGTTCCCCGCCAAATCTTATTGGTGTGCAATATCTGAACCTGGAAGGTATTCAAATAGATTTTTTACAATGGATGGTGCTGGCCTTACCCATATCACTGTGCATGTACGGATTCCTGTTATTTTATATTCGCCGGAAATTAAAACATTGCCCCTTTAATGCTGATAGTATTAAAAATTACCTGGATCAAAACGCAGGAAAACTGAAAAAGATCTCCAAGGGAGAACGAAATACATTGTTTGTTTTTGTACTGGCAGTTTGCTTATGGTTGTTACCCGGTATATTGAATTTGTTAGGGTTACATGAAGCTTATTCCGTTCTGAGTAAATACCTGCCCGAAAGTCTGGTAGCTATGATTGCGGCTATCCTGCTTTTCCTGCTGCCATCGGATAAACAATTTACCGGCACATTATTGAGTGAAGATCTGCGGATGATTGATTGGGATACGATCCTTTTGTTTGGTGGCGGGCTGGCATTAGGAACACTTGTAATTGATACGGGACTTGCTATTGTCATTGGGGAGAGCATCGCGAATTCCGTAAGTGCCGGTAATATTCCCTTATTAATATTTTTCCTGATCGTTGGTATTTTATTCATGACGGAAATTAGCTCTAACACGGCCATTGCTATTACATTTGTTCCTATTGTTATCGGCATTCTAACTACCCTGCAGGTACCTATGCTTTATCCAGTGTTCGGTATTGTTTTGGCAAGTAGTTTTGCTTTCATGATGCCCGTGGCCACTCCGCCTAATGCTATCGTTTATGGAAGCGGGATGATTCCATTAAATAAAATGCTGAAAGCAGGTTTTTGGTTAAACATTGCAGGTGCCCTTTTTATTTTCCTGTGGATGATGGTTTATATGAATATTTAGTGTTTTGTGTTTAGAAGTTTAAAGGCCTGTCTGCTGGAAGGTTTAAGAGTTAAGGTTGAACGATAGTGGAACCATGGTTGAACAATTGTTGAACGATGGATACAATGCCGAATTCCTGATTACAGGTTTGTTTAAAAGTTTAAGGGTTGAACAATTGTTGAACGATGGTTGAACAGTTGTTGAACAACGGTTGAACGATCGACACTCGGCCGAATTCCTGATTACAGGTTTGTTTAAAAGTGTAAGGGATGAACAATTGTTGAACGATGGTTGAACAGTTGTCGAACGATGGTTGAACGATCGACACTCGGCCGAATTCCTGATTACACGTTTGTTTAAAAGTTTAAGGGTTGAACGATGGTTGAACAGTTGTCGAACGACGGCTGAACGATCGACACTCGGCCGAATTCCTGATTACAGGTTTGTTTAAAAGTTTAAGGGTTACAATTGTTGAACGATGGTTGAACAGTTGTCGAACGACGGTTGAACGATCGACACTCGGCCTAATGCCCAATTCCCAATTCCAGATCCCACCTTCAACTTATCAACCATCAACCATTCAACTTACCAACTAATCAAACTGCATTGTTCGTTGGAACCTGTGCGGATACGGCAAGATTGACTACTAAAAAATCAGGCTTTTCAGCATATTGCTGAAGCAGGTCATTGTATTTTAGTTTAAGAGTGCGCTTAAATTGTCCCAGGTATCCGGGTTTGGATATTCGGTCAAATTCCAGCGGAACGGATTCGATCAGGTCGTTTCCGATATACATCATTAGCTTCATAGGTATCAGATGAAATACAAAAAAACTAATTTATTAATAATGATCCAATCTCATTTTTACCCGATTATTTTAGTAAGATTACGCTCATTTCAATGATCGGTCAGCATACATTGCATGCGAAAAAAATTATGCTGATTTCATTTCGTCATCAAATGAAAATGACAACTGGGAAGCTGAAACAGGAAATATGGCCATTGTAACCGGGAGTTGCGTTGATATATTAACAGCAGGATTACTGAGTTTATAAACGGCAGTTTCCTGGAAACGGGAAGCAATAATAATTTTTGTATTCCCGGCATGCTGGTTAAATAACTGCTCCACGAGGTTGGGGCAATTATTATTTTTGGAAATATGCGACAAAAATAAGTGCGACATAAAATCAGGCCGATGGGATGTAAAAAGTTCCAATGCCTGTTTATTTGAAAGATGTCCCTTTCCGCCGCGTATCCGTGTTTTTAAAAAATAGGGGTAGCTACCGGCATCCAGCATATCATCATCATAATTGGATTCTAAGAAAGCCGCGTGGCATTGACTGAAATGATTGATCAGATGCTGGCAGGGTTGACCAATATCTGTAAATACGCCAACTTTTAAATCTTTAAACCGAATGGTAAAACTATATGGATCGGCAGCATCATGATATTTTGGAAACGCAGTAATATCCAAATCACCTATACTGATCGGGTCGAACGCGTTAAATGACCTGGCCAATTTTTTGTCAATATGCAGTCGGCCATTTTTTAAAGTCTGGGTTGTTATATATACAGGCAGATTGTATTTTTTGGCAAGCACCGGCACACCGCGGATATGATCTGCATGCTCATGCGAAATAAAAATGGCTTTTATTTTTTCAATAGAAAGGGAAAGCCGCTTGATGCGGGTTTCAATTTCTTTGCAGGTGATTCCCGCATCTACCAGGATAGCTTCGGTGTTATTGCCAATATAATAACAATTGCCATTACTTCCCGATGCCAGTGATGTTATAAATAATGACATGAGCTGCAAAGAAACAGGATTATATTGATTTGTTGATTAGTTGAAGATGTTATCAGGAATTGGGAATTAGGATATTAGGATTTAGGCAAATACCTCCTTAAACTCTTAAACCCTTAAACTTTTAAACTAACCAGGAATTTGGAATTAGGAACCTGTCAGCGGGCAGGATGGTTCGGAATTAGGCTGAGTACCGATCGTTCAACCATTGTTCATCTATCGTTCAATAATTGTTCAACCTTTAAACTCTTAAACCCTTAATCTTTTACACCTTAAACCCACGATCTTTTAAACCTTTAAACCATTAAATCTTATCCTTATCCTATTCTCAAACTAGCTGTTTTAATCCTTTTCTCTTTATCGTCCGTCCAGGCAAAAATTAATTTATTACCGGTTAATGTCATCTGTGGAAAACCACCAGACCTTTCTTCGGATGATGTTGCAATTATAATGGAAGAATCTTTTTTACCATCCTTAAAAACCTTTTGCGCTTTGATATTTCCATTTTCCATCCAGCTTACCATGGCACTTTTTTCATCCAGCATCTCCACATCTACCCGTCCAATACCATTTCCTTCATCAATGCGGATAGGTTCATTAAAAGTTTCTCCACCGTTTTCAGAAAATACCAGGTTTACCCTACTATTTTTTTCGGGTGCAGAAAACCAGGCTACGGCCAATATATTTCCTATCGCTGATGCACGGGGACCATTTACCGGGCAACCTGCTATTTTCCAATTATCCGCAAAAATAGTTTTAGGTGCTGTCCATTTTCCATTCACCAGACGAACAATAGACATATCCCTGATTTCATTTTCATCACGGTCACGATAAATAACTACAGGGCCGTTATCCGTTAAAACGGCACTTGTCTGGCAGCAGTCACAAACCCGGTTATCCAATTCCCACTCTTCCTTTTTTTCTCCCTGTTTATTGATCGTTGCAGCCCTGATAGTCATTACTCCACCATGCCCTTCATGTGCATCATGGCCGCCACTTTCTTCCATTGCCGCATTTCTGCCATCAAGCCATGACACAAAAAAATCATCTCCTGTGGTTATCATAGATACAAAACCATGTTCCGCCTGCTTTCCATCATCGTGTAAAATTTTTGGTGTGGACCATGTCTTCCCCTGGTCTGCAGATGCAACCCATTTTATATCATACGCATAAGTGCCCTTGCCTGATTTTTCCAGATAATGTGCAATAAGATTATTATTACCGTCAGCAGCCAGCAGGGGATAATCTGCCCAGTTCACAAACCAGTTTGAACCCGATGCAATAATTATGGGAGTTGACCATGATGAATCATGCAGCGTAGAAAATTTCAGTAAGCTTTCTTTACCTTCTCTTTCAATCCAGGAAAGATAAACAAGCCCATTCTTATCGGTAAATAAATAAGGTTCCGCACTGGCGGTATCTGCGGGAGATGCTAATTGCCTTACCTGTTCTGCTTTTATTTTCGGGCTGTTGGTTTGTTCATTGTTTTTACAGGAAAAAAGAATTGTAAATAATATAACGGTGAGGAATAACTTATTTATCATTGCTACGGGAAATTTTAAGGATCAAATCTAAACTTTCTTTGTCATCCCATTTGCGGAAACCTGCTTCAGAAAATTGCAATGACCCATCGGGAGCAAAAATAAAAGTGGTTGGCAATGCCTGTACATTTAAGTCTTCCAGGTTTTTTACCTGCACATAATTAAAATCAAAAGGATTTTCTTCTTTGAATGATTTAACCAGTTCAACATCATCATTGGTTGCAAATAGAAATATGATCTCTTCGTCTTTTAAAATCCCCTGTGCTTTTTGAATGGAAGGCATTTCTTTGATGCAGGGTTTACACCAGGTGGCCCAGAAATTAATAAAGACTGTTTTCCCTTTATATTGTTGCAGGTCAATTGGATCGTTGTTCATCGTAAACAAGGAGATTTCGTTTAAACCAGTTGTTTCGGTTGAATTTATAACCGGTGGGTTTTTAGATTCATTACTGCAACTGAAAAAAATCATCATAAAAAAAAGACAACTCAAACTGTCTAATGACAGAATTGGTTTTGTAGAAGTTTTTTTAGAAAATGAAATTTTTATCTGATCCATGTCCTGTTAATCGTGTTTTACTGCGGCATTATTTCTTTGAAAATTTTTTCATTGATTCTATAAACTGAATGCTATAAATATACAAAGGTGAAATTGCAAAAAGGAATTCTCACAAATAATTACGTGTTTTCTTTAATCTCCGCTCAATTAGCAAGCTTTATGGTAAGGTTATTGCATTGCTCAATAGTCGGTATTTGCCGGACATTAATTAAACAATCAATACCATTCAAATGAACCCATACTTCAAAAGAATAGCACCCATCTTATTTGCAGCCATCGTTATGACTTCCTGTACGGATTCTGAAACCAATACGAAGGAAGAAATAGAGATAACGACTATGGATTCCACCTCCAAAGTATTGGAAGAAAATACCGATAAACTGGATGAACAAACCAAAAAAGTGGAAGAATCACTTGAAAAACTGGATAAAGAATTTGACTCAACCAATTAAAGAAGTATCAATGATGGCAAATTCTCTGCATTAAAAAATGAAACAATTAAAAATATTCATATGAAACAAGTAAGCATTTTAGGTATTGCATTTTTGCTGGTTACCGC
>JACCYQ010000019.1 GCA_013696395.1 Chitinophagaceae bacterium
CCTGGATGCAGAACAGGAGATTATGAATATTACCAGCAGGCTGTAAATAAATGTTTTCAATGCAGATGACTTTTAGAACTAAGTTAGGTTATTATGAGAATCATTTTTTGAAAATGGTGTTAATGGCCAATAGTATGTATTAATTTTCTTTATTGATCTGGGTTTAAAAAATTTTTGATTTCTTCAAAACCATTTTCAGTAAACAAAACTGGATATGGGTAAGAGCTGTATTCGTTTTTAAAAACCCGATCAAATTCCGTACAAACTGATTGGAGAACTTGTAAAGAAAATCAGTGTTAAAGACTGGATAAATGTTTATGAATCAAATGTAAAAAAGTGATTACTTCTTAATAAAATAACGGTATATGATAGCCGAAACATTTGCCATCGCTGTTATCCCTTTTTCTTTGTTTTGCAATTCTTTGGATAATAGTACAAGTACATATTTACGGCCATCCGGCAAAAAAACAATGCCCGCATCATGCTCAATGCCTGTAATATACCCGGTTTTATGTGCCACTTTAACATCCTCCGGTAATTTTGCCGGAATAATTTCTTTAAAATGCTGATCTAACAATATATTGATCATTTCATCAGAAGCTTCTTTATTAACCACTTCTCCCTTAGCAAGAGCTGTGTAAATCAACATCTGGTCATATGCGGTGGTCGTATTATTTAATTTTTTTTCAAATGCTTTTATATCTTCTACACCGCGTAGAACCATAATATCTTTTGCACCCATTTCCCGCATTGTTTGGTTTACATTCTTTGCACCTACTTTTTCAATGACCAGGTTGGTTGCCAGGTTACTGCTTTTGATGATCATCCGGTATAATAAATTTTTTAAGGGCAGTGTTTTACCCATCTCTTTATACATTTCCTGGTCGCTGTCACTTTCCTGGTCCAGGATAAATTCGCTGCCATCAACAATACTTTTAAATTGCTGGTGAACTTCCAGTGAATCGTCGAGGGAGAATTTTCCTGCAGCGGCTTGTTTATATACCTCAATCAAAACGGGTGTTTTCATAGTACTTGCAGCATGAAAAACTTCTTTCTCATTAATTAACAATTCTTCACCTGTTTCAAGATTTTTAAAGGCTACGGCAAATTTCCCATTAATTGAAGACAATTCCCGGATCACCATTTGTTCCAGATCCAGTTTGCTGGTATCTGGTGAAAAAAAAACTAAAAAAGCCATAACAGAGGAGATAAGCATCAAGATCTTTTGAAAACTAAATTAAGCTGATAAAGTAAAATATTCAATTCAATTATTACCAGGTGAAAGTTATTGAAATAACCCAAAGACTTCTGTTTAAGGTTTTTACTCCTTTCGCTATTTATTTTCATTAACCCCAAAACCCTTCATACTAAATCTTAAATATTATCTTCGTCGAAATTTTTAAGCATGAACTTACACGAATACCAGGCTAAAGAATTACTGAAAAAATATAATGTCCCGGTTCAGGAAGGATATGCCTGCAATACCCCTCATGAAGCAGAAGAAGCCTATCGCCAGATTAAAACGCAATATGGCAGCAACTTTGCTGTTCTGAAAGCGCAGATACATGCGGGTGGTCGTGGTAAAGGAAAAGTGAAAGAAACTGGCATCAATGGTGTAAAGGTGGCCAAATCGGGTGAAGAGGTCACGGAATTTTCTCAAAAATTACTCGGAGGTACACTGGTTACTATTCAAACTGGTGAAGAAGGTAAAGTGATCAACAAAATCCTTGTGGCACAGGATATGTATTACGATGGTCCTTCAGAAAGGAAGGAATTTTATTTATCCATTCTACTGGATCGCAGCCTTGGACAAAACGTTATCATGTACAGTACCGAAGGCGGTATGGACATTGAAGAAGTGGCTCATAATACGCCTGATAAAATATTTAAAGAATGGGTGCATCCTGCTGGTGGTTTAGAACCTTTCCAGGCAAGAAAAATCGCTTTTAATTTTGGTTTGAGTGGAGATGCTTTCAAAAACTGCGTAAGATTTGTAACCAATCTTTATAAGGCTTACCAGGGATTGGAATGCAGCATGCTGGAGATAAATCCTTTGTTTAAGACAGCTGATAACAAAATGGTGGCGGTAGATTGTAAAATGGGCTTGGATGAAAATGCTTTAATGCGGCATCCGGATCTTTCAGCCATGCGCGACCTGAGTGAAGAAGATCCAACTGAAGTTGAAGCAGCCAAATACAATTTGAATTTTGTAAAATTAGATGGCAATGTGGGATGCATGGTGAATGGTGCCGGTCTTGCCATGGCAACGATGGATATGATCAAATTAAGTGGTGGCGAACCAGCTAATTTCCTGGATGTAGGTGGTACCGCCAATGCGCAGACGGTTGAAGCGGGATTTAAAATCATTTTAAAAGATCCCAATGTAAAAGCCATTTTGATCAATATTTTCGGAGGAATTGTTCGCTGTGACCGTGTGGCACAGGGAGTAATTGATGCTTATAAAAATTTGGGGAATATTCATATTCCCATCATTGTTCGCTTACAGGGAACCAATGCAGAGGAAGCGAAAAAACTCATTGATGAAAGCGGGCTAAAAGTTCAAAGTGCCATTTTATTAAGTGAAGCTGCCGATCTGGTAAAAAAAGCAGTAGCATAAGCTGATTTTATCAAAATATTTTTTTAAACCTCACCATCTGTGAGGTTTTTTTTATGGACAAAATTCTCTTGATAAATTCTTACATTCATATCTCTTATCAATAATCTTATGGATAAAAAAGTTACAACTCCAATCCACTCTTCAGCCAGGCGAAATTTTCTGAAACAATCATCAGCTATGGTTGCTTTGGCACTGGCGCCACCAACCATTTTAAAAGCGGGTGATAAAAAAGTAGAAGATCAAATTGCGGGCTATTTTGAAAAAGTACCGGTGAAACTGGAAATTAACGGGAAAGCGCATGCGCTTTCTATTGAACCACGTGTAACCTTGCTTGATCTGTTGCGGGAACAATTGCACTTAACCGGAACCAAAAAAGGCTGCGATCATGGACAATGTGGCGCATGCACTGTACATATAAATGGCAAACGGGTAAATGCCTGTTTAACCCTGGCAGTGATGCAAGGTGGTAATAAAATTACCACTATTGAAGGGTTGGCAAATGGTGATGAATTACATCCTATGCAGGAAGCTTTTATAAAACATGATGGGTTTCAATGTGGGTACTGTACTCCCGGGCAGATCATGAGCGCTGTTGCATGCGTAAAGGAAGGACATGCTGAATCGGATGATGATATCAGGGAATATATGAGTGGGAATATTTGCCGCTGTGGATGTTACACGAATATCGTTGACGCTATAAAAGATGCAAAAAAAGGAGGAAAATCATTATGATCAACTTCCAATATTTACGGGCTGACACCCAAAAAAAAGCGATTGATGCATTGGCAAAAGATGCCAGTGCACAATTTATTGCTGGTGGTACCAACCTGGTAGACCTGATGAAGAAAGGAGTTACCTCACCCCAACGCATAGTCGATATTACGCATCTCCCATTAAAACAAATTGAAAAAGTACCTGGATATACACGCATTGGTTCGCTTGCATTAAACAGCGAAGTGGCAGAGCATGAACTAATAAAAAATAATCACCCTTTGTTAAGCCTGGCATTACAGGCAGGCGCATCTCCCCAATTGCGTAATATGGCAACTGTTGGCGGAAACATTATGCAAAGAACACGTTGTACTTATTTTTACGATACCGAGATGCCCTGTAATAAAAGGATTCCCGGCAGCGGTTGCGGCGCTTTGCAGGGATACAACCGCATGCATGCCATTTTTGGAGCCAGTGATAAATGTATAGCTGTGCATCCCAGTGATATGTGCGTGGCTTTGGTAGCTTTAGATGCCAAAGTTTTAGTTAGCGGACCAAAGGGCAACCGCCGGATCGAGTTTGAAGATTTTCACCGGCTTCCAGGTAATGATGCTGCAAAGGATAATGTATTACAACAGGGTGAGTTGATCACAGGTATTGAAATTCCTGATCATCCATTTACCAAAAACATACATTATTTAAAAATCCGGGACAGGGCATCCTATGCATTTGCATTGATTTCAGTGGCAGCAACTTTGGATATTCAGAACAATGTAATCCAGGATGTAAGATTGGCAATGGGTGGTGTAGCTCATAAACCCTGGCGGTTACCGGCTGCAGAAGAATTTTTGAAAGGGAAAAAAGTTTCGGAGGAAATTTTCCGGGAAGCAGCAAAAATAGCGATGAATGGATCGAAAGCATATGAACACAATGCATTCAAATTAAAAATGGCTCCTGCTGCTATTATAGAATCATTAAAAATAGCTGCAAAGCTTGATTAAATATTTTTATGGAAAATAAATTAAAAGAACCGTTTATGCCTCCAATTGATCGTGTTGATGGGAAGTTAAAAGTTACAGGTGCTGCAAAATATTCGGCTGAATATAATATCCCCCAAATGGCTTATGGAGTAATGGTTGGAAGTTCCATCGCAAAAGGAATCATCTTATCTATGGATACTAAGGCTGCAGAAAATGCTCCCGGAGTACTTGGTGTGATTACACCATTTAATATCGAAAAGCCAGCAGGATACAATATTGAAACATCAGGGAATATTTCTGCGACAAAAAAAGGGTTTAACGTTTTTGATGATAAACTGATTCGTTTCAGTGGCCAACCGATAGCTATTGTAATGGCAGATAGTTATGAAAGGGCATTACATGCTGCAACACTTATTAAAGTGAACTATAAAAAAGATTCATTTCAAACAAACCTCGAAAAAGCAATTCCCGTTGTAAAACCATTGGAAGGAAATGCGTTTAAAGATTATACAAGGGGTGATGTAAATGCCTGGAAAACTGCACCTGTAAAAATAGAAGCTGAATACAATATTCCTATCGAAGTTCACAACCCGATGGAGTTGCACGCTATTACGGTTCATTGGGAAACTCCGGATAAAGTCTTGGTCTACGAAAAAACGCAATCGTTGATGGATACCCAGGAAAAAATCATGGAATTATTTGGGTTAAAAAAAGAAAATGTACATATTATTACCAAATTTATCGGTGGTGCTTTTGGATCAGCATTCAATGTTTGGCCGCATGCTGTGGCAGCATTGATTGGTGCAAAACAAATCAATAAACCATTGAAGGTTGTATTAAGCAGAGATCAAATGTTCATGAATGTTGGCTATCGACCGCAATCCATTCAGAAAATAAGTATTGGTGCTCAACCTGATGGAAAAATCACCGGCATAAATCATGAAGCCATTTCCATGACAGCTTCTTACCAGGAATTTACGGAAGGCATTGTCAATGTTTCAAGAATGCTATATGATATACCCAATGTATTTACGCGTTACAAAATTTACCCCATGGATCTTAGCTTGCCCACCTGGATGAGGGGGCCTGGCGAAACTACAGGAGCATATGCATTGGAATGTGCGATTGATGAATTAGCACATGCCTTAAAAATGGATCCGCTGAAACTCAGGTTATTAAATTATTCAGATACGGATTTGGAAAAGCAACGGCCATATTCCAGCAAGTATTTAAAAGAAGCTTTTGAAATAGGATCTGAAAAAATAGGATGGAATGATCGCCATCCTGAACCCCGATCCATGCCCGAAGGAGATTGGCTGGCAGGTTATGGAATGGGATCCGGGGTATTTATTGGTTGGCGTGGTGGCGCCCAGGTAGGTGCCCGCTTTACCGCAGATGGAAAATTATTACTGCAAAGTGCCGTTACTGATATGGGCCCGGGTACGGCAACTGCTATGACTAAATTAGCCGCTGAAACATTTGGAATATCACCTGATAAAATAGTTTTTGAAATGGGTGATTCAAGTCTGCCGCCTGGTATCATGCAAGGGGGATCAGGCACTACTTCTTCTCTTGGAACTACCGTAAACAATGCTACATTAAGCCTGAAAAAAAAGTTGTTTGAGTTGGTTAAGAATAAAGCCGTTTTTCACACAGAAACAATACACGATGTAAAATTTGAAGATGTAGTTTTCGAAAATGGTCAAATGATGTTGTCTTCAGATCATACCCGAAAAATGAGTTATTCAGACATACTGGAAAGTGCAGGTCTCGATAATATCGAATTTATAGAAGAAACAAAAGGATTTAATAATGTTGATTATTCAACTTACGCATATGCAGCGCATTTTGTAAAAGTGTTGGTTCACCCTGCTACCGGAGTTATTAAAATGGAAAAAATTGTAAGTGCGGTTGATGGAGGCACTATAGTTAATGACAAAACTGCCAGGAGCCAGATTATTGGTGGGGTTGTGGGTGGTATTGGAATGGCATTGATGGAAGAAGGTGTGGTGGATAACCGTTATGGACGTTGGGTAAATAATAATTTCGCAGATTATCATGTTCCGGTAAATGCGGATGTTCCGCATATCGAAGCACTGTTTGTTAATAAACCTGATCCAATTTTAAATCCAATGGGTTCTAAAGGGATTGGTGAAGTGGCCATGGTTGGTTTTGCGGCAGCAGTAGCCAATGCTGTATTTCATGCCACAGGAAAGCGAATTCGTGCCTTGCCTATTACTCCTGATAAAATTATTTAAAAATGGAGAAAAAAAATTTATGCCTGATTTTGCGATCCTTGCAATTTTATCTTTCCCAATTGCTGAATCTTTTTTCGCTCACCAACAATCCAGACAATATCATTCCATTCAAAAACAGTATTGGAATCAGGATTTAATATTCTGCCGGTGCTTCTTTCAATGCCTATTACCAAGCCACTGGTCAATTCCCTGATTCCTGAATTACGGATGGTTAATCCTTTAAGCCGGGTATGTTCATTTACTACAATTTTCTGCAACATGATATCTTCAATATCTATGGTAGATTCTTCGATTGGTTCCGTAGTATCAAATACTGGTTGAAATTGCAACATTTGCTCATCAGTAGCAATAATCCCCGCATGATCATAGGGAAGTAATTTATTGTTTCTGCCCGGCGTATGAATAAGCCTGTCACCTCTTTTGATATAACCCACATTAATGCCGTATTTTTCTCTCCAAGCCAGTTCCTGCAAAGTTTTACCTATATAATCTGCCTCAGGGTTAACTTCCATATCAATGATTGAAGCTGACCATGGTGAAAGATCTGATTGAATATCCCTGCTTTTACTATACAAAACCTGGACGAGATCTTTTTGGCTGCGTACAGCCAGTTCCCGTTCATTGAAATTTGATAAAAAGCGCAATTCAATACGGTGATAAAATTTTTGGATTCTCTTTGAAAATAAAAATAAAATGACGATGATGATAGGAACCGCTACCAACATGGCAATTTTGGCAGAAAATAATATGTCAACACCCACAACGATTAATGTAATTCCCATTAAAATCCTTAATACTTCTAACATAACCAGTGGACCATGATTGTATTTATTGATCAACCATAATTCTTTGTATGCAAGCACTTCTGGTTTTTTAGCCATTAAAGCCCATAAAAAAGGAGATGCCATTCCTAATACAACTACCACTCCAATTACACTGGCAGCATTTGAATCTGTAAAGGCTGTATACAAAAATGGAACTAAAAAACGGTAAGATAACCACCCAAGGGCAAGCAACACAAATGCATTGATAAATGCTATTCGGGAATAAGCTCGTAACACAGTCTTCCAATTACTTTCAGCCTGGATATCGCGGGTACCCGCAGAATACCGATTTAAATTTTTAAGTAATCGCGGGGGTAATATTTTTACTAAAAAATTATAAACCTGCTCCGAGGACTTCATCATATATGGAGCTGTAAATGTTGTTATAGCGGAAGCGCCAACTGCTACTGGAAATAAAAAATCACTGATTACTCCTAAACTCAAACCAAGAGCTGCAACAATAAAAGAAAATTCCCCGATCATTGTCATACTCATTCCAACCTGGAGAGATTGCTTTAATGGTTGCCCAGAAAGCAATGCACCCATAGTGACACCGAAAGACTTGCCAAAAATAATAAGCAGTGAAACGATAATAACAGCCAATCCATTTTCCATAATTTCAGTGGGATTTATCATCATGCCAACTGAAATAAAAAATACAGCACCAAAAAGATCTTTCACCGGTTTAAAAATATGTTCCACTTTTTCGGCTGAAGTTGTTTCAGCAATAATAGATCCCATGATAAAAGCGCCCAATTCAGCAGAAAAACCAACCTGTGTCGCCACTACTACCATACCCAGGCACAAACCGATGGATAAAATAAGTAAAGCCTCTTCATCTATTAATTTTCTGGCCATCTTTAAGAAAGTTGGCAACAAAAAAATACCTGTTATAAACCAGAGAATAAGAAAAAATACCAGTTTTACAACTGTCATAATCATTTCTGCACCCTGGAACTGATTACTAACGGCAATAGTTGATAATAAAACCATCAGCAATATGACGACAATATCTTCCACCACAAGAACCCCAAAAACAACACGTGCAAATTGTTTGGTTTTTACCCCCAATTCATCAAACGCCCTAAAAATGATCGTAGTTGATGCAGCGGCCAGCATACCGCCTAAAAAAAGACTATCCATCATTGACCAGCCCATCAAATTACCAACCAGAAATCCGAGGGATGTGATGAAAATAATTTCTACAAATGCAGTTATAGATGCGGCGCCGCCTACTCTCATTAATTTTTTAAAACTAAATTCAAGACCAAGGCTGAATAGGAGAAAAATTACACCGATCTCTGCCCATGTTTCAACATTCGTAATATCTGATACGCTGGGAAGATATTTAAAATGAGGCCCTACCAGGAAACCGGCAAGTATATACCCTAAAATTAATGGTTGCTTAATCCACCTGAATAACAGGGTTGTTATAGCACCTGCAATTAATATCAGCGCCAGGTCCTCAATGAGTTTTGGTAAATGCCCCATGCAAAGATTTTGTTTTTACAACCAGTTCCGGAATATAATTCAATTCATTAACAAGCTGGTGCGTTAGAAAACAAAAATAATAAAATTGGAGGATGCAGTTTGATTGAAATTAAAGCAAGTCATTAGATTATGAGGTTTACCATGACGAGGAATATTTAACGCCATGAATTACTTTTCTATTGGTAAATATCAGTAAACCGGTAAGCTTTCAAAATTATTATCCTTAAAAAAATCTGGTTTAGCCCGGTAATAAGCATTATAGTCTAAAGGCTTTATAAGTTGATAACCCACAACATTTATTACAGCCGCATTTTGTAATGCAACTGCATCAGGCACTTCAATTGAATTTCCTGATTCGAATTTAATTTGTTGAACAATGGTATCCTCCTGACGTATAGCCACAGGCTTCATGCAAACACATGCTAATTTACCTTCGGCAAGGCGTAATGTTGCCCCATCTGGCTTGGTAAAAATCTTAAATGAACCTTTTAGTTCTGATTGTGAGGCTCGATTATATACTTCTTCTATGGCCAATGATTGCTCTTTACCATCATCTCTTTTGTAATTTATAGAAATCAAATCATCGCCATTATAATTAAAAGAATTGATTGAAATTTTTTCGGGTTGAAATTTTTCTTCAGTACTACTTGTACCTGCTACAATAAATCCATGATTATCCACAATCAAATCATCAAAAACAGAAGTTACCAATAAACTTTGCTTATATAAAATTTCATCTACAGGATTTGCGGTATGTATGGCTATAGAAGAAGGTATGGAATCCAGGACAGATAAATTAAATCCATCATCTTGTGACTTTTGTGCCAGGTGAACATATCCCCTTTCACAACAATGTATTTCACTAAGTGGTTCACCATCAATTTTTGCTTTAATTACTTTTTGAACTTCTCCTTCAATAATGACTTCTGCAATTTCAATAATAATAGCGCCCAAAACAATTCCAATACCCGCGCCTACTAAAACTACAGACATAATGCCACCGGTTACCAAACCAATGACAAAGCCGAGAATGCCTCCAGTCAATCCACCACCGATTGCTCCCAAAATATTTCCCCAAATACTCATATCAATATCCGTTTCGCTTTCAATACTGAATGATAGCTTACCGTTGTTCACCATAGGAGACAGTATTAATGTTATGGTAACATGCGGATCGGGTACAATATCTATAATGGGTGAATCTACAGGGATATCACCCTCCAATTTTATATGCAGTTTCCCATTCTTGGGTGTCATACTTACAGATGCCCAGTCGCCCTTTTTATTATCAAGATCAGGCAGTGGATGTGTTCCATCACTTGCCCGTAATTGTGTGTGCCAAATATTATTGGCAAAACGGTCAAATGTTTCTTTACTCAACCCAAAAGCGACATCCTTCCCAATCGGTAAAAAAGACCAGGCGGCGGATGCATCACCTCTCTCCAAATGTTGCCCTAACGGTAATGGTTGATCGTTTTGAGATTCTGCCCTGATATTCAAATTTGCCAATAAGATCAAAACCGACTCAAATTCTTCATTACCTTTTCTCTTTACCAGTTCAGGCGTACCTGCAACATTTTTTAAAACACTAAAAGGTATTGTACGTGGTGGAATAAATGGCAAACTGGTTGTAAGTATCAACGCAGTACCATTTGTATTTAAACTTGCTTTTGCAAATACCGGATCCCCAAATCCTAAAATATCAATTTCCAGATCCCACTCATCTTTGAAAGATATTGCTACATTTGAAATGATGATTGGTACACCTGGAGGACCTAACAATTTGTGATCATTCATCAAATTTAACGCAGTAAAAAACCAATTTGCCCCCAGCTGAAATTCAACGTCAAATCCGGATAAAATACGTGATGTGTTCATACAAATTATTTTTACAATACATTCAAACCAATCAAGCCATGTTTCCACATTCTGTACAACAAACAAAAGGCACTTCTGTTAAGGGTGATGTTCTTAGAATCCTGAATTTACCCAATTCATCGCTCAGTGGTTTATGTTGTACATCCTGCAATAACATTGACTGCTGCTCCGCTGCCGCATGACGAACATGTTCATTTACTCTCTTTTCATTATCTCTACCAGTTTGATACTTACTTACTGTAATATTTACATTATCAAATACCCCAGGTTGATGGAGGTTGGTGATATGTTCCCGTAAACTGGTAATATTTCCAAAGACCTCAACTACCAAAACACTTAAGGGCATATCTGCAGGCAATCCCAGCAAATTCATAATACCCGAAATCTCATTATTGTTCCAGGTTGCCAGTCCTGATTTCGGCTGATCTTTTATGATAGCTTTTTTGGCACCTTCAGCTATCTTAATTTTATCAAACACAAATTCATTTGAATTAACTAATGGTTGAAAGGAATAATAATCCCTGATGTTCAATATTTGTTCATCAACGGTAAGGTTTAATTTTCTTCGCCAATCCATTCTTTTTTCATCTAATAAAATATTGCGAAAATCTTTTCCATCGGCTTGTGCAACCTGTGCATACAGCAAACACCATAATTCCGTGCGTGGAGGATCGGCTGTTACATTTCTTCCATTGTGCACTGCCTTTGCAAATGGTGCGTTTACAAACACTTTATGCTGATCCCGGTTCACCGTACATAATAAAGTTGGAGCGGGATGCTGTATACCTGTAACTCTTAACGGACGTCCATATCTTCCTTGTGCGGTGCTCCATAAATTTTCTGTCCGATCGCTCCAATGTCCATGTCCTATCCTGAACTCATAGGTAAAGAATCCGAATAAAGAAGCACTTTCCGCATTCATTCCCGGAGGCAGTGGTAATAAATAGTGAACATCGCTGTCGGTAGATTTTTCCATGGGCTGCATGGCACCTATACCTGCGAGATCATCACTTTGATCTGGAGTGATAGCCCTTATGAATTCAGGATCCAAAGAAAGTGCCGGCTCAGCAGGTGAAATCAATAGTTCCGGGTGATTATTACTGATTAACTGGTCAGGTGAAACAGCCAGCACCCGGCAAAAAACAGTATCATTCGGATCGTGTACCGGTTCTTCAAATTCCATCCATAAAAATTTCCGCCTGGCTTCTGATGCACTATACCTGTCATTCCGCAAATAAGGAGAGAACGCAATCCCTACACTCACCAGTTTGGGAACCTGGGATGGATTTACGGTTGTCGGTAACAGTAAGCTTCCCACCTCTACAGGTTCGTTACCGGTTGTATTGGCATGATTGATCTTGAAACGCGGATATATTTTATAGGACACATCAATTTCATCAGGGAAACGTAATGAAGAATCCATATTGGATTTTGCCAATGCAGTTTTTGGTTCTATAGCATCAATAAAAACCAGGGTGGTATATTCCCGGTTAATAATTCCAAACCTGTCTGGTTGCAATGCTTCAAAAGAAACGGTATGTTTTATTTCAATATCTCCTGCATAACCTGAATCATTGGTGATAGTATCATAATTAAGATCTTCTGCATCTTCCATTGGATCACGGTGAAATTTCTTTCGCCGGCCAATGCTGAAACTTACATCCTCCAAAGCATCCCAGCTCCAGTCTCTTGGAATTTTATAAGTGATCAACCCAATCCAATGATTACTCAGATCTGCTTTTGAGGCGAATGTTATGGATGAATGGTCAGGCGCTAATGTATGCCTGATACGGTTGCTGCACCCAAAAACAATTCTTTCTCCTTTTTCACTGACAAGTGTCAATCCCTTACTCTTAACGTTCAACTCAGCTGCAAGACGTTGCACGATGTCTGGTTGTATAGCAGCAAGATCCCTTTTTAAAAGAAAAGAATGTGTATCACCTTTATTTACAAAATGCTGGTCGGGTTGCAGGTATAAAGCCTGCAAGACGGGAACATTTTCTTTTGGAAAAAACAATTGACTTTCATCATTTGATTCTTTATAAAAATCAAAACGGGAAATTTTTCCATACCGGCTATCCAGGTTCCTGTTATCATTTATATATCCAAAATAGCTGGCACTGCCTTCACAAACAGCACGCAGCGTGACCCTTATCTTACGTGCTGTTGGTAACAATATTTCATTTTGGTTATGCAAATCATCCAGTGAAGGACCATCCAGACCAAATGGACGGTCATTATTTTCAAAATTTAATACGGCAGCATCCCTGAACTGAAATTGGAGTGCAATAGCTTCATCGAAATTACCTGTAAAAGATCGATGGGTAGTATATAATGGAGCAAAGTTCTCTCTACCGGTAATGCTTAGCTGGTTATCCATTCTTAGCATTTCCACCTCAATTAAAGCTTCCACTTTATTAACATCCGGGTCAGCGATACCGAAAGCTTTTTTTCCGGCCATTTCTATGGAGGCCTGCCTTAAAAGCTCCACAGGATCCTGCCCCGCCAATTGATATTTATTAGTGAATACAACAGCAGGATACCCTAACAAGGGGCGTTTGATTAGAATTTGCGGAGTGCCATTATATACGATGTTGCCATTATCAGCTTCCTCATTATAAAATTCTTTTTGTTCCGCAAGAATGATTTGGTCAGTGATATCTGTTTCAAGTTCATTAATCCTTAAAAGTCCGGGTGCTACATATCTTTTAAAGGGCACAACAGCATTGGAAGATGGAGCAGAATGTAATGGCTCTGTGTCAACTGCAGGACCTCCGCCACTTATATCCATCATGCGTACCCGAAAACTATAAGTATTACCATAAAAAAGTTTCGCTGTCGCAGCTACTTCATAAAACATGCGGTCCAGGCCAATATTTTTATCTCCGGAATTGATTTTACCTACTAAAGCTTTATCATTCTGGTAAACGGATGCAGCTTCCGCATCTTTCAATACAAGACTTTTGCCTACCCAATTGGTAAAATACATTGGCAGCCAATATGCGGCATTCGGATCTCCATTAATTTGTGTTGGATAAACCTGGTAAGGCAGTTCAAGTGTTGCATTGGGATCATTGCCAACCGACTGATCATTAATAACAAAAGTTGCTTTAGGTTTTACAAGGTTCAGGCTCTCATAGTCACCTGCTCCTTCTGTAACGTCCTGTACATCTACCCGGTAACCATAAACGCCGAGTGGTGCATCTATCCTTTCTCCTGAATTTGGTTTTGAAGGATTCTCAGCCAACTGCCTGATATACCATATCAGTATTTGTTCATCATCCCAGCCCATCCGGATGCCGGCGTCTTTTTGGGGATGAAGTCCATCCTGGGTTTCCTGCAAAAGATTGTTACTCACCGGTTGATTGGCATGTACAATTTTCGCGTATCCATCATTGTATTCATTTACTTCAGCAAAAATTTCATCCCATGGCGCCTGTTGCGGTTCAGGATCGGCTACATCTGTTTGTTTGCGGTGCATTACCGGGAATAGTATAGGTGCAAATACCGGCCGGCTTTCTCCTATTGTTAATTTTGGTATTCTGGCTGCATACCTTTTTATGAATGGACCATTTGCATTTTCCAGGCTTTCTGTTTGAAAATTATTATAATCATCATTCAATAAATTAACAAAGAGATAGCCTCCTTTTTCTAACCATCCTGGAGACATCGTTAATTCCGTTTCATAGATCATTCCACAGGCTTTGGCCAATAATGGTTGCCTTAAAATATGCGCATATAATTGCCCCCAGCTCACATCCATAATGGGAGCAGTGATAACCGGTTTCTTATCAGTGCGCAAAGCACAATGGTAACTGTCATCCGTAGTCGCATTTGGATGCCTGGGTGATGTAAAATTGAAAGATTCACGATATGATTCAGGCAAATACTTTTTAACGCTTCTACTTATATCATTTGTTTTAATGGCATCCTCTGCCTTATCTGTTCCTGTTAGCGTAATGCGACCTTCAAAATCTTTGGCGATTGCTTTTAAAATAGCCGCTTTATCGGTGGCTTCAGTTACGGTTAATGGCTCAAATATGGGTATCCTTCCGGGTGCAGTTGCATTAGACCAGGGAAATTCATCCAGGCGATTAATAATTCCAGCTTCAAACTTTGGCTGCATATCTGCAAATGAAATGGCCATATCAACAGGGGCAGGCATTCCCGTAGGTATTGGATCAAATGGATCCATATTTCGGGGAATAAGTACGATGTTGATCTTTAAAATATTTCCATCAAAACCTTGTGGAAAACACATTAACGTATACCGGCGATTTGCTTCCATATTGGAATCTTTTATTGTATTAAGATGTATGAGAAGGATATGAATTTTACAAAGCGGTAGCTTTAGGCAATCTGTCTTTGCTCGCCCCATGTTTTACTAAAGCTGATATCAATGACCAGGAATATGCTTATATCTAATGCGAAAGTGACCTGCACACTGCAATTGGTTTCTGATCCGCTGCGTTCAACAGTGCCCCTTGCTTCCATAGTTATCGTAACACAAACCAGTCCGCCAATCAGGTTTGCCTGGCCCCTGAATAACATGATACCTGTTAATGAAAATGTCGTTACATCTGCATACATTTCTACACCAATCATGTATAACACACTAACGTTTCCAATTACCGGTAACCCAACAACGATCTGCGCACCAAAACCGAACATCAAAGTCAGGTTGGGACCAACACTTGTATCGCAGGCGATCTTTACATCGACCGCACCAACCGCATAAATAGTTCCTACAGAAACAGAAAAACACATTACACTTAAGCCGCCATGAAACTGCAGGTATGCTCCGGCAGTTGGTAACAATTGTTTGGGATCGGTAGTCACTTTTAATGCAGCATTAAAGTAAACACCCAACCCAAGCGAGGCTTCGAGTTTTAATGGACAATTGGGATCATTATATAAAGCAGCGGATGGCGGGAACCGAACCAGTGGTATATCTTTCTTTGCTTCGAATTTATATTCCCATATCTCTCCGCTATTACTCATGGCTATTTTTAAACCGCGCTTTAATGTTTCACCATAATCACCTGAACTTAAAGATGCAAGCATTTGCAAAAGATCAATCAATGGCTGCAATTCTTCACTGAATTCAATTTCTGGAATATTCATTCCACCCTGCCCGTCCGTATCCCCAGCATAGCCACTTTCTTTTCCTTTGCCCGCATCAAAATTTCCTTTGATGGTCATCAGCCTTTTAAAATCGCCCAGGTCAACAACCATTGCAACATTATTCAACCGGCTTTTCCATTGGTCTGCCATGTCATTGGCAAAACTGTTTACATCAAATTTTAATTTACTGTTTACATAATTTCCTGGCGGGTCATCTTTTTTCCCGGTTTTATAATCGATGTAAATTTTTAGTCCTTCCATATCAACCAATGGAATTTCAAATTGAGGAACATCAAAATCAAGCGCTTTATTCAATACTCCATTGGCGCCCTTTTGCAACATGCTCATGCCTTGCTGTATCGCTTCTTTTCCTTGCTTTACAGCGTCAACTTTCAGCAATTCCAAAACTTTGGTTCCGTCTGCCAGTGTTTTTTCAGTAAACGCTTTAACGCCATTACTTTCAAAAATGGGCATGGCTTTACCAAAATTATCAACGGCATTTCCAATGTTTGGGAAAATGCCAATACCTGACATTAACCGGTATGCATCAGCGAAAACCGGGGGCGTTTTGCTCAATAACATTTCGGTACCATTAGCATACGAGGGATTAAGAAAGAGTGCTTTTTGCGTAGCAGTAGTTTGTAAAAAAGCGAAATTGTTTGTTTCCGCCACAGGATTGCGGGCCAACTCCATTGGATGAGCGATCCTTGCCAATTCCTTATCAATCACCTGCGGATCAATTACAACATCCTTCAGCCATTTACCTTTTCGGATAACCGGCACCGTTACAGATTCTGGTAGCGGTGTTACATCACCCGTGCCTACATTATGCTTCACAATACTCCAACTTCCATCTTTAGGCAGAAATACATTTCCTCTTACGGCCGCTGCAAAAGCAATATCATTGGATTGATTGGCAGAAATATTTACATCAAACCGATTCAACCGCATCTGCTGATTAGAATTGGTGATATCGATCACACAATCTATTGGTCCGCCAATACTGCCAAATTGTTCATTCAATAATGCTTTAAATGCCTCCGGTTTAATGGGAACCCCTGTAGGTTCCAGCTGTACATAACCCAAAACTTTTTTCGATGGTACCCGCCCATTTACATGGCCCGACACAACATTTTCTATTTCAATATCTGCATCAAACCAAACAGGACGGCAAAGAATATTATTCGGAATAGAAGCGCCTGCATGTGTTTTCTGAACCCCTGTAATTCCATCAACATATTGATCACCGGCTTTGACCTCATCATCCATGGTAAAATCCTGAATGCTGCTATCTTCTACGATGTTCTGCACATTGAATAATCCTTTTACCAGGCCGGGATGAATTTCATAAGGTGTTGCTGTTTGTGTATTAGGAACAGCTGGTGGTGAAGGAATAACTGTTCCTTCAGGTATATACCTGTATTGAAAATCAAACTTTCCATCACTCTCTGCTTTCCAACCACTGTCAATCCGGTAAATATAACCGCTGCTTACGCGAAAGATGGTTATGGTTCTGACAACTCTTATCCCCCAGGGATAAATGAGACTTTTTACCTGTATCACTTCGTGAGCAGTTCTGCCAATCATTACATCGAATCGAGCCTGGCTGGTTGCAGCGAATTGTGCTGATGGACTAAGCCAATCACTAAACATACTGGCACCATAGCCGCTAAAATCTATTCGTGTTACAGGTACGCCCCTGCCTTCCTGCGGGCTATTGAAAGCCAGAGGTGTTTCAAAAAATTCATTATTGAATATCCTTGTTACACTATCTCCTAATGTACTTGCTCCTGTGCTTCCATCCCAGCCAATCACATTATTTACCTGGATTACATAACCGGGAAATAAATGACTATCCTTTTCACCAGGTGGTACCGCCGGCTTTACATCATAATTGCCTGCCTTTGCCTTGATTTGCAAACCACCCTGTAAATTATTTTTGAAAGTTGGATCTACTTTTTCCAGTACAGGCTTGATAACTTCAGTTCCTTGCTTTGAAATGAAAGCCAATGCATGAATACCAAAAGGCAGAGTGAAGGAAGCAACAGTCCGGTTTTGATTATTATGATTAAACTGTTGAAAAATATAAGTTGTTAATGGTAAAGGAGCCAATGCAACAGGTAATTCGCTGTTATTAAAAATGCGGGTGGGACCACCATCA
Organism: Chitinophagaceae bacterium; assembly: GCA_013696395.1. GTDB lineage: Bacteria > Bacteroidota > Bacteroidia > Chitinophagales > Chitinophagaceae > JACCYQ01. Next base: position 18,045 of record JACCYQ010000019.1, read on the forward strand.
TTTGGATAATAATTCCATAATGCAACCGGATCCATAGGTTGCACCTTTCCACTTAAATTAATGAGTGGTTCCCATGCCACAATGGGTAACATAAATGCTCTTACCTGTGAGCCACGGGCTACAACACTCATTTCCTGCACACCAAACGGAAAGCCTGAATTCGCATTTGTATTCACTGCATCAGAAGTATGAACCATACCCATGCGGGTTCCTCCGAACATACTAAAACTTATACCGAGTTGATTAGCGTTGCTGCTGACATCCAACAAAGCAAAAGCATCCGCATTCATAACATTGCCAAATTTGTCGTCCCATGCTTTTTGATAATCCGGCGGCTTAAAGGATCTTTTATAAAAAGTAGTGCTTGTGGTAACAGGTGCTGCAGCTGCATCAGCCAACGAATTCATTTTGTTTTGTTCGTTACTGAAAACAGCAACCATCGGGTTAGGACTTCCGGAGGCCACAGCGGAACCAGTAGTAGTACCTGCTTGCATAGCTGTAGCCATATTTCCAAAATGGAAGGATACTTTTACGTCATCCAATTCATCATCAACTGGTTTAAAATTTACTTTAGCCACCAGCCATAACCAAACCTGTCGATCGGCACCAACCGCTCCTGTGCGAATATTGCGTTGTTCAAACTGCCTGCGAAGAATACCAATGTTAGCCAGGTAAGGATCGGGTAATGTTGGCAGGTAACTGTACATACCAAATGATAACAGCAAATTGCCTTCAGTCATTTTTGTAAAATCATCATTACACTCACCAAAAAGCAAACAGCCATTGACCGGCGTTGTTGTAAATAATGCATTTTCAAGAGCTAATGAAATAGGTTTAATGATGGGTGTTTTATTTGCCGGTAATTTATGATCCCATATTATATTATCATCATAGAGGTACATGATCTTTTTAGCAGCTGAAGCAGCCAACATTATTAAGCTTGATTTCGATCTTACAGCTACTGCTTCACCATTAACTTTAACGGGCCGGTCAGTCTTAACATCTGCATTGCAAAGGGTCAGTAACATTTCATCTCCTTTTGCATTGCAATTATAAATAAATGGCACTCCTTTCCTGTATAGTAAATGAACAGTAGTCCCAAACTGGTTATCTTCATCTTTCCAGAGTGAAACCTGGTGTCCTGCACCTGATGCATCAGATTGCAAATCGGTAATGCCTATTCGACCCGGTTCACCTAAAACAGAAGGCGCATGTAAAGCAGCGCCATTTCCATCCACGGCATTCCATTTACTGGTTACCCCGCTTTTACACCGTAAAAGATAGGCTCCGTTACCATTAGCCTGTAAAGGGTTCTGTACATCAAGAATGGCTGCCGAAAGTGCCCAAAAGGATTTACTGATGTCCGCAGTTCCGTTAAGGAGGTTAAAAGGAGAAAAACATTTGTTCACAGAAAATTGTGCTTCTGATGATGTAACAGGTATCAATAAGCGACTTATTGAGGCATCATATTCTATCGGTAGATTATTATTAGAAAAAGCATATTTTATTTCCTGACCGTACATGTTCCAGTTACCTTCTGCCAAAGCTGTTACAACAGCAGAGGTGGTCTTAAATGAAAAGGCAAATGATGAAGGCAAATTAAAACTTGCGTCCCTTGCATCTTTTCCATAATCTCCTGTCCCGTCTGTTTCAGGTTCTGATTGAACAAGATTTAAATGAACTTTTACATTATTGTTAGCATTAATTACCAGCTTTCCATTCAACGTTTGAGGCAAAGCATCTAACTCTATTGTACCACCGCTAACCTGTAAGCCACAATACCTGTCTGCAGGTGCAGTGTTAGTGAACAAGGATGCCTTAATCCATACACTGCCTTTAACCACTGTATACTTTTTAGCAGCATCCTGAGGCACCATAACAATACCACCTGTGCGCCTTTGTGTAAAACTGGCATTGAATAAAATGGCAGGTGCCGATTGATTAAGCAGGTACAAACCAATCAACTTTTCTATTTTATAGAAATCAAACCAAACCCGGCGCCCATCCGCCTCTATAAAAGGACCATATGTAGCACTTACCCTGGCACCCGCTGCCCATGGGGGAACGCTGCCTGTAACCTGTGTTGACCTGATGGGAACATCCCGTACGAACAAACGAAGATCTGGTTGCTGAATTTTGGTGGCTAATGCGCCTTGGACAACTTGCTGGATATTTGACAGGCGGGTTTCTTTTACATTTTGTGTAAAGAAAATATCAGATGACTGAAATGAAAATTCCTGGTTAGTTACCAGACTGGCATCCTGTTGCAATAATGTATTGGCAACGGTTTGTTGTAAATTATAAATTAATTGTTCTTCTTCGGGTGAGGTGGTGTGTAAATGTCCGGTGAGGGTGGCGAGCAACGAAACGAGGTGCTCCTTTTCCATAAGCAGTGTTATTAAGGTTTATAAATAGCACTAAAGGAGCCTCGATATTAAAATTATATTTTAAAGTTGGGTTGAACAAGCTCAACAAATTAAAAATCATTGATGGAATAAAATTCAACATGTAAATAGAATAAATAAAATTGTCCGGAATAATGTCTGGTAAAAAATTTCCATTAAAATATCAACATTTTATTTATTCAACAAGAAGGTTTGCCTAATCCATAGCGCTATTTGCAATACGATGCAAAAGTTGTTGATCCGATTTTACAACCTGGAGAATAATATTAGGATGGCAATTCATTTTCAAATAAAAAAATAGTTCCATTGGCTTAATATTCTGTAGTGTAATTGATGAAAGCTAATTAATAAATACGGTTAGATATTTTACTTACGATTAAATATTTTTTTAACCTATTCCTATTCAAAATTCCCATTCGCATCACATATAACATTCACTTAAGCTTTATGATGAGGTAAATCGGCCTTTACTTTGTACCTTTGCCGCTTCAAAAAAAATGAGCATCCAGATATGATCAGTGTAAAAAATGTAACGCTTTCTTTTGGTAAAAGAGTACTCTTTGACGAGGTAAGTCTGAATTTTGGTAAAGGCAATTGTTATGGTGTAATTGGCGCCAATGGGGCCGGTAAATCAACCTTTCTGAAAATCGTTAGTGGGGAAATTGAGCCTAATAAAGGCCAGGTAGAGATAACACCCGGCGAACGGATGGCAGTTTTAAAACAAAACCAGTTCCAGTTTGATGAATTCTCCGTACTTAATACAGTGATGATGGGTCATACCAAACTTTGGCAGGTAATGCACGAACGAGAGAAAATCTATGCAAAAGAAGATTTTACTGAGGATGATGGAATGAAAGCTGCAGAACTGGAAGGAGAATTTGGAGAAATGGGCGGATATGAAGCAGAAAGTAATGCAGGTACATTATTGAATGACCTGGGTGTTTCTGAAAACTATCACCAATCCCTGATGAAAGAAATTCCGTCGAACCTTAAAGTAAGGGTTTTGCTGGCACAGGCATTATTCGGGAATCCGGATATTCTATTACTTGATGAACCTACCAATGGATTGGATATTGAAACCATAGGTTGGCTGGAAAACTTTTTGGCTGATTATGAAAACATTGTATTGGTAGTAAGCCACGACAGGCACTTTTTAGACACCGTTTGTACGCATGTAGCCGATGTGGATCGGGCCAAAATAAAAATTTTCAGTGGTAACTATACTTTCTGGTACGAGTCGTCCCAATTAATGGCCCGCCAATTAACAGATAAGAACAAGAAAACAGAAGATAAGCGCCAGGCGTTGATCGACTTCATTGCACGATTCAGCGCAAACGCCTCCAAGAGTCGGCAGGCAACCGCCCGTAAAAAAGCACTGGAAAAATTGACCATTGAAAACATTGAACCCAGCAACCGTAAATATCCCGGAATCATTTTTCAACAGCAACGCGAAGTGGGTAACCAGATACTGAATGTTGAAAAATTGAGCAAATCGGTAGATGGTCGCATGCTTTTCAATAATGTAACGTTCACAGTAAATAAAGGTGATAAGATTGCATTTTACAGCAGGGATCCTTTGGCCGTTACTTCATTCTTTGAAGTAATTAATGGAGAATCCAAGGCAGACAAGGGACATTATGAATGGGGTACAACGGTGACTACAGCTTACCTCCCTGTAGAAAACGATAAGTTTTTTAATGAAAACTTAAACCTGATGGACTGGTTACGTCAATGGGTACCCGAATATATCACTGACGTTGATGAACCATTCTTAAGAGGATTTTTAGGAAAGATGTTATTCAGCGGGGATGATTGCTTTAAAAAAACCAGCGTATTGAGTGGTGGTGAAAAAGTGAGATGTATGATCAGCCGGATGATGTTACAAAATCCAAACCTGATTATCCTGGATCAACCAACCAATCACCTGGACCTGGAAAGCATTCAATCATTTAATGAAAGTTCAGCAAACTTCAGCGGTGTGGTTTTGCTATCAAGCCATGATCACACGTTTATGCAATCCGTTGCTAACCGGGTTATAGAAATTACACCAAATGGAACCATAGATCGCTTAATGAGTTTCGATGAATACCTGGAAGATGAAAGAGTGCATCAACTAAGAGAAGAATTATATATGCAGCCTGCTTAGAAAGTAATTTGAAGATATTTAAAACCCGGTCCTTTGGCTGGGTTTTTTTGCTTCTATTACCATTGATAAATTTTGAATTAACTTTCTTCAGGCATAATTTTTACAATAACCTGTCTTGAATGACTTACATCCTTTCTATTATTATTATTGGCATAGCTGTTTTAGGTATGGCATGGATGCCGATCATTAACCGGATAACCGGCATATCTTATTCTATATTTTACGTTTTCTTCGGCATGGTCATCTTCGCTATTTTTAAATCATTACCCATACCCAACCCCATTACTTATCCCACTGAAACTTTACATCTTACTGAATTGGTGGTGATAACTTCTATTATGGGAACAGGTCTTAAAATTGACCAACCTTTTTCTTTGCGTAGATGGAGAGTGCCTTTCCGGCTTGTTTTAATCACTATGCTTTTATGCATTGGCACTGTCTTTCTTGCCGGCCATTGGGCGTTTGAATTTGACATTGCTTCTGCCCTTTTATTAGGAGCAGTACTGGCACCAACCGATCCGGTATTAGCCTCCGAAGTGCAGGTTGGACCACCTCATGAAAAAGATAAAGAAAATATTCGTTTTTCATTGACCGCAGAAGCGGGTATGAATGATGGTACTGCTTTTCCTTTTGTTTGGCTGGCCATTGCACTTTCTTTATATGCAACAACCGGGCAGGGAAATTTTACCCAATGGGTTTGGTTCGATCTTTTTTACCGGTTAATCATCGGTTTTGCATTTGGTTATATTATTGGCAGGGCATTGGCATACCTTATTTTTTATATCCCTGAAAAAAAGAAAATAATTGTTATTAAAGATGGCTTTGTAGCCCTGGCTGCCACTTTGCTTGTATATGGATTAACGGAATTATTTAGTGGTTATGGTTTCATTGCTGTATTTGTTGCTGCTATAACTTTACGAAACTCACATATGAATCATCGGTTTCATAAAAATTTACATGAATTTACCGACCAGATAGAAAAAATCCTGGTAGCAATAGTATTGTTATTATTCGGAGGCAGCATCGTAAATGGTATTTTACAATATCTCACACTCGAAATGGCATTATTTGGGCTGGCATTTCTATTTATTATCCGGCCCGTAACCAGTTTAGTTGCTTTAATTGGAACAAAATTCCACATCAAAGAAAAACTTGCCATTAGTTTTTTTGGTATCAGGGGTATAGGCTCCTTTTTTTACCTGGCTTTTGCACTTAGCACCACATATTTTCCACTTGAAAAAGA
>JACCYQ010000040.1 GCA_013696395.1 Chitinophagaceae bacterium
ACAGAAATTCTGCTCAAAAAACCTTATTTGTTTAATAAATATGTAATCATCAGTCCATCTTTATGGTGGGATGATGGTTCATTGTTAAAATATGCACCGCAAACTTTATCAGTTCATCAAAAACAAACTGATGTTTATATTGGTGTAGGCAAAGAAGGGCTTGCACCCAGCACCATACCGCATGTAATGGAAGTGGATGCAAATTTACTGGTGGAAAAACTGAGAAAGTTGGATAATAAAAATTTGCAGGTGCATTATGATTACCTGCCTGCAGAGGATCATGCTACCATCACCCACCAGGCTGTTTTTAATGCGCTACGTTTATTATATCCATTGAAGGATAAGTAGGGTAGAGCGGGTGGTAAGAAATTTTTTTTAATGGGAATGACATTTATCATTTGACCTTTTTTTCATAGTTTAAACTAATTTTTTATCTTCCTATTTTCCAAACCAACCCACAATTGATTCTTACATATAGTCATCTTCCGGAAAGATTATTTTATACTGACTGTTATTTTATTCCTGGTAGAATTATTTATAGCACTATTCGTTAATGACCGTTTTATTCGGCCTTATGTAGGAGATTTTCTGGTTGTAATCCTTATTTATTGTTTTATTCGAAGCTTTTTCAACGTGTCAATCATAAAAACTGCAATAGGCGTTTTGATATTTGCTTTTGCAATAGAGGGTTTACAGTTTATCAAATTTGTCAAAATTCTTGGTTTGCAAAATTCAAAACTTGTAAATGTGATTTAGGAAATTCCTTTGCATGGATGGAGATGATAACTTATGTGCTGGGTATTTGCTTAGTCCTGGCTTGCGAAAGGTTTAACTGCTTACCTAAATCACAAATTATTTCTGATCAAAATGGCAATCAAAAAGTTTGAAAAAAAATTAGTTTTTAAAAGTGTACGATGTCATTTTGAAATCTAATGCCTAATTGCTATCTGCATTAAAAATCGAAATAAAAGATCATATCATAATACAATTAAACGGAAAGTTGTAATATTGCTGCCCGTTGAGCCCGGGTGGCGGAATTGGTAGACGCAGCAGACTCAAAATCTGCCGTCCGCAAGGATGTATCGGTTCGACTCCGATCTCGGGCACGCTTTAAAAACCCTGGTAATTAATTGCCGGGGTTTTATATTTTTACTTGAATTCAACTAAATACTTACCCATTCATATGATAAGAATCGGATTAATAAAAGAAGGAAAAACACCTGCAGATAACCGCGTTGCACTGGCCCCTGATCAATGTAAATGGATCAATAAAAATATGGAGGAGGTGGAAGTAGTTGTGCAATCCTCGCCTGATCGTTGTTTCAGCGACAGAGAATATTCAATGGCCGGAATTAAAGTGGTTAGCGATGTAACAGATTGTGATATCCTTTTGGGTATTAAAGAAGTGCCGGTTGATAAACTGATTCCCGAAAAAAAATACCTCTTCTTTTCTCATACTAAAAAAAAGCAACCGCATAACAGGAAACTCCTTCAGGCCATTATCCAAAAAAAAATAACTCTGGTAGATTATGAATGCCTGGAACACGAAGATGGACAACGTATAATCGGTTTTGGTTTTTTTGCAGGTGTAGTTGGTGCCCATAATGGTATGTGGGCTTATGGTATGCGTACGGGGGCATACAAGTTAGAAAGAGTATACCTGCAAAAAAGTTTTAAAGAATTGATCCATACATATTTTGGATTAAAAATACCAGTTGTAAAAATCGCTGTTACCGGGTCGGGGAGGGTTGCACATGGCATCCTGGAGATTATGAACCTGATGGGCATTCATGAAGTGGAACCCGATGAATATCTTGAACGTGATTTTACATACCCGGTCTATACGCAATTAAAAGGATCGGCACTGTATGAGCATGCAAAAAATAAAACTTATATCAGAACACATTTTCATGAGCATCCATCCGAATATCAAAGTAAATTTTTGCCCTATGCAAACGCCACAGATATTCTGATGAATGGTATTTATTGGGAAAAAAATATTCCGCGACTGTTTGAAAAAGATGATGTGAAAGATAACGGTTTTCGTATCCGGGTGATTGCAGATATCACCGATGATGAAAATGGTTCGGTGCCTGTTAATATGGGTGATCAGACCATTGAAGATCCTGTTTACGGTGTAGACAAATACAGTTTGGAAAAAACGGCACCTTTTCTTCCTAAAAGCATTGATGTAATGGCTGTTGGTAATCTTCCCAATGAATTACCCCGGGATGCTTCCAGGTATTTTGGGGAACAACTGATCAAGTATGTACTGGAAGATATTGTTCATAATGGATCATCCATTATAGAAAGAGCTACAATGGTAAAGGAAGGAAATTTAATGCCGGACTTTGCTTACCTGCAGGGGTATGCGAAAAATGAAGATTCATAACTGCAGGTAAAAATCTTTCAATAAGTGGCTGAATGCTTCCATATATTGGTTTTTTGCATCTTTAATGACTATAACTGTTTCCTGTTTGCGAATGGGTACATTCCCAATTCCACCGCTGATTATTATCCTGAAAAAGGATGGGTGATTAATGGTTTGTTTTAAATAAACAAGATGGTGGGGCTCAAGATTGGAATCTTTTAGCAACAAGATCCATTCTTCTTTCTTTTTAAAAGGCAACAACAGCAAATATTTACCGGTGGAAGAAAGGTTTTCTTTAATTGCCTGGAGAAGATCTACGGACCTTAAATGTGTTTGATGATGCGCCATGTTCTTTCGGTCATCCGGTGATCGTAATTCATTTTCATAAAACGGGGGATTGGATATTATCAGGTCGTATTTCTTGCCTTCTTTATAATTTTTGATGTCTGTATGAAATATCCGGATCTGATCATTCCATGGTGATGCTTGTATATTTTCTACCGCCTGGGATGCAGCTGCATCATCAATTTCAATGGCATCTATCAAGACATCCGGGTATTGTTGTGCAATCATTAATGAAAGCAAACCTGTCCCAGCACCGATATCCAATACATTTTTTAACAATGTTCCATTTACCATGGAGCCCACCATGCTTCCAAATAAACAACTATCCGTTGTCACCTTCATGGCGCAGGCATCCTGGTGAATGATAAATTGTTTAAACTGGAAAAAACTATTGGCCATGTGTAAATGTAAAAATCAAAAATCATTAATAATTTTCATGCAGGGCAAAAAAAAACCGTCACAGCTTGCTGTGACGGTAACTTTCAGGAGTCTGAAATGTTTATTAACCGAATAAACCACCTTTTTTCAGGGATCTTATACCCTCACCGATTTTTAAACCGTTATGATAAACTTCGATTTTGTAATCACCGGTCTGAAAGTCAGTCATCTTTAGAGGAACCTGAATTTTCTTTCTTGTACCAGTTTCATACTCGGTAGAAATTCTTGAAGTAAAATTTATATTACCATCCTTACGGGTAGTGTAAATACCACTTCCGAACGTGGGATCTGAAATAACCTGTCCGTTTGGAGCTGTTACTTTTACATATAAGTCAGCAGGTCCTGACTGTGCAATACGATTTTCAACATCAAAACCAATTACCAGTTTATCAACCTTACGGGCTGTAGTAGTGGTTTTTTCTTTTCCGCTGTTCTTTTCATTAATAGGAGTGATGCTGATATTAGATGCACTGAAAGTAGAACCTATTTCAACGGTTTCTGCCAACGCCACGTTATCAGAAGATGCCGTCATCAGGTTGCTTTCTAAAACTTGTTTTTCTGTGCTTAACTGCGTATTGGTTGAAGCCAATACCTGGTTTTCGCCGGTAAGACGGGTAACCTCAACTTCCAGGTTAGCCAGTTTATCATTTAAAGTAGCGATCAAAGTCCGGGCACGATTCAATTCCGCATCAGTTGCATTTTTCTTATTTAAAATGCTGCGAATCTCACTTTTCAGTTTAGAGATCTCTGAACTGCTTTCACTTAATTGACCCTGGAAATCATTGTTACTTCCGGTTAATGAATCCAAACGGCTCAGTGCATCATTATACATTAATTGCACAGAATCACGCTGGCTCATAGAAGTGCTTACCTGCGTTTGTGAAGCTTCTAATTTTTCAGAGGTTTGATTTTTATCGTATAATAAATAACCCCATGTTCCCAATAAGCCAGCAGCTAAGATGCCGATCAGAATATTTTTGTTACTGTTATTCCGCGGTGTTTCTTTTTGCGGTGTGGCGGATGGATAGTTTGTGTTTGCCATTTTTAAAGGTTTTTGTTCTTTAATGAGTTGATGATAAAATTATACTTTATAAATGCAAATTATACGTATGTGTATTAAGCGTTGGTAATTTGCTATTGTTGCTTTTAGTCAACGATGCTACCAATTCCGAAAACCGTGCCAAAAACCATATACTCCCTTTGATCAACGTTTTCAACAGTTTTGTTAAAAAAATCAGAACAAGTAACTTAGCGGCCATGTCTGCTGAAAAGATCATCTCCGACTGGAAAAGAAAACTTTATAAACCTATTTACTGGCTTGAAGGTGATGAGGAATATTTTATTGATAAAGTAACTCATTACGCAGAAAACAACATACTTACTGAAGCGGAAGCCGGGTTCAACCTGACTGTTTTTTATGGAAAGGATGCTCAATGGCCCGACATTATAAACGCCTGCCGCCGCTATCCTATGTTTGCTGAAAGGCAGGTGGTAATAATAAAAGAGGCCCAGCAAATGAAGGATATTGATAAGCTGGAAACTTATATTGAACATCCGCTCACTTCAACCGTATTGGTAGTGGCTTTTAAAGAAAAAAAAGTTGACGGCCGTACAAAACTGGCTAAGTTGTTAAAAGAAAAAGGGGTCGTATTGACAACTAAGAAATTGTACGAGGACCAGGTAAAAGAGTTTACTATTGAAATGGCCCGGAACAAAGGATTAAGTATTCAACCCAAAGCATTGATTTTATTGGTCGATCATATAGGAAGTGATCTTAATCGCATCGACAGCGAGATCAATAAGATATTTATAAACCTGGGTGAAGGAAAGACCATCACTGAAAATGATATTGAAAAATATGTCGGCATCAGTAAGGATTTCAATGTTTTTGAACTGCAATCTGCTATCGGGTCAAAGAACCTGGCAAAATCGTTGCGTATCATAAATTATTTTGAGGCCAATCCAAAAGCAGCCCCTATTCAACTGGTGTTACCTTCTATTTATGGATTCTTCAGCAAATTGTACATGTTATATGGGTTGCCGGCCAAAGATGATAAAAGCCTGGCTACGGCTATTGGGGTCAATGTTTATTTCTTAAAAGATTACCTAAAGGCAAAGCAGTTATTCACTTACCCTGATGTTGAACAAGCCTTATTATTGCTTCACCAGTATAATTTAAAAAGTGTTGGTGTAAATGATTCAGGTACACCTTCCGCTTCCCTTTTAAAAGAAATGGTGGTGAAAATGTTTGCCTGAATTAACTTGCACATAATATTAAACATTACCCAAAAATATTAAATGTATTAAGCCGGGAAAACGGATCCTAACCGGGATAGTAATTTGTGGCGTATTATATTAATTTAAAAAAATAATAAAACATATGAAGAAGTTTTTGATGGTCTTTGCCGTGGTGTTTTCCTGTACACTCATAGGTTGTTT
>JACCYQ010000056.1 GCA_013696395.1 Chitinophagaceae bacterium
GTTGACAAACCTGTTCCCAAAGACAACGAGGTTCTGATTAGAGTTTATGCTACAACGGTAAACCGCACGGATTGTGGATTTAGAAGTGCAGAATATTTTGTTTCCAGGTTCTTCAGTGGCTTGATCAAACCTAAAAACAAGACGTTGGGAAATGAATTTGCCGGAATAATTGAAGGAGTAGGAAAAGCCGTAAAATTATTTCATACCGGCGACAAGGTATTTGGATATAACGATATAAAATTTGGGGCACATGCGGAATATTTAACCATGGCAGAGAATGATGCAATTACAACTATGCCTGAAAATATGACTTATGAAATGGCGGCACCGATCACCGAAGGCGCCCATTATGCCTTATGTATTATAAGGGCTGCTAAAATTAAAACCGGACAAGATGTGCTTGTTTATGGAGCAACCGGCGCAATTGGGTCTGCAGCTGTACAGTTGTTAAAATATTTCGGGACCAATGTTACAGCTGTTTGTAACACACTAAACATGAATTTAATAAAATCATTGGGAGCTGTCCAGGTAATTGATTATACCAAAACAGATTTTACCAAAACAGGCCAGACTTTTGATTTTATATTTGATGCGGTTGGGAAAAGCTCATATGGGCAATGCAAACCATTACTAACTAAAAAAGGAATTTATGTATCAACAGAATTGGGTAAAAATTTCGAAAATATTTATTTAGCATTACTAACTCCCATCTTCCGGGGCAAAAAATTAATATTTCCTATTCCAACCATAAGTAAGGCTGATGTTGTTTTTTTAAAAGAATTGGTAGAGCAGGGAATGTTCAAACCAATAATAGACAGGCAATATAAACTGGAGCAAATTATTGAGGCTTACCATTATGTTGAGTCTGGGCAAAAAACAGGTAATGTAATTATAACCTTGTCATAAAAATGGTATTTAATTAGTTTGCCAATCAAAAACAAGAAAATATAAATTGCTTATTCATCATTATCCTTTTTACTTATCTTTTTGAAAACCTGTATTTAATTTATGGAACAGATCATATCACCTATAATAAGTCCAGGCGAGTTAGTAATACTCAATAAAACCAGGAAGTTAGTAATGGTTGATGCCAGAACAGGAGTAAATGCCCAAGAAGAGTATTTACAGAAGCATTTGAAAGGAGCCTTATTTGTTAACCTGGATACAGATCTTGCCGATATTAAATCAAGCTTTTCTGATGGTGGTCGACATCCCCTTCCAGACCCGGTAAATTTTTCTGATGTTTTAACAAAACTGGGAATAACACCATCATCTCATGTCATCATTTACGATACAAAAAATGCCGCAAATGCGGCTGCCCGTTTTTGGTGGATGCTGAAATCTATCGGTCATGAAAAAGTACAGGTGATAGATGGTGGTTTTGATGCCGCTATCCATGCCGGATTTCCAATCAGTTCAGAAAAGGAAGAAGTTTCAATAGGCGAACCGTATGGTGACATTGCATGGAGACTGCCCTTATCAAATATGCAAGAAATTGAAAATGTATCGAAGAATAAGGACTTCCTTATAATTGATGTTCGTGAAAAAAAAAGGTATGATGGTGATACCGAACCTATTGACCTGGTGGCAGGACATATACCAGGAGCAATCAATATTCCGTATACCAATAACTTAGATAATTATGGCTTTTTCTTATCTCCGGAGAAACTCAAAAAAATATATGAACCGGAAATAGAAGGCCGAAAATCAGGAAACCTGATTGTGCATTGTGGTTCAGGTGTAACGGCCTGTCATACTATTTTAGCAATGGATTATGCAGGTATGCAGATACCCAAGCTTTATGTAGGTTCCTGGAGTGAATGGTCAAGAAATGATAAGCCAGTAGAAACTTCAAAAAGTCTGTAAAAAATTAGCACCATGTTTTTGATCTTGCTGTTAATATGATTGAAGATCAAATGCTCCCAGGAATATTTTTTTACTACCTATAAATTAAAAAAATCCCCATTGTTGTTATGAGGATTCATAAAAAGTGAATTTTCATTTATTTTTTTAGTAACTGTTCTAAAGTTGTTGGAGGTGGAACAACATTAATACCCGTGAAAAGATTATAAACAAAAAGCCGGCAAATGTGCCGGCATGCTTTTATGAATTTAAAAAATTTATCAACTCCTCTTTTCATCCCTGTTATCGGTAGGAATTTTACGGATAAAATCATCATATGTTGCATCTTCGTGATCACTGTAAACACCGTAAGCATCCATGCTATAACCTACTAAGCCATCATTTGCCTTTATTACATATATTACCGACATATCAGAAGGATCTGATTCACCTTCGAAGCGGTAAACTTTAATGATTTTTAAATCTTCAGGAGTATATATTTTACCACTACCGATTGAGAATCCGCCATCAGTAAATTTAAATTCATTATCCTGCTTTTTAAGTCTTAAAGTCTCAAGGACTGAAGTAACAGTTGTCATTTCGCCGGGTTTATCTTGCATAATTTTTATTTTGGGGTTAATTATAAATGTGCGTTTAATTGTTACTTCCAAATTACGTACCTGCAAATCCGGTTTAAACAAGTCCCTGTAAATAAAAATAAATTAAGTTTCAATTATCTGAAGAACTTAATGCTTATAAAATTAGTACAGTATTAATCCTGGTTGGACATGTAGAGATTCTTCCGCATATTATTTGGACCAAAACAGGCAAATAGACTTATTTATAGTTCTGAGGCCAGAATTTTTTAGAGTCCAATCTGGCAAAGTTTTTTTATTATCTACTGTGTAGAAATTGAACTTATTAAAATTTAAAATGTTATATTATGGAAAGTTGGAAATTAAAATTAAAAGGTAGCTGGAATGAAGCTAAGGGTAAAGTAAAGCAACAATATGCTGACCTTACTGATGATGATCTTCGTTACGAAGACGGTAAAGAAGATGAATTATTAGGACGCCTGCAACAAAAGACCGGCAAAACAAAAGACGAAGTAAAAAGATGGATTGATGATCTATAAATTATTTTTCACTAATAAATTTCAAATTATATGAATTCAGGTTCAAAAGTATTATTAGGTGTTTTAGCAGGCGCAGCCGCCGGAGCTGTATTGGGTATTTTATTTGCCCCTGAAAAGGGTCCAGAAACCAGGCGTAGAATATCAACAAAAAGCTCTGATGTTGCAGATTCGCTTAAAAGCAAATTCAATGACCTGGTAGATAATATTGCCAGCAAATTTGACAGTGCTAAAAGCGAAGCAGCTGATATGAAAGACAGGGCTACTGCAGGAGTGAAAGCAGGAGCACAAAATAGCATGTAAATTTATTTTGATTGAACAAGTCCGGAGAAAATACAGAACACCAGAATGCGCCAACTGTTGCCCTTGAAGATCTTTTTCATAAGGCAACAGATTATGTAGAAACAAGAGTGGAACTTGCCCGATTAAAAGCGGTGGAAAAATCGGCCGATGCTGCATCTACAATGTATGCAGGAATGGTGGTTTTACTGATCGCATTTTTATTTATTATTTTATTGAATATCGGGCTGGCAATATTAATTGGCGAATACATAGGTGAGATTTACCTAGGTTTTTTTATCCTTGCTGGATTGTATGCACTCACCGGACTTGTTTTTTATTTTAATAGAAATACCTGGCTTAAAACACCTGTCAATAATCGTATTATCAAGAAAATTCTTGGAAATTAATGGTGCCCATCTCCACATCTAAAGATTTGCAGCAACGCATTGCTGAACTTGAGCAAAAAAAATTATTACAGGAATATGAACTGAAAGATCAGGCGCAAAAAACAATGGAAGCACTAAAGCCTGGTAATATGATCAGTCATGCCTTTCATCAACCAGGTATGAAAGGGAAACTTGTAAATGCCTCATTAGGTTTGTTAACCGGATACCTATCTAAAAGAATCTTTTTAGGACCAGCTTCAGGGCCGGTTTCAAAAGTTGCAGGTGATATGTTGCAATGGGGTATGGCTGCTTTTACTGGCAGTAAAGCTGATATGATCAAACAAAAGGTCGGGCAGTTCTTACGCAAAGCGAAATTCAAAAATTAATATCAGGCATAAATTCTATCAATCGCATCCCTGAATTTTTCCATTATTACTTTTCTCTTCAACGATAATTTTGGTGTCATCTCACCCGTTTCAACACTCCATTCATCTGGTAATAATTCGAACTTTTTGATCTGTTCTACATGATTAAAGTATTTGTTGAAATTCTCTACCAGGTCTTTATAAAAATCTAATACGGCAGGATGGTGAAGCATTTCTTTATTGGTGGTGTAATCAATTTTGTTTTGGTTACACCAGTCTTTCAGGTTAGGAAAAGACGGCACAATGAGAGCTGAAACATATTTTCTGTCGGAACCAACAACCAGTATTTGTTCTATGTAAACACTTTCCTTCAATTTATTTTCAATGGGCAGCGGAGCAACATATTTACCTCCACTGGTTTTAAACATTTCTTTTTTACGGTCTGTTATTTTTAAAAACTTATTTTTTACCATAGTACCGATATCACCTGAATAAAACCAGTCATCAATAATAACTTCTGCAGTAAGGTCTGGGCGTTTATAGTACCCCATCATTACATTGGGACCTTTACAAAGAATTTCTCCATCTTCTGCAATTTTTACCTGGATATTGGCAATAAGAGGTCCAACGCTGCCGAACATACGGTCTTCTTCATTATAACGATTCACACTTATAACTGGTGATGTTTCCGTTAAGCCATAACCTTCCATTATAACTATCTTAGCAGCCGTAAAAATTCTTATCAATCGAACCTGGCAGGCAGCTCCACCGGTTACAATACATTTGATATTATTACCCAGTGCCTCTCTCCATTTACTGAAAATTAATTTATTAGCCAATCCAAGTTGAAATTTATACCATGGGTTTAGCGGCTGGTTAATTTCAAACCGTGTAGATAACTCATGTGCCCAAAAGAACAGTTTTCTTTTTACACCTGTCAACTCATTTCCTTTGAGCATGATCTTATCATATACTTTCTCCAATAGGCGTGGTACTGTTGTAAACAGGTGAGGTTGCACTTCTTTCAAATTATCGCCAATGGTTTCAAGGCTTTCAGCATAATATATGCTGGTACCCTTAAACAGGTATATATAAGTTACCATTCTTTCAAAAATATGATTGAGCGGTAAAAAGCTTAATGCCCTTAAATTATCCCCTGGTGGAAAACATGGCATACTATCCATTACATTACTCAGGATATTTTTATGAGATAACATTACACCTTTAGGTTTTCCTGTAGTACCGGAAGTATATATAATTGTAGCCAGGTCCTCGTATTGAACTTTGGAAGAAATTGTATGAACCTTTTCTTCCAGTTCAGGTGTTGATAATTGAAGTACTTCTTTCCAATGTCTTGCATCAGGGACATGTTCAAAAGTGAAAATGTGTTTCAGGAGGGGCAATTTATCTTTCAGTGTCAAAACTTTTAAATACAACTCTTCATCGTTCACAAAAATCATTTTCGCCTGTGAATCTTCAAGAATAAAATGTAATTCATTTACACTAATGGTAGGGTAGATAGGTGTTAACACGCCACCAGTTTGCTGAACGGCCAGGTCAAGCATCACCCATTCAGGACGATTTTTTGAAATGACAGCAATTTTATCCCTGCCTTCCGGAGTTTGATCGTTGCCACTTATGCCTAAACCAATTAATCCTGCACTTAATTTTTTAACCGTTTGATGAACTTCCTGCGTACTGTATTTTCGCCATTTTCCGTTTTCTTTGGCGGCCATCATATCTTCTACAGGCAATTTTTGCAATTGGTATTCAATGCAATCAAACAATCGTTTTAGTTCTGTCATGGCAAGTAATTTAATGCAAGTAAAAAGGACTATTATTCCCAGCTTTATTTTCCGGGTAAGCTATCGTTAATTTATACTCCAAAAACAAAATAATTAAATAATATGAAGGAGCATTAAGGCTGCTGGTTTTTTTCGGCGTTTCTTTTCAATTTTTCAAATTCCCTGTCAACCAAAGTTTTACTATCTCCTTTATAAGCTTCAATATATTGAAAAACTAAAGCTAAACCCCAACCAAGCATAGGCCAAATGGGCCAGGGCCATTTCATGTTTCGTCCATGCATGCCGAAGGTAAACCACCAGATAGTCCAGAAAAACACGCTGGCGATCAGATAAACACTTAGATTTTTTTTAAATTCGGCTCGTTTACGGGCTAATTTCCATAATTGTTTTTCCTGTTCATCCATAATTCAAAATTTGAATGAACAATTTATTGAAAATAAATCAGGAACAGCAAAAGGGCTTCAGCCTCCTTTAATCTCAAAAATTGGAATTTATTGAGCCTGGTAATACTGACCGGCAGGCATTTTAAATATCCGGTTTTTCTGAAAATCCGTAAACCTGGTATATGCAGCCTGGTGCGTATTGGCCCAGGTTTCAAAAGCAGGTAAATTTTCAACAGTCCCAAACAGCCATTGATTATATGCTTCAAACATGCCTTCCTTTAATAATTGCTGATGATAATCAAATAATCGAAAAGGAAATTTTGTTGCATTGTTGGCGAACCAGTCCGTAATAAATCGGGTACGCATCATGGTAAGAGTAGCCGTTGTAACTCCCCGAGTCGCCAGTGATCCTTGTCGGTTAAAGGTTTGCAAAACAGCTTTTGCAAATTCACTTTTATTATTTTCTTCTCCTTTCATCAGGTCAGCTTCTGTGAAAAGCTTTTCTTTATACGCATTTAATAAAAGTTCCTTCATGGCTGCACCTCGTGGAGTGAGGCTCTCCATATTCACGAATATTTCTCCATATAAAATGCTCCAGATTTTATCTTTCGTATAAAAATAATAAAGTGCAGCATTGTAATAATTACCACTATATCCTGGATCAACCTGGATTCCTTTTTCCCAAAGTTTAATGGCATTATAATCCTTCTTTGCCCATAACAGTTCACCATATTCACTATGTAATGGCCCACTGTTAGGGAATTTTTTCAAGCCTTTTTTATAAAGTTTATCTGCTTCTTTTACATCTTCAAGTGCTTTATAAACATTACCTGCAATCTGGAAAGTGATTACGTCTGCATCATTTCTGTCAACTATATTTTTTACTCCATTCAGTGCTTTTTCAAAATTACGTTTGTAGTAATAAGCCTGTATAAGATCTTTATGAAGTTCCAGGTTATCCTTGTCCTGAAGTATCGCCCTGTTCAGGATAATGATCGCATTATCAAAATCGCCCTGGCGTAAAAAAGTCCGTGCATTCTCCTGCAAAGATTCAGTTGTTTGCTGGGCTGAAAGGTTTATCCCAAAAAACATTGCTATGAAAACGGAAAAAAATAATTTTTGCATAAATATATTTATGGTCAACAGATGTATTTAACCTGTTGCCAGTTGCAAGATTACACATTATAACTGCAGAACTTAAACAAGATGTGTTAAAAGTCCATCCCTGAGCTTAGGTTCAAACCAGGTGCTTTTGGGTGGCATAACCTCACCGCTGTCAGCTATATCAAATAATTGCTGAATATTGACGGGGTGCAAACTGAATGCCACTTTCATTTCTCCGCTGTTAACTCTTTTTTCAAGTTCTTCCAGGCCACGAATTCCACCCACAAAATCAATTCTCTTATCCGTACGCTGATCTTTTATGTTTAAAATTTTATCCAGAATTTTTTCAGACAAAACCGAAATGTCCAGCACACCAATCGGATCATTGCTGGCAGGATTTTCCCGGGGATTTAGCTTGTACCATTGGCCATTCAGAAACATGCCGAATTTATATTTTTCCTTAGGTTTTACAGCTTCGCTGGAAAGGCTTACTGAAAAATCTTTTTCCAGGGCTGTTAAAAAATCAGAATCAGAAAGTCCGTTCAGATCTTTTACAACCCGGTTATAATCCAGGATGGCTAACTGGCCCGCCGGGAAAATGGTTGTTAAGAAATATTGTGCATCGTTGCTTTCGGAGAGTTCTTTACTCACTTTAGCGGCAGATGCGGCACGATGATGGCCATCAGCAATATATGTGGCTGGTATTTTTTCTTCAAATAATGCTGTAATGGAATCTATGGTAGCCAGGTTATCTATGATCCAGATGGTATGCTGAATTTCGTCTGCGGTTGTAAAATTATAAGTAGCCAGGTTATCATGTTTCCAATGCTCAAAAATTTCATCCAATTCTTCCAAATCCCTGCACGCAAGGAATACATTCCCTGTTTGTGCACGGGTTGTTTTTATATGATTGATGCGGTCCTTTTCTTTTTCTGGCCGGGTGTATTCATGCTTTTTTATCTTATCGTTGAAGTAATCATCGATAGATGAAACACAAACCAGTCCTGTTTGGCTTCTACCATTCATGGTTAGTTGATAAATATAATAACAGGCATTCTCCTCCTGTATCAAAACGTCTTCATCCCTGAATTTTTGAAGATTTTGCTTCGCTTTATCGTAAACCTGTTGGTGATGTATATCCACATCATCTGGTAAATCAATCTCGGACTTGGTTATGTGCAGAAAAGAATACGGATTAGCAGTTGCTTCCGCTTTAGCTTCTTCCCTGTTTAATACATCATAAGGACGCGAAGCTACCTGCAGTGCATGCTCTAATACTGGTCTTAATGCTTTGAATGGTTTTATATTTGCCATAGTGGGCAAATATCTGAAATCCTGACCACCTAAACCAAATCAGGATGAACACCATTTTGGAATAGAACATTTAATTCTCAATATGATCATTTCATTACAAGATTTAAAACCTGCTGAAAAACAATATTACCTGCAGCATATTATAGCTCCAAGGCCCATTTGTTTTGCATCGACTATAGATGTTGAAGGAAATGTAAACCTGAGCCCGTTTAGTTTTTTTAATATTTTTTCTTCAAATCCACCGGTCGTCATTTTTTCCCCCGCAAGGCGTGTTCGGGATAATACAACCAAGCATACTTTGCAAAATGTTTTGGAAGTACCTGAAGTAGTAATCAATATGGTTACTTATGACATGGTACAACAAACATCACTGGCAAGTTGTGAATATCCTAAAACAGTTAATGAATTTACAAAGGCTGGATTTACTATGGAGAAAGCTACCGTTGTACGCCCACCCATGGTAAAAGAAAGCCTGGCCAAAATGGAATGCCGGGTAATGGAAATAAAATCATTGGGTGAAATGGGTGGTGCCGGGCAACTGGTTATCTGTAAAGTATTGGTGCTTCATATTGACGAAAATTTATTTGAAGATGTTCCTGCTGATGAAGTGATGAGGAAGTTGGACCAGCGAAAAATACATCATGTGGCAAGGCTTGGGGGTGATTGGTATTGCCAGGTAAATGAGCATAATCTCTTCAAGGTAATAAAACCCAGTACATCCTTAGGAATCGGTGTCGATGCACTTCCTGCGCATATCCGTAACAGTAAGATACTAACCGGGAATAACCTGGGTCTATTAGCCAATGTGAAAGAAATACCTGTTATAGAAGCGGCTTTTAATGATGATCACCTGAAACAGATCCTTCAATATTACAGTATTAATCCGCCTGAAATGGAAAAGGAACTTCATTTGTATGCGTCGTCGTTATTATCGGATGGAAAAGTACAGGAAGCCTGGCAGGTATTACTTTCTAATGATTAACGTATCTATAACCAGTTTTTCTGACTGGATTCTATTTTATACAAGGCGTAATTTTTTATTTCATTAGCCAAATCAAGATCAATATAAGGTATCCGGATATGACCGCCTGCCGTATATAAAACGATATTGGCTATGTTGTTTTTTCTTTGCCAGGGGGATTGATGCAATCCGATTTTTTGAATTTTGTACCATTGCAATAATTGGATCTCACGGCCCCAAATGCCACTATAAATCTGCAGGGCATCATCGTTTATGTATAGCCGGTAAATTTTTTGAAAAACCATGCTGCTGAAATAAATAATTGGTAGCCATAACAAAAAACTGAATGCATAATAGGGAATAAAAATCCAGGCTAAACTGGTAAAAGCCAATCCAAGTGGCAAACCAATAATAAACAACCGCCGCAATGCATATGCCCGGTGAATTTGATGTTCACTGTGCTCTCCCTGAAAAATTTCAGGGTGATAAGGAGCTACGAGTTTTTCGAATGCAACATTGTTTAGAACTGGCACCAGGGCCTTTTGTGTTTTTTTATTTTCTTCCACATTTGCCTGGTGAAATTCCAATACATAAATATTCAATTTCCGGCGTACCCAGTTTGCTTTCCATGAAATATACTGGATCTTGGAAAATGGCACCAGGTTTTGACGGATACTGGTTAGTCCTGACCTGATTCTAAATCCTTTTTCGGCTCCTGACAGTTGAAAATTAAAATAGAGTAATGCCATACGTAATAATGAAACAACAATAGATATCACTAATACAAATACAGCTAATGACAACAAAACACTTGTGGTAAAAGTGATGAGTGAAGATGATTCTTCCAGCATTCGGTTAATGATATTGCCGAAAATATCTTCCAGGTTCTGATACATGGACATGGTAAATGCCAGTATGATAAAAAAAGTCTGTATATGGTTAGCCGTAAGTCCCATTTTTATGACATCTGCTATAGATAATGATATTAAAGGGGTAACCACGGGTTTAGTGATATCATTGGAATCCATCTTTTCATTCTCCATCAGATAAGTACGGAGCATGGAAGCTTTATCAATGGCAATGGCATCAATGGTTGCTTCAGCTTTATCACTACCTGCAGTATCGATTTTCACCCGGGCTATCTTAAATAGCTGGTGCATCCAGGTTTGTTCAATATGCACCGCCTGGATATTTTTTAATGGAATGGTAATGATCTTTTTATTGATCAGTCCTTTTCGGAAAACCATATCATCCTGCTGAATGAAAAATCGGAAATAATAAAAATTAACGAGTGAACTGACCAGCACTATTATTCCGATAACGGCAACGAGAACCTGGAGGTAGCCAGATTTATTGGAAGATTCCCGGAATAAAATAATTACAAGAACAGGCCAGATGGCTTTCACAAAAGTTATCACTGCTTTATACAGGATGATCAATAACCCGGATGCTGACTGCCTTTGCGGCAGGTGCCAGTCAGGCGGTTGCTGGTTCTTCATCCGCGGTTTTTTTGGCTATCCATTCTTTAATACTTTGCGCATCTGATTCTTTCAAACCTTTTATATGTAAATCGGCCCCGCTGGTACCGGCAGTAAAAAGATGCAAAGTAGCCAGACCATATTTTCTTTCAAAAGGACCTGTACTAACACTGCTGTTTTGAATACGGTTGAAGGGACAAATACTTGTTTGCTGAATAATAATTCCATTCTGGTAAATGATATCCTTCTCCCTTAAAGCATATGCTCTTTTTTTAAAAGCCAGTGTTTGTAAAATGTAATAAAATACAATGATCAGGATAAATGCTGCGATTATAAATATATATCCTGGAAAAGTTTGAAATGGGGGCACTATAAAAACAAGGAAACCTGAAGCCAGAAGCAGAATCCCGGAGATCAGTAACCATTCCAGACGCATTACTTTTAAATAATCTTTTTCAATAGGTGTTAATTCAACCTCTTCGGCTTTAGGCAACAGGGCCATATCTATTGTACTATTCTGAAAGATCATCTTGCTTTTACTTAAAAACGGCTGCCAAATACCTTACGTAAAATTTCTGTAGTGCGTGCCAGGGGATTAGCCCGAATGTTGGCTTCTTCTTTAGCCACCTGGTCAAATAAAGCACTGACTGCTTTATCAACTACATAAGAAGGAAGGTCAGGATTTATTTTATTGAAAGTGGTAGGAAAACGATTATAAGTGTTGATTACATCTGTATAATACCTGGTAGCTTCCGTTCTGTCCAATGAACTTTTAATTACAGGTGTAAATGCAGCTACCAGTTTTTCGGTTGTTTTTTGTTTGAAGTATTGAGTGGCCGCATCATTAGGACCGCGAACTATATTAATGGCATCCTGAATAGTCATTTCGCGGATGGCATCTGCAAAAATAGGTTTCGCATATCCTACCGCATCTTCAGCACCACGGTTTATTTGTAAAATAGCTTTATCAACTACGCTGTTAAATCCCAGGTCCCGAAGAGTAGTCACAACTTTTTGTGCATCGGGAGGAAAGAATAATTTATAAGCTTCATTGCCAAAAAAACCATCCGGCTTATTCAGGAAATTGATACCCTTATCAATACCCTGGTCCAATGCCTGGCGAATACCTTGTGCAGCTTCTGCTTCTGTGTAACCACCATAATTGCCGGGAAGGCTGGAAAGCGTATCGCAGGAAGTAAAAAAAAGCGGTAACATGGACAGGGTAAGTATAATGCGTTTCATAGATAAGTTTTTAATAATAGTTCAAATTGTCGGCCAACAAATGTAACTGCTTAAATTTTAAACGGATAAAGCCTCTTTGCGTTTGTTTATCCGATCGTGCAAGATCTTAAAAAATCTTGCCCTTTCCTTTTCACTTTGCGTACTGATCATTGTAGATTTCTGCAGCAGGTTTTGCACGTGATTGAAATGGTTTTCACTAAATCTCGTATCACGTGTAGTCATATAATTTACAACGGAATGAATCATGTAAGATATCCTTTGTCCATCAAGAATGGCCAGGGTTGAGTTGTCAAGGATCAGTACTTCATTAAAATACATCTGGAATGAACCCCTCGGTTTTTGTTCAGGATCCTCATCATCAAACTGGTAACCTAGAATAGCCTGTTTTTCCATATGATTCAGCAATTTTTCCAACGATTCATAAATTCTGAGCACATCCTCATCACTTTCAAACATACGGCCATCGCGGTAATATTCAATCTGCCTGATACTGGCATTTATTGCTTCCAGGTTCCAGATTTCTACAGCATCTATCTGGGTATAATAGGAGAGAATTTTTCTGCCAAGATTGTAAAGATTATCATCATATTCATCAAAGCTGAATTTCTTACTCTTTATATCTTTAAAACGGTATATGGTTTTTATCCAGAAATAATATTTAAAAGCGGCCAGGTCCCTGTTTTGAAAATGACGGAAAAGATGTATGTCCTTACAGAGTGTATAAAATTCTTTTTGTTTAAAACTGCTTACAAAAGCCATTGTATTGAGTGTATTTGTCAGGTATTCATCAAACCGGAAATTATCACTGTTAATCAGCTTTCCCTGGAATTGGAATGCATCGGTTTGTATGTCCATCATCTGGTCAAGTGAAATATGGTAGTGTGCACAGAGTATACATAATTCCTGCAGTGAAATGGTTTTTTCGCCCCGCATGCGCCTGTAAGCACTGTCAGAACTGATATTTAATAAACCGGCAATTTCATCAACAGCGGAAACATGTTCAGCAATGCGGTTTTTAATTTGACTGAATATTTGTTTTTGAAGTGCCAGCGTATCCATAATAGAATGTTTTATAAGTGTTTTTTACGGGCTTCAATTTTTGAAAGGAGGATGTTGAAAAAACTGTTTCGTTGTTTTTCGCTCACGCTGCTTATCTGTGTTGATTGTTTTATGAGATTGACCATATCAGTGTGAACATCATTGCAAAATTTTTCATCGCGTGTGATCATGTAATTCAATGCATCGTAATTAAGAAACAGCGTTTTTAAATGATCGGTGATGATCAGGATGGTTGTATCTCCCAATAAAACACGATTGAATACACACTTATAATTATCTTTTTTATACAGCGGATTTTCTCCCTTTAAAAATTTGCAACCGGCTTCCGCCTGGTCTCTTATATGTTCCACCTGGTTTTCCAGCCCTTCATAAACCAATAACACATCAGATTTGCAATAAAAGTATCCGGCATCTTTATAATATTCAATCTGGAAAATTAAACTGTCAACACATTCCGTATTCAATATTTCAGTGGAGGGTATATTGATATAGTTTCTGATGATCTTGTTTCCTATTAATTTGATTTCTGGTGTTAAACAATCCACCGAAAATTTAGCATCCTTGTATGATGGATGTAGCAGAATTGACTTCATCCAGAAAAAATACCGGAAAGCAAATAATGCATCTGATGAAAAATTATAAAAAATGGGGATGTCCTTGGTGAGGTAGATCAGCTGTTTATAAATAAAAGAATTGATGTTTTCCAGGTGATTCAGAATGTCCTGCAAATAATTTTCGAAACTATACCCGTTGTTGTTGATCCGTGTTGTTTGGAATAATGTATAACCGGAGCGGATATTCAATATCTGGTCAAGCGAAAGATTAAAATGAAGACATATTTGGCGTGCTTCCTCTAGAATCAGTGGGGTTTCGCCCCTAATGCGACGGTATGCACTGTCACTGCTTACATGCAGTACTTCCGAAATAACATCCACTAATGAGGCCTGGGGCGGCAGAATTTCCCTGATACGCTGGAATAAAAAATCCTGTGACAGATCAGTTTGCATGTATTAAGTGATTAAAATTTATTTGCATTAATTGCAAAAACTGCCATCCAAGATTTAATATAATTCAAATAAGCCATATTACCTGTAGCTATTTGGCAATTATTCATTAAAACAAGGCAGTTGAATATAGACCAGGCAAAATTCAATTATAAATAGAGTCTCCCGGGTTTTAGATTCAGATAAATATTGAATTAAAAAAAATCTAAGGAGGCATCATGAAATATAAATCAGCATTAAAGGCTCTTCGCATCCAATATGCAGGATCCTGGTGTACTATGATTTTTGGACTGTTAAATATTCCGTGGATAATAATTTTATTTTACATGAGTCCAATGCCAGAAATTCTGTTTAACGTCTTCATTTTTTTCTATGGCTGGTACTGCTGGACATTTGCAGAATATATGATTCATCGTTTTTGGTCTCATACTAAAGGGAATAAATCACGACTTAATTCTCTTACCCGACATCAGCATCACCACAGTCATCCCACGGAAATAAGAGTGACTGTTTTTCATAGGGGATGCATGTTTTTTACCTGTTTAATTTTATTGCTGACAGGCATATACATACACTTTATCTTTTTTTACATAGCAGGTTTGATGACCGGTTTTTCCCTGTTTTCCCTGATTCACTATATCCTTCACCAATCATGGGCCGAAAAATTGTTTCCGGCGCTTTTAGAATTTCATATGGTTCATCATCTCAAACAACCTGATCGCTGTTTTGGCGTTTCCGTTACCTGGTGGGACAGGGTCTTTAAAACTACGCCTGCTTCCGGATCTAAAATCTCAACAAAAATTATTTCATTCTATTATGGCGGGGCAAAAGGCAAAAAAAATCAACCTACCCGTTTCAGCCTGGATGAATCGTTATTAAATGATTCGTAAGCCTGTTTTATTTATTATTCTCATCATACTTACTCACTTTTGTCGTGTGCTATTGAACATCTACTTTTGCAAAAAAATAAAAACCTGGTTGGTGACGCACCAACCATTTTGTTTTAAAGCTAATTTATATGAGCACACCGCACTTATCAGAACAAGAGATCATCAGGCGTGAAAAAATGGCCGAAATGCAGATAATGGGTATTGATCCTTTTCCTGCTGCTCTTTATCCCGTTAATTCAAATTCCGTTTATATAAAAGAAAATTTTACAGCAGCAACAAAAGATGAATTTACGCAGGTATGCCTGGCAGGCCGTATTATGAGTGTGAGGGATATGGGCAAAGCAAATTTTGCTGTTCTGCAGGATGCCCAGGGACGCATTCAGTTATATATCCGCAGGGATGATGTTTGCCCGGGCGAAGACAAATCGCTTTATGACATCGTCTGGAAGAAACTGATTGACCTTGGCGATATTATCGGTGTTAAAGGGTATGTTTTTACAACCAAGACCGGTGAAACATCCGTTCATGTACAGGAACTGACGGTACTTTCAAAATCATTGAAACCTTTACCTGTAGTAAGGGAAGCAGAAGGACAAACTTTTGATGCTGTTACAGATCCGGAATTCCGGTACCGTCAGCGTTATGCTGATCTTATCATCAATCCTGAAGTAAAACAAACTTTTGAAAAGCGCACGAAACTTGTAAATGCAATCAGGCAATTCTTAAATGATAAAGGAGCGTTGGAAGTTGACACGCCTGTACTGCAAAGCATTCCCGGAGGTGCGGCAGCGCGTCCTTTCGTAACTCACCACAATGCTTTGGATATGCCGTTTTACCTGCGCATAGCTAATGAACTTTATTTAAAACGTTTAATCGTTGGGGGCTTTGATTGGGTTTATGAGTTCAGCCGGAATTTTAGGAATGAAGGGATGGACAGAACACATAACCCGGAATTTACTGTACTTGAATTCTATGTTGCCTACAAGGATTATTTATGGATGATGGAGGTTACGGAACAAATGCTGGAGAAAACTGCAATTGCTGTAAATGGAACTACAAAAGTTATGGTTGAAGGAACGGAAATCGATTTCAAAGCGCCCTATAAGCGGATAACCATGTACGATGCTATAAAGGAATATACCAGCATCGACATCAGCAATATGGATGAAAATCAACTGCGGGAAGTTTGTCACAAACTAAATATTCATGTAGATGATACCATGGGTAAAGGAAAATTGGTTGATGAATTATTTAGCGAAACCTGTGAGGACCATTTTGTTCAACCCACATTTATTATAGATTACCCGGTTGAAATGAGTCCTCTTACTAAGCGTCACCGTTCAAAACCAGGCCTGGTAGAGCGGTTTGAATTAATTGTAAATGGTAAAGAGATTGCAAATGCTTATTCTGAATTAAATGACCCGGTAGAGCAGCGTGAACGCTTTGAAGAACAGGCTCGTTTAATGGAACGGGGGGATGATGAAGCAATGTTTATTGATCATGATTTTTTAAGGGCCCTGGAATATGGCATGCCACCAACATCAGGTATTGGGTTTGGTATAGACAGGTTGTGCATGTTGATGACCAATCAACCCAGTATACAGGATGTCTTATTCTTCCCGCAAATGAGGCCGGAAAGAAGTCATGAAGTGGACGAAAATCCGGATGTGACGGAATACTAATGCTTTATCATTTTTCTTTTCTTTCTTTGCAGCCATGATTTATCAAAATAAAATCATCCTATTAACCGCACCCTCAGGTTCCGGTAAAACATCAATAACACGCTATTTATTAGAATGTTTTCCTGATAAACTTGCGTTTTCAATATCTGCCGCTACCCGGCCACCCAGGGAAAAAGAAAAGAATGGGATTGATTATTATTTTTTAAGCCAGGAAGATTTTAATATCAAAATCCGTGAGGACGCATTTGCCGAGTGGGAGATGGTGTATGATGGGAAATATTATGGTACGCTGAAGTCAGAGCTTCAAAGAATTTGGAATAAACAGCAAATACCTTTGCTCGATATTGATGTTAAAGGCGCAATTCATGTAAAAAAACAATTTCCCCAATCTCTCGGGCTTTTTATAATGCCGCCGTCAGTAGATGAATTGAAACGTCGCCTGTATACCCGGGGTACGGATTCAGACGAATCAATAAGGGCAAGAGTAAATAAAGCCAAATACGAACTTTCGTTCAAAGATCATTTTGATCATGTTTTATTGAATGATGATCTGGAAAAAGCATGTATAGAAGCTAAAAGACTGGTTGAAAACTTCATAAGCTCATAAAATAAAAATATGTATTTTTCATTTGTTCAACACAGGGGGAATGTCCCGGCAAACTTTATCTTTAGGGTATGGCAGAAATGAAAGATATTTTGTGGTTCGTGATGGCCATTTTATTAATGGGATTTTTCGCTGGTATGGAAATGGCTTTTTACAGTGCCAACCGGATGGGGGTAGAATTAAAAAAGAAACAGGGACATAGCAGTGGTATAATACTTGCCGAATTTTTTGAAACACCCGTTCGATTCTTAACAACTACGCTCATTTGTTTTAATTTATTGCTTGTTTTTTTTGGTTTACAGTTCGCGGTAGTTATGAGACCATTATGGCAGGTTATAGGTGTTGGTTCGGCCCTGGTTCGTATGATCGTTGAAATAGCTATCTGCACTTTTATTTTGTTGATCTTTGTGGAGTTCATCCCCCGTGCTATTTTCAGGGCAAGAAGCAATACATTTCTTTATTTCTTTTCCCGCGTTATTCATTTTTTCTACCAGGTTTTTTATCCTATTGGTGCTGCACTTATTCATATGTCAGAATGGTTATTGAAGTATTTGTTCAATGTAAGAATGGCTGAAAGAAATGAGGCCTTTAAATACACGGATTATGATACACTTTTTCAGCAATTTAAAAATGGAAGTGATGAAAAACAGGAAATGAGTACGGAACTTTTTGAAAATGCGCTGGAGCTACCCAAAATTAAAATCAGGCAGTGCCTGGTACCAAGGAAAGAAATTGTGGGGGTTGAAGCATCCTGCTCCATGGAAGAATTGACCCGGAAATTTATTGAAACCAAATTGAGTAAACTGCTTGTTTACGAAAATAATATAGACCATATTACCGGTTATGTTCATCAATTGGACCTCTTTAAAAAACCAGAATCCATCCAACAAATTTTATTACCCATACCTGCCGTACCAGAAAGTATGAGTGCTACTGACCTGATTGAAAAATTTAGCAAGGAAAGAAAGAGTATGGCCTGGGTGGTTGATGAATTTGGCGGAACGGCTGGCATCATTTCTATGGAAGATGTCCTGGAAGAGATTTTCGGTGATATTAAAGATGAATATGATATAGAAGAATTTGTAGAAAAACAAATTGCGGAAAATGAATACATATTTTCTGGTCGCCTGGAGCTGGATTACCTGATTGATAAATACGGGTTGGAATTCGAATCTCAGGAATCTGAAACGCTGTCCGGATATATTATTAATTACCACGAAACAATTCCCCAACAAAAGGAAAGAATAATCATTGATGATTATGAATTTGATGTCTTAAATGTTAGTGATACGCGTATTGAAACGGTCAAAATGCGAAAATTAAAATAATCTTTCGTAGTTTCTCTCGGACCATATCCCATAATATTATGCATGTTTTTTATTTTACCTGGGCTTCGCTTAGCACACAATGTAAATTTATTGCCAAAAAAAACTATGGGGCTTCGGACTTCATATCTTTACGCACTTTTTTACAATCTAATCAATGGCACTACTGAATTTTTTAAAAAGAAAGAATAGACAGAACACAACTGAAATGTCGTTCATTGATCATCTTGAAGCCTTAAGAGGCCATTTGTTCAGATCCATTATAGCAGTGGTGACAGGGGCAATTCTAATTGCGGTTTTTAATAAATTTTTTATCCAGAAGATCATTATGGGGCCTACCCATTCTGATTTTCCTACATACCGGCTTATGTGCCGGCTGGCCGAAAAAGTGAACATTTCCACACTGTGCATGGGAAAGATCGGGGTAAAGATGCAAAGCACCACGGTAGCGGGACAGTTCTCCATGTTCTTCAGCGTAATATTGATCGGCGGATTCATAATAGCCTTTCCTTATATTTTTTATGAGTTTTGGAAGTTTATAAAACCGGCACTTACCAAAAAGGAGTTGTCAAGAACAAGGGGTGTTATTTTCTGGGTATCCCTGTTATTTTTTTCCGGCGTGCTTTTCGGTTATTTTGTTGTGGCGCCTTATACCATCAATTTTTTCTCAGGTTTCCAGTTAGACGAGAATATTGAAAACCGGTGGACCATCACCAGTTATATTCACACCATGACACCCCTGATCATGGGTACGGGCCTTGCTTTTCAGCTACCTTTAGCCATGTTATTTTTAGCGAAAATCGGAATAGTCAGTGCATCATTTTTAAGAAAAAACAGAAAATACGCTATTGTTCTGATCTTTGTTATCGCAGGTATTATCACCCCGGGTCCGGATTTGATCAGCCAGGTAAGTGTGGCATTGCCTTTATTACTTTTATACGAAGTGAGTATTATATTAACTAAAAGAGTGGAAAAAGAAAAAGCCATGGAAGCATTGAAAGAATGGAGTTAACGCTCATCACCACTTAGTTTATTAATTTTGCAGGAGGTATAAAACAGTAATTATGGAATCAACATTTGATAAAAGCAAACCTATTGCAATAGGCAGTGATCATGCAGGATATGATTATAAAGAAGACCTGATCTCTTTTTTGGAAGCCAAAGGCCTGCCTTTTAAAGATTTTGGCACGCATTCAAATGATTCAGTGGATTACCCTGATTTTGCGCATCCAGTTGCAAAAGCTGTGGAAGATGGTGATGCTTCATTTGGTATCCTGATATGCGGCACCGCAAATGGCGTAGCCATTACCGCCAATAAACACAAGGGAGTAAGAGCAGCTATTGGTTGGGGTGAGGAAATTACCCAATTGGCCCGTGAGCATAATAACGCAAATATCTTATGTATTCCAGCTCGTTTTATAAGAGAAGGGGATGCGGAAAAAATGGTAGATATATTTATCAATACGGCATTTGAAGGCGGTCGTCATGAAACCAGGGTCAACAAAATGAGTTGCTGATTTCATTGTTCTATTTATTGAAAATTTAAACTGAATCCTCCCGATAACCAACGCCCGGGCAATACAGATCCCAGCAAATCCTGGCCTTTGTGGTTGAATATATTATCCACTTGTACAAAAAGCCCGGATTTGTTTTTGTGAAGAAAAACATTTGCCTTTAAATTCATCATAAAATAATCTGCTTTTATTTCCGCATGAATGAGAGAAGCTGACTGGGGTTCTCTTTTCTTATAAATACCATTTGCGCTTAACCCTAACCGTTTTCCAGTAAATTGAAGAGAAAAGTTTGCCATAAATCTTGCATGAGATGAAATATAAAAAGAGGGTGTGCTATCACTGCTTTCGCTGTTTAACCAGGTGATACCCAAATTTCCCCATAACTTGTTTTCTTCATTCAATGAATGCACATACTGCAGGTCGATCTCAGCTCCACGGGTTTTTACTTGCGAAATGTTTTTTGCCAATGCATAAGAGCCTGTTGGTGAAAGGTTTTCTTTCCGCGGCATATCCGAATAAAGAGTAGGGTTCCAGTCAATCAATCTGGAATGATGACGGGCAAAAGCGGTTGCAGAGATCTTGAATTGATGATTAACCAGGTAATCAGCCCCAAATTCATAGCTGATGGATCTTTCTGCTTCCAGAAATGGATTACCCACTCTGCCACTGGTAACAAGTGGTTTGTTATAATTGTTAAAACGCTCCGTAAAATCCGCATCACGTATGGTTTTGCCTGCACTGCCCCGCAACTGCACCTTGTTTAACTGGTAAGATAAATTTACCTGGGGAACCAGTTCCCAACCTGATCTTTCATTCCAATCCAGGCGTAAAGCCGGGCTTAAAAAAAAATCTTCACCAATCTGCCTGTTCAATACAAAGAACCCGGCTCCCTGGTATAATGAATGATTACCCCTGTCATTTGAAGAGATTATTTTATTCATAAACTGTATCCCCATCGTTAGAGTAGAATTCATATCTATTTTGCTTTCATTTTTAAGAAGCGTTTGCCATAGTTGACTCCTGTTTTCATTCGCCAATGAAACAGCATTATAACGGAAATGATCATTTACATTTTTATAGCCCAGGTCAAAAGTCCAGCGTCCATTTTTTCCTTTATGGATCAATTGTAATTGATTCCAGATTGTTGTGACTTCTTCAGTTGCTGTATCTGATGTAAAACTGGTATAGAAATTCTGTGCTGAAAAATCACGTTGGTCATAAGCTGAACGCAGATTAAATGTCCAATTGTTATTAAGGAAATGGCTGATGGAAAGCGATGCGGTATGATTATTCAAAAAACCACGGGTTCCTCTTTGCGGTTGTCCTTCGGTGTTATTGGTTAATACCCCACCACCTAAGGCTGTTTTGCCAGATTGATAATACCCGCCTGCATTGGCTGAGAAAAGATTGTATTCGCCAATGCCACCATGTAATGACAGGTTTTTTTTATCTGTCCCACTTTTAGCGGCAAAAGTTCGGGTGATGATATGAATAACACCTCCAACAGCCTCACTTCCATAAATAGCCGATGAAGCGCCTTTAAGAATTTCTATCCTTTCAATCTCGGCAGGTGCAATAGGGATATAACTGTTGAAATGGCCTGTATTAGGATCGTTTAACCGCAAACCATCCAGTATTACCAGGACCTGTTGAAAGGTACCTCCCCTTATTACAATATCACTTTGTGCTCCCATAGGACCTCGTAACTGAACCTCCACACCGGGTATATATCGCAGTAATTCATCAATGGATTTTACGGGTAAATAAGAAAATTGTTCTCCTTTGATCACTAAAATATTCCGGCCTGTTTTAGAAGCATTCATTGGATTAAGAGTTGCTGAAATAGTTACAGGATCAAGTTCTATCCCTTCCGGTGCAGTATCCTGCTGGGATAGAAGAAATGAAGATTGTAATAAACAGGTAATAATAGCTATGAAATATATGAGCGAATATCTTTTTCTCATTTTAAGTTGGTTCAGTTGATGCGAAATTATCGGTGATTATCTCCTTTACGTTGCCAAATCCGGAATTTTTTTTATTTTTTTTAATATTATGGATGCATCCCTTATCCCGCTCATCAAATCATTACTGCCCGAACGATTAAAATATTTATGTTTGAACATAATATTATCCCTGATTTTTGGGAGAAGCGTTCACAGCAAAAACTTTAAAAAAAAATGATGAAAAAACTAGCATTTCTTATATTACTTATGCCAGCATTTTATAGCCAGGCACAAAAAAAGCATAATCCTGTCCCTTATGCTAAAACCATTAAAGCCGCTGATCTTAAAAAGCATTTATATATTGTTGCTGGTGCGGAAATGGGAGGTCGCGAGGCTACTACAGAAGGAGAGCGCAAGGCGGCAGCATATATTGAAAATGAATTCCGGCAGATAGGTTTGCTTCCGGGTAATAATGGAAGTTACCGGCAATTTTTTCCCGTATACCAGGATTCCGTTGTAAGCACTTCAATTACTGTCAACGGTAAAGAATTTACCCCGGGAAAGGATTTTATAGCAAGTCCGCAAACTAATTTTACGGCGACTTTGATGGGCAGTGAAGTGGTTTTTGCAGGCAATGGCATCGTAGATTCAACCCGCAATGATTATAAAGACCTGGATGTAATGGGGAAAATCGTTTTGATATTTTCTCCGGCATCCCCTGCCAGTGGAGCACCCCGCCAAAGAAGATCCAGTCCATATGTTTTGCAGGAGGCTGCAATGAAAAATGGCGCCGCAGCTATTTTATTGGTGCAGGAGAATTTTCCACGCCAGGTAACCAATAACCGGGGAAATATGACTATGAATGGTTATAAGAGTACCAACTATCCCAATACATATATCATATCCGAAGGTATTGCGCAAGCTATTATGGGCAATGATTTCTTAGCCGCTAAAGAAAGCCTTAAGAATGCCGGATTTACTGGTGCATCATACAAGGCTGATCTAAAATTACAGTTTGAAAAGGAAACGCAGGTTTTGCAGAGCAGTAATATCATTGGATTAATTGAAGGCACAGACCTGAAAGATGAATACGTGGTAATGACAGCCCATTATGATCATGTGGGTAAAAGAGGGGATTCAGTTATTTATTATGGTGCAGATGATGATGGTTCCGGAACGGTTAGCCTGATTGAATTTGCGGAAGCATTTCAAAAAGCGAAAAATGAAGGTAAAGGACCCAGGCGTTCTATTATAATCATGGCAGTTTCCGGCGAAGAAAAAGGCTTGTGGGGTTCAGGCTATTATGGTGATAATCCCATTTTTCCTTTAGAGAAAACATCTGTTAACCTGAATATTGATATGATAGGAAGGATAGATCCTAAGCGTACGGTGGGTGATTCAACCAATTACGTTTATGTGGTTGGAGATGATAAATTAAGTACTGACCTCAGGCCCATCAGCGAAACCATGAATAAGCACACCAAGTTAGAATTGGATTATAAATTCAATGACCCCAATGATACCGAGCGTATTTATTACCGGAGCGATCATTATAATTTTGCCCGCCGTGGTGTTCCGATCATTTTTTATTTTAATGGAACACATGCCGACTACCACCGGCCGACGGATACACCTGATAAAATAAATTATGATCTTATGGAAAAAAGGGCTCGATTTATTTTTCATAC
>JACCYQ010000072.1 GCA_013696395.1 Chitinophagaceae bacterium
ATGCACAAGACAGCGTCATAAAATTTTCTTTTGACCATGTAGCACTTTCAGTAAGAGACGTAGACCGTTCTGTTGACTTCTATAAAAAAGTTCTGAACCTCAAAGAAATTGAAAACCGATCAAAATCAGAGGGCATGCGTTGGCTCTCTTTAGGTGGAAACTTAGAGCTTCACCTTATTCCTATGGGGAACAAAATATCATAATTGATACAGCGTCACATTTTGCATTAGCCACCAAACATTTTGATGCGTTTATAAATTTTTTAAACAAAGAAAAAATTAAGTATTTAGATGCCAATGACCAACCGCATGCTTATAGCATCCGTGCTGATGGTGTAACACAACTTTACTTTCAGGATCCGGATGGATATTGATTGAGGTAAATAATATCGGACAGTATTATTAATTGAATTACAATTTAGCTGCTATAATAAGAGTGACTTTTAATTGCGCCGTTGTTTTTTTTCTGTGCAGTGTTCTTGTGTGATGCTCACCAAAAACAGAATCAGGCAAGCCAATGTGTAAGCATTCCAAATTCTTCTAATTGAAACAAAACTAATGGCTATTACAAAAACAAATGAAGGATTAAAACGTGAGATTGGTGTATGGGGCATTTTCCTCAACGTTATAAATAACACCATTGGTAGTGGTATTTTTTTGCTGCCGGCAATTGTAGCCGGTTTCCTGGGCAATGCAGGCATACTTGCTTACATAGCTTGTGGGATTTTGTTTTTATTGGTGATGCTTTGTTATGCAGAAATCAGTAGCCAGGTAACCTGTTCCGGAGGCACCTATGCGTATATTGAAGAAGCATTTGGCCCTTATGCCGGTTTCATTGCCAACGCTGTTTTTTGGTTTGGCACCGGCGTCTTTGCCACCGCTGCGCTGTTGAATGGGTTGGCGGATATTTTATCTGTGCCATTTCCTGTGCTCAAAAATCCATTTTTCAGAGCATTACTTTTTTTTACCCTTATAGCCTTCTGTGCCATAATTAATATTCGCGGTGTAAAACAAGGAATGGTGCTCATAAAAACAATTACCCTGATTAAGCTGGTGCCTATTTTCCTGTTGATTGTAACAGGTTTTTGGCAATTGAACATTGCTAATATAAAGATCAATCAGTTGCCTTCTCTTCAGGACATCGGCGCCGTGTCGCTTATCCTGTTTTTTACTTTCGCCGGTGGTGAATCTGTGTTAAACGTCGGTGGCGAAATGAAGAATCCCAGCCGTACAGCACCGTTAGGATTGCTATGGGGTCTGCTGGCTACTATTTTTATTTTTTGTGCCATACAATTAGTTGCGCAAAGTACCCTTGGCAGTTCATTAGTCAATTTTAAGGAAGCTCCACTTGCTGAGGTGGCAAGATCCCAAATGGGTTCATGGGCGTATACTATGATCATAGTTGCTTCTGTAATTGCAATTTTCGGCATCCTCACATCACTACCCCTTGTTTTCCCAAGAGTGATATTTGCCGGGGCAGAAAACAACTTACTGCCCGGTTTTCTTGCGAAAGTGCATCCCCGGTTTGCGACACCTGCTAATGCCATCATCACATTTTCTGTTATCGCATGGATGGTGGCTGTTTCGGGAGGGTTTCGCCAATTGGCGATTATTGTATCGGCCTCGCTTTTACTGTTGTACAGCGGGGTGGTGCTTGCAACGATCCGGTTCAGATTTAAAAAGAATAATAACACAACCAACAACTTTAGAATTCCGGGAGGCTTAACGGTACATATTACTGCGCTTTTTGCGCTGGGATTTGTTTATATTTCAGTTGGGAAGTAAAGAACTGGCAGGTACTGCGCTTTTCATAATCATTCTTTCAGTCCTCTATCTTTTTAAAACACCGCGAAAAAAAGTAATTCCTCCTATTAAAACTGTATCGGAAAAATATACTCATTGATTGTCCGGCAGCATTGCTACTCTATAATCAAAAGATAATAGAGCGATACTGTTAAGAAAAGAATTTTTTATTGGTGCGGCTTACTGCAGAAAATTTTATGCTCACCTCTGTAGCAGAGGGTGAGAAAACTGTTAACCAAAAACAACTGCTTGTGAATAGATATTTTATAGCTTTTCTTTTAGTATTCCTTCCCTTCTGCTTGCTGGCGCAAGCAAAGACAAAAATCATTGACATGCATATTCATTCCTATTCACAAAACGATTTTGGTGAAAGGGAATCGCCTGCAGATTACTATGGTAATAAAGGTTCGGCCAATGCAGAACTACATCGCAAAGCTACCTTCGCGACATTTAAAAAATGGAATATTGTAAAAGCGGTGGTAAGCGGCAATCCTGAAAGTGTGGAGACCTGGGCAGCAAATGATAGCAACCAAATCGTCATCAAGGGCATTTTGATGTTTACTCCCAATGATTATGGCATGGATACCGCCCGGTTCGAACAAATGGTAAAGGAAAAGAAAATTGAAGTGTTTGGTGAAATTGCACCATACTACAGTGGCGGCACACTAAGCGATGCCGGGTGGCAGCCTTACCTGCGCATTTGTGAACAATATGATATACCGGTAGCAGTGCACACCGGTGGCGGGGAACCGATGGGCACTTATTCATGGTCACCAAAAGCAA
This sequence comes from Chitinophagaceae bacterium, assembly GCA_013696395.1. Lineage (GTDB taxonomy): Bacteria > Bacteroidota > Bacteroidia > Chitinophagales > Chitinophagaceae > JACCYQ01. The sequence continues at coordinate 2,586 of JACCYQ010000072.1, forward strand.
GACTACGGTTTGGAGATCCTTACCTGATAGAAGATGTGTTGGTGCGATATCCAAAGCTTAGAATTTATATGATGCATGCAGGGGGCGAAGACTGGCCGGAGCATGGAATCAGGCTGATGGCCTATTATCCCCAACTCTATACTGACATAGCGGTAATGCTATGGGTAGAGCCGAATACACAACGCTTTATCAGGCAATTTCTGAAGAACGCAAAACATGCAGGCTATTTAAACAGGGTAATGTTTGGGTCAGACCAGATGATATGGCCTGATGCCATTGAAAGATCAATTCATTTTTTAAACAGTCTTGATTTCCTGACAAAGCAGGATAAAGAAAACATCCTTTACAACAACGCAGCGATTTTTTTGCGTATAAAAAACAGGTGATCGATAAAGAGACTTACTAATAGCAATAAATAACAAGCATGCAAGCAAAATCAATAAAAGGAAAATCCCCGGAAGAAATTCAACGGGCATTGGAACAAAGCATGAATGAAGGTTTTGAGCCAACGCTGGCCATTTTATTTATCTCCATCAAACAAGATAGAAAAGCTGTTTGTGAAATATTGCATCAAAACGAAATTGATATCATCGGTGCCAGTTCAAGCGGTGAGTTTATTGATGGCTATCAGGATGAAGGTGCCATTGTTATTTTATTACTCGATCTGAACAAAGCATATTATAGAATATTATTTAAGGATGTTGGCAATATGACTGTAAGTGATGCAGCCACACAAATGGCTCAGGCTGCATTGAAACATTTCAGCAATCCGGCCTTTATACTTTGCAGTACCGGGTTATCTTCTACTGGAAAAATGATGGATGGAGAAACCTTGATACGCAGTATTGAAAACATAGTTGGGTCTCATGTAAATATGTTTGGTGGAATGGCTGGGGATGATATGACATTTACAGGCACATATGCATTTACATACAATCAATCTACTGATTATGGTATGGCGGTTCTAATATTAAATGAAGACAAGGTCAGTTTGCATGGTATGGCAATTTCTGGCTGGAAACCGATAGGCGTTACCCGAACTGTTACAAAAAGTGAAGACAACCTGATATATATGATAGACGACCAACCGGCTCTCGATATGTATATGCGCTACCTCGGAAGTGTTTTACCTTCTGCTGATAATAAACTTGAATTTTTTGAAAATTTAGGGAATCAATATCCAATTCAAATTGAAAGAGATGATAGGGAGTCTCTAATGTGCAATCCGATAGGGTTTGATAGAGAAAAAAATGCTCTGATCTGTGAGATCAATATACAACAAGGTTCCAAATTTCGCTTTTCTACTCCTCCCGATTTTGACATTGTTGAAACTGTAATTAATAAAGCAAAAGAACTTAAAAATGCAAATCAAGCCGATGCAGATGCCGTCCTGATATTTTCCTGTGCAGGCAGACTTGCGGCACTGGGCCCCTTGGCACAGCAGGAAAATGATGGTTTAGCCGAAGTTTGGAATTCGCCCATGGCTGGTTTTTATTCCTATGGAGAGTTTGGGCGTTCTGTAAATGGTAAACATGAATTTCATTCAACAACCAATAGTTGGGTGGCATTAAAAGAAAAATAAATTAATATAAATATGGAAACATTAAACCAGCTGCTGAGCATAGAACTGAATTATATCATCATTGGGCTGATAGTTGTTTTTTTTACAATCGAACAAGTAGTAACTACTCAGTTCAACTACAGCAAAAGGCCGCACCATCTTTTCAACAATGCACTCTTCATGGTAGTGTTTTTTATTGGTAATATTTTCTGGGCCGCCTTCGCTGTATTTAGTATCGAATGGCTGTACAACCAACATATCGGTCTTTTTCACCTGATTGATCTGCCTGTGTGGCTAAAGTTGATATTAGGAGTAGCTATGATTGACATGGTGACCTATTGGTTTCACCGTATGTCACATCGAATTCCATTGCTATGGAGATTTCACAGGGTCCATCATAGCGATACCAGCATGGATTCATCTACCTATTTCCGCTCCCATCCCTTTGAACTTATTTTTTGGTTTGGAACTTCAAACATCATCGCCGCAGCCATATTCGGATTGGACCTGGTTACATTAGGTGTTTATTTTTTAGTAGGCACTCCATTTTTTATAATCGAACACACCAACCTACGCTTCCCACGGTGGGTAGATAAAACGTTTGGACTGGTATTCACCACACCCAATATTCACAAAGTTCATCACGAGAAGGATCAGTTCTATACAGACTCAAATTATGCAGACATATTCATTCTTTGGGATCGCCTGTTTGGTACTTACCAGTATAAACCTGCTGAGGAACTTCAAATTGGGTTGGATGAATTTGATGATGATAAGAAGCAGTCATTCTGGTATTTAATAAAAAGCCCGTTTTTAAATGTTAAGCGGGTAAACACCAATGAGAAATTAACGACAGACCAACCGGAATTGCAGATTATAAAAACAATATCACAAAAGCATTTACCACAATAGTTACGCAGCATTGTTAATCATCTTACTAAACATTCTTTCATGAAATCAAAATCAATCAAAGGAAAGTCGCTTGAAGAAATCAAAGATGCTTTACAACAAAGTTTGAGCGACGGCTACAAACCTACACTCGCTTTTGTTTTCTTATCTCAGTTAGAAGATGTAAGTGCCATTTCTGAGATGATGGATGCAGCAGGAATTT
>JACCYQ010000094.1 GCA_013696395.1 Chitinophagaceae bacterium
GCACACCCTGGTGAATGGAATCTAAAAATCCATTGGTCCATAGTTTTGAATAAACACCCTGGCCGTTTCCTTTTCCTTTTGAGAGCAATACACAGAATGCCGGTAAATTTTTATTTTCACTGCCCAAACCATAACTTAACCAGGAACCCATGCTTGGTCGATTACCAACCTGCGCACCGGTTTGAAAAAATGTAAGCGCCGGATCATGATTGATAGCTTCGGTATACATTGATCTTATAATACACAGATCATCGACTACTTTAGATGTATGTGGCAAAAGTTCGCTGATCCATGCCCGTGACTGCCCGTATTGATCGAATTTAAAAATGCTCCCGGCGAGCGGAAATTTATCCTGGTCAGCTGTCATGCCGGTTAAGCGCTGCCCCATGCGGATGGATGCCGGCAGGTCCTGCCCATGCATTTGTTGCAGCATGGGTTTATGATCAAACAGGTCCAACTGCGAAGGCGCACCATTTTGAAATAAGTAAATAACCCGTTTGGCTTTTGGAGCAAATTGCGGCAACCCGGTCATCACCATTTCTTCCGGACTGCCACCGAAAATATCCGGCACCAGCAAAGAACCCAATGCTACACCACCAATGCCTAAACCCAAACGGGAAAGAAATTTCCGCCGGTTGATGTTCAGCCTATGTTCAAGAATATCTTTTTCCATAATTATTATTTTTACCACGCCCCATCCCGACCTTCCCCCTTAGGTAAGGCCACCAACACACACCCCTTACTTTTCGAAAATTCGTAACTAATATTTTCATTCATTCAGTGCTAAAATCATTTTCATATTTATTTGTGTTTTCAAATAAGTGGGCCTGTGCTTCGATGGCTTCCCCCAACCGGGGGAAGTCGGAAGGGGGCTTTCAGGTCTTCACGATCGCCTCTTCCAAATTATAAATCATACTGATCACCTTCATCAATGCCGCCGATTGGTTCATATTTTGTTTTTTATTCAATGGGTATTCACCAACTTTTAAAGTGGTTGCCGCATCTAATTTCCTTTGTTGAAATAACATCAATTGTTCATTATAAAAATCCTGTAATAATTTTTTTTCTGTATCGGTTGGCTTACGACAAATAATGCTGCGAAAAGCCATTGATATGTTTTGTTCTGCAACAGGTGATTTACTTAATAAATTTTGAGCCAATACTCTTGATGCTTCTAATATAGCCGGATCATTCATCATGATCAGTGCCTGCAACGGAGTATTGGTCAGCAATCTTGTTACTTCACACTGGTCACGGTTGCTGGCATCAAACATGATCATTCCCGGTGGTGGAACCGTTAACTTAATAAAATTGTATAATCCTCTTCTATAGAGTGCATCATCATGATCCTGCCGGTAAGTGGCTAATACGCCACGACCCGAAGAAGCCAGTTCCCAAAGTCCTTTGGGCTGATAAGGTTTTACGCTGGGGCCGCCAATTGTTTTTACCAGCAAACCACTGCTGGCAAGATACATATCGCGAATGAACTCCGCTTTCAACCTTAGCCGAGGTGCTCTGGATAAATAAATATTCTCCGGATCTTTTTTTAATTGTTCTTCAGAAACTTTTGCTGACTGCCTGTAAGTAGCTGACATGGCTATTTGTTTTACCAGTCGTTTAATATCCCAGCCATGTTCCATAAAATCAACAGCCAGCCAATCGAGTAATTCAGGATGGGTAGGAAGGTCGCCCTGCATACCAAAATCACCGGAAGTTTTTACCAGTCCTATTCCAAAAATTTCCTGCCAGAGTTGATTAACAAAAACTCTTGCAGTCAGCGGGTTATTTTTATCAATGGTCCATTGAGCCAAGCCAAGCCGGTCGCGGGAAAATTTAGTGGTATCAAAAGGCATTACGGCTTTTATTGCGGCAGGTTGTACTTCTTCGCCGGGTTGATCATAAACACCCCGGTTCAATAAAAATGTTTTGCGTAATGTATCTCTTTCACCCATTACAGACACCGTCAAACTGCCTGTATCTTTTACATTAATAAAAGAAAGAAGATTTTTTCGGTCTTCTTCATTAATAGTGAGTATGGGATTTTTTGCAGGTTGGGAAACACTTACATCGCCTTCGTAACCCAGTTCTTTTGTATTATTGAAAAATGCAAGTAAGGAATAATAATCTTTTTGGGAGAAGGGATCATACTTGTGATCATGACATTGGGCACATTCAACAGTGATACCTAAAATGCCTTTACTGAATGTTTTTGTTTTGTCTAATAAATATTCAATCCGGTATTCTTCTTCTATCACGCCGCCCTCTTCTGTGTATTTATGATTGCGGAAAAAACCTGTTGCTAATATTTTTTCTTTATTGGCATCGGGCAGCATATCACCGGCTATCTGCCAGGTTAAAAATTTATCGTAAGGAATATTATTATTGAAAGCATGAATGACCCAATCACGCCAGGGCCATTGTGTTCTTATATTATCATCCTGGTAACCATAGCTGTCTGCATAACGGGCCACATCCATCCAATGCACCGCCATCTTTTCGCCATACTGTGGTGTTTTTAATAAAACATCCACCATTTTTTCAAAAGCATTTGCAGATTTGTCATTGAGAAATTTATCCATCATTTCAACAGATGGCGGCAGTCCTGTAATATCCAAACAAATTCTTTTTAACAAACGTTCTTTATCCGCTTCTTCATTCGGTTTCAAACCTTTCTTTTTTATTCTATCATAGATAAAATAATCTATCTCATTTTTAACCCAATCCTTATTGCTTACATCTGGCAGTGGAGATTTAACCGGAGGAATAAATGCCCAATGAGATTCATATTTAGCTCCCTGTAATATCCATTTTTTAAAAAGCTTTATTTCATATTCGCTTAATGCACCCAGGTGCGAATCGGGTGCCGGCATCATGTAGCTGGAATCTGTGCTGGATATCCTTTTATACAGTTCTGATGCTTCAGGCATTCCCGGAACAATCGCAAATGCTCCTTTTGTTTCTTTCAATGGCGCAAACGCACTATCAGCAATATCTAATCGCAGGCCCGCCTGCCGTTGGCCTCCATCAGGACCATGACATGTAAAACATTTATCAGAGAGTATGGGGCGGATATGAAAATTGAAACTAACGGTTTCTGGTATTACCGTATCATCATTGCTTTTATTGCTAAGGCAGGAAACTGCGCATATTACAACAGCCATCAGCAGGATTATGCAAGCAACTAATCGTCCTTTCATGAAGCGGTAAAAATTTGACTGGTAAGATAAATAATTTTAAGAGCTTATCAGTTATTTGAGTAATTAATATTGCACTGAAACAAGATAAGATTGACCTGACAGCTTTGCCTTCTATGAAGTCCTGAAAAAGGTATACAAACAAGAATAAATGTCTGCAAACCCAGGCATTTAAGCTGGTTAGTTAATTAATTTATCAATTTGCTTACTAACCGGTCCTCCATTACCTAAACGGTGTATTTTAAACTACCGGGGAACGGTAGATGATATTTTGAAATGAGCATTTAAATAAAAAGGAATTTTAATGATCATAACTGAACTTAATATTCAACTAAAATATTTTCTTACATTTAATCATGAACAAAAAATCATGGCTCTGCCTGCTATTTTTTTTAATGCTTATAGCAGGTACTAATAAAACACTGGCACAAAATAAATTAGACTCTATGCTTCCGGTTCGTGGATTCGCCATTGCAGCTCCACCTGTCCACTATGTAGATTCATTTGTAAATTTTATTGAAAAAGAACTGGCCACCCGGCAAGTCAATACATTGATATTGCGGGTTGATTTTAATTACCAATATACAAGTCACCCTGAATTGCGTGATAGTATTGCTTTGTCAAAAGATGATGTAAAAAAAATAGTAGCAGTTTGCCGCAACAATTATATCCGGGTTATTCCACAGATCAATTTGCTGGGTCATCAATCCTGGGCCAGCAATACGACTAATCTTTTACGTAAGTATCCTGAGTTTGATGAAACACCAGAAGTAAAAATGCCGGCAGTTTATAGATGGCCCAACGCAGACAGTTTATACTGCAAAAGTTATTGCCCGCTGCATCCTAAAGTACACGGAGTTGTTTTTGCGTTGGTTGATGAGATCTGCGATGCATTTGAAACAGATGCCTTTCATGCAGGCATGGACGAAGTATTTTATATTGGTAGTGATAAATGCCCGAGATGTAAAGGAAAAGACAAAGCAAAATTATTTGCAGATGAAGTAACCCGTATCCGGAATCACCTGGCTGAATCAAAAAGAGAATTATGGATATGGGGTGACCGCCTGCTGGATGGTAACATTACAGGACTCGGCATGTGGGAAGCCAGTATGAATAATACGCACCCGGCAATTGACATGATACCAAAGGATGTGATAATATGCGACTGGCATTATGAAAGAGCTGATAAGACAGCCATCTATTTTGCCATGAAAGGTTTTAATGTTGCCACCTGTCCGTGGCGAAATCCTTCGTTATCTGTTACCCAATTACAGGATATGATCTCATTCCGCAATGAATCAACTAAAGAAATGAAGCCCCGTTTCCGGGGCATGATACAAACTGTATGGTCCGGCGCACCGGGATTTATAAGAGATTTTTATGCCAATAATAAAGACCAGCAGGGTGGAAATAATACGGCACATGAGAGTTTCAGGCAATTGTTTGGAGAGATT
>JACCYQ010000107.1 GCA_013696395.1 Chitinophagaceae bacterium
AACTTCTACAATGTGTTTGTTATTAGGTGTCATCAAAAAGTATATAGAATTTAAACAAAAGTAATCGAAAATGCGAAACCAACAAATGTTTCAGCTAAAGGCTCGTAAAGGGGAATTGTAATAACTATTATAAAAGGAAATCAATCGAAATGGTAGGCAAAGTCTGACTTAAATGAATTGCAATTTAACTATCTCTTTTTCACGTTTCTTTTTTTTCTTTTATTGTAATCAATTACAGATAACTTAAAGATTTCTACAGGTTCTACCTCAAATAATTCAGCCAAAGATATTATGTCCTTTAATGTCAAAAGTTCGCTCTTGTCAATTCTTCGCCTTAGTGTATTATAGTGTACACCTAAATCCGTTTTCACAATAGTTATTGGAATTACTTCAAAAATATCTTGAAGCCCTTGAATACTTTTTGTATCAATTAGAGATTTTATTGCTTTATAGCGCGGGTCTTTCAAAATCCTACAATTTTTAAGGATGAAATGTAGGAATTGTCTATATTAAATGTAAAAAATATAGATAATATTGAATTATAATAGTTCTATTATAGAAAAATAATTTCTATTTATGAACTATTATTTAATAATTCTACTTAAATTAGCAATAGAAAATTAATTTGCGATTCTTCACATAGTTTGTGTTTGAGGATTTCGCTAAAAGTCTCGATCAGGAAACCGCGAATTTTCATGGAAACGAGATGGTAGTGAAAGCCTGCTCTATAGTAATGTAGGGCGGGCCCCTATCAGCTTATCGTTTCCGGGCCCTCGCGGTGCCTCTGGTCGGTAAGACGGGGCTCGTTCTATATTTTTTTTATATAGCCTCTTTCTTACATCAGACTTTCATTTGTTATAAGAATGAAGTCAACTGCTACGATAAAAATTATTTCTTGTCCTCACCATCACGTGGTGTGTGCTGCGCATCTATTGCTATGGCCCTTTCTCCATTCTTACAAAATTCTTTTTGCCTGCAAGCCTAAACACCCTATTATAAAAATATAGCTCCGTCTTTGTCTCTGTTATATAAATCAGACACAATACCGCAGCCGCTACGCTCTCAAATTTTTAATGGTTACGTAAATAGCATAGCCGTTTCCTAAACTAACAATCATGCTTACCTTATCTATTCCCAAACCACCCTGCCATCCGGATGATCTCCGCGCAGGGAATATTGATGCACTGACCTGTTACTGTTACCGCTATTTAAATCCGCTTACCCGCCTGGCAGCCTGGATCATTAAAAATGAATTTGCCGCACCAGACCTGGCCACCGCCAACCTGGAGCAGCTTTGGCATAAACGCCAGGAAATGAAAGATGAAAAAGCCGTCCGCCATTTCCTTTCAACCAATATGAGAATAATATGCAACCAATGGCTCTACGAGCAACTGATTATAAAAGGCTACCTCGATAAACCACCCGACTGGTATCCAAAGTACTCGAGAGTGAGGAAGATTTAAAAGTTTAAGAAGTTTAAGGTTAATGAATTCCAAATCCCTAAAAGATTGAACTTTTCGAAGAACCTAATTCCAAATTCCTAATCCCAAATCCCAATTCTCAAATTCTCAAATTGTACATAATGAAACTATCTTTTAATCGTCAAATCCATTTAATTAAAACGCATTTTGCAGAAAAGCCGAAAAACCCCGTTTAAGGCTGCCCGGGTGGTGGCCCGGGTCTTAGGTTATGCATAAAGGTTAGTATAGTACATTGCTCTCAACCTTAACCTTAACCTCAGACTACACCGCTAAACGGTTCAACCAATCAACTAATCACTTCATCAAAACAACGCAATGAAAAAAATCTCATATGGCGTCCTGGCCTTTCTATGTCCTTTACTCAGCATGGCGCAAAACCATTCTATTCAGGGCAGGGTAATCAACGAAGATAACCAGCCCGTACAGGCTGCAACCATCCAGGTCAAAAACACGGAAAGAATCACCACCTCCCTTAATAATGGTGCGTTCTTCCTGGAAAATATAAATCCTTCTGGTATTTTGGTTATCTCTGCTGTTGGTTATATAACATTGGAGCAGCCTGTAAATAGCAACAGCTCACTAACTGTGTTGCTTATTCGTAAATCAACATTGCTCGACGAAGCAGTGGTAATTGCTTATGGTAAAACAACAAGAAGATTAAATACGGGGAATGTGAGTCGGTTGGATCAGAAAGATATAAACAGCCAACCGGTTGCTAATCCTTTACAAGCACTCCAGGGACGTATTCCCGGTTTAACCGTTGTGCAATCTTCCGGGCTTCCCGGTTCTTCCATTTCCCTCCAAATACGTGGTCAGAACTCTATTATGCAGGGTTCCGAACCTTTATTTATTATCGATGGAGTACCCTTTGCCCCCGGCAACCAAAATGTCAATCAGCTATTATCCATCTTAACAACTTCAGGTGGCGGTGGTTTAAGTCCATTTAGCCTCATGAATCCTGCAGACATCGAAAGCATTGAAGTGCTTAAAGATGCTGATGCAACAGCCATTTATGGGAGTCGGGGGGCAAATGGTGTAATACTTATAACCACTAAAAAAGCTAAAGCCGGTAAAACTGCTTTCAGCGTTAACCTCAATACAGGATGGAGCAAGGTAACCCGTACAGCCGATATGCTTAATACAAACCAATACATACAAATGCGAAAGGAAGCGTTTGCTAACGATGGTATATCGCCAACCCTGGCGAATGCTCCTGACCTGATGGCATGGGATACTACCCGCTTTACTGATTTTAAAAAACTGCTGGTGGGTGGCACTGCACACATTACTAATGCACAGGCATCAGTTTCAGGGGGTAATATCCAAACACGTTTCCTGGTTAGCGCTGCTGGTCAAAAGCAAACAACCGTATTCCCGGGTAACATGAACGATCAGAAAATAACCGCATCCTCTAATTTAACGCACACAACAATAAATAATAAATTTACAATCGACCTTTCACTGAATTATTCACGTAATAAAAGCACGCTTACTGCCTTAGGTTTAGCAGGTTTTTTTAATCTGCCTCCAAATACACCCGCATTATTTACGCCTGACGGTGAACTAAATTGGGAAGAAAATGGGGCCTCTTTTATTAATCCCCTGGCTTACCAAAGAAGGAAATATACTGTCCAAAGTGACAATTTGCTTAGTCGATTACAATTACAATATCAATTATTACCAGGTTTGGTATTACGGGGTTCAATGGGTTATAATACGATGAACATTCATGAAACGATGCTGACGCCCATTGCCGCGCAGAATCCTGCTAACGCACCAACCGGTTCAGCCCAGTTAAGTTACAACCGCTTTAATAGTTGGATAGCGGAACCACAACTAAATTATACTGCTGGCAAGGGTAACAGCAAATGGGATATACTGGTTGGTGGCACCGCTCAACAAAATACAAACCGCGCAATGGTTATAGAGGGTACAGGATATACCAATGACGCTTTAATTCAATCTATCGGTGCAGCACCATCAATCTCCTATAAGGATAATACATTTACTGATTACCGTTATACCGCCTTTTTCGGACGAATAGGTTATAGTTATTTGTCCAAATACCTTCTAAATTTCTCAGGTCGCCGGGACGGAAGCAGCCGTTTTGGCCAGAATAAGCAATTTGCATCTTTTGGTGCCATTGGGTCTGCATGGATATTTTCTAATGAGAAGTTTATAACGAAAAATCTTCCATTTCTCAGTTTTGGAAAGCTAAGGGCCAGTTTAGGTACTACCGGTAACGATCAGATTGGCGATTACAACTATTTGGATGCATGGAGTATTGTACAGCCCTACCAGGGTGGTACATCCTTATACCCGGGCAATTTATATAATCCTTCTTATGGTTGGGAGGTTAACAAAAAGTTGGAAGCAGCATTAGAGTTAGGTTTACTGAATGATCGCATTTTTGTTTCTGCCGCCTGGTACCGCAATCGCTCGGATAATCAATTGGTGCAATATGTGCTTCCCGGCCAAACAGGTTTCTTTAGTATAACAGATAATTTTCCTGCACTGATTGAAAATAAAGGCTGGGAACTTGAATTAAATACGAAGAATTTTAGTTCAGAAAAATTTTCATGGGAAACAAATTTTAATATAAGCTTACCTCAAAACAGGTTAGTAGAATTTCCTGGGATCGAAACATCAGCTTATGCATCTCAATATGTGATTGGTGAGCCACTCAATTTAATTTATAAATTAAAACATATTGGCGTGGACCCTGCTACGGGCTTATTCATCTTTGAGGATGCTGATAAGAATGGAAATATACAGGGGCCCGCAGATTTCCAGGTTGCAGGGCATTTAAATCCTTCATTTTATGGAGGTCTTGGAAATAATATCAGGTATGGTCAATTTGAAATGCAGTTATTTTTTGTATTCAAAAAACAAAAGGGGGCTGATTATTTAAATACACTTTACAATACAGGTGCCATACCGGGTACAATGAATAATCAACCTATCTATGTACTTGATCGTTGGCAACAACCAGGTGACAAAACCTACATCCAGCGGTTCAGTTCTTCTTTTTTTGGTTCTGCATATACTGCTGCAGCTAACTTCAGTAATTCGGATGGGCATTACAGTGATGCCTCTTTTACACGTCTTAGATCAGCTTCCATAGCATACAATTTACCAGGTTCAATTTTAAACAAATATGCATTGAATACGATGCAGGTCTATGCACAAGCGCAGAACCTGTTCACTTTAACAAACTATAAAGGAAGCGATCCTGAAACCCAAAATTTATATGCCTTACCTCCCTTAAGAACAATGGTTATTGGTTTCAAATTAACTTTTTAAAAATACTATCATGCACATCCAAAAGTATTATTCCCATATTCTTTTTTTATCCCTCTTATGCCTTGTTTTACTGTTAGGCAGCAGCTGTAAAAAGTTTTTAGCAGTTGACCTCCCTGTAAATACGATAACTGCAAAGGCGGTATTTGAAAATGAGCAAACAGCCACCGCAGCCGTCACCGGTATTTATTCGCAAATGATGCCAACTTCCCTTTTTTATTCCAGTGGGGGTACATCCATTTATGCTGGATTACTTGCGGATGAATTTTATGTCACTAATCCAAATAATGCAGACGATATTCAATTCTTTGAAAATAATCTGGCTGTGAACAATGGTATTCTGCGTACCAATTTTTGGTACTGGATGTATAAGATGAATTACCAGGCAAATGTTTGTATTGAAAATTTAACAGCATCTCAAGAACTATCTCCTGAACTCAGGGACAGGTTATTGGGGGAGGCTAAATTTATAAGAGCTTTCAATTATTTCTATCTCGTAAATCTTTTCGGTGATGTACCATTGGTCACCAGCACAGATTATACATTGAATGCTGTACTTCCACGGTCACCTGTAAGCGTAGTATACCAACAGGTAATTTCAGACCTGGTTGATGCAAAGTCCTTGTTGCCGGCGAGTTATCCTTCGGAAGGCAAATTAAGGCCAAATAAATGGTCAGCAGTTGCATTATTAGCCCGGGTTTATTTATATCAACAGGATTGGGTTAAAGCAGAAAATGAGGCAACTGAAATTTTGAGTGCTGGCACCTATAACCTGGAAGCTGACCTGAATAATGTATTTCTATTAACAAGTAAAGAATCCATTTGGCAATTAATGCCTGTTGAAACTGGTTTTAACACTACTGTTGCCAGGAATCTAGTACCCACTGGTGCAGCTTCCAGTAAACCTGCATTTGCAATAACACCGTGGTTGAATACCGTTTTCTCCATGGATGATAAAAGAAAACAGGAATGGATAAGATCAAAAACTGTTGACGGAGAAATATTTAATTATGTATACAAATATAAAATAAGAAACCTGAACCTGCCTGTTACAGAGGGTTATACAGTACTACGCCTGGCTGAAGTCTTACTGATAAGAGCTGAAGCCCGTGCCCACCAAAATAAAGATGCACAAGCTAAGTCAGATCTCAATATGGTTCGTTCAAGAGCGGGGCTTGCTGAAACCGATGCTGATAATAGGGAAGAGATCCTGCTTGCGATTGAAGATGAAAGACAAAAAGAGTTATTCGCTGAATGGGGGCATCGCTGGTTCGATTTAAAAAGAACCAATCGGGCACTAACAACATTATCACTCAATAAAAATGTTCAACCTTTTGCATTATTACTACCCATACCACAGGCTGAAATTTTGCGAAATCCTGCACTTATACAAAATGCCGGGTATTAAAAAAATTATTCAACCACTTTCAAATGGACAGGCTAACGGTCACCATTAATAGCAAAAATTTCTTTATCTAAAAATAAATAAATGAAAACTTCATTGATCATAATATTGTCTTACATAAGCATGACTGCACATGCATTTGGGCAACAATTAACAATTGGGCAGCGGATTCCTAATACCCGCTTTTCAAATATCATCCATTATTCAAAGGCCGGTGCATCAATGAAAGATTTTTTAAAGAAACCATTGCTCATTGTTTTTTGGAACAGCGATTGTGAGGTATCCAACAAATTTTTGACGAA
>JACCYQ010000152.1 GCA_013696395.1 Chitinophagaceae bacterium
AATAGACCAGATGAAAATGCCAATCGTAAGTGGTATAAGAATGAAATGGTGTAAAGGATAATACCTTTTGTGTGTGTTAACGTCTTGCATAAATTTTACAGGCTTTTTTATTTACAATTATTCGGAAGTGTTAATCTAATACAAATACATTAATTCTTGCAAAGAATGTCGCTGATAATTAGATAAGAATTGTATGAATCCCTTACGTTTTAATTCCAGGGCAAAGTAAATCAGCTTATCTTAAAGGATGATTACAATCGCTAAATGGACCATTATTTGCTTTGGAATTTTTTTAATCCTGGCTGGGTTCCTGATGCTGTTTTTTCCTAAAAAAGCGGGTGAGACTTTACGAAAAGCAGGCAGCACCAATTTTATAAACTACGCAGAAATAACCATCCGGATGATTCCTGCAACAGCACTGATTTTATTTGCCGATTTTTCAAAATACCCATCGTTCTTTAAACTCTTAGGTTGGTTTATGCTGATTACCTCCCTGGTACTTTATTTTGTTCCCAGGCGAATTCATCATGGATATTCATTACACTGGGCCGATAAAATTAAACCCTTTTATTTTCAATTTATTGCTCCTTTTGCCTGGCTGTTTGGAGCTATACTCATTTACAGTGTGATTTAAAAAAAATAAAACGCTTTCATTTTTTATCAATAAAGTAAAATGACAAGGATAATGTATAAACCAATACATAATCCCTTGAAGAGTGTTATGCTTCTTTCCTCAAACTATTTACCAGTTCACGTATTTTAATATTTGCTTAAAGACTGCTAAATGCTACAATTTTCTTAACAAATTGACACTAAACCTTTAACCATTTTACCGTCAAACTATCTTAATATAAAATTCAATATCCATGAAGAAACTTTTACCCTTTCTTTTTTTATTTACCGCAGGTATAACAGCCACAGCACAACATACCAACCAATGCGGTATTATCATTCCTCCAAATTCCTTACGTTCCAACTTCGCTTCAGTATATGAAGCTGGTGGTTATATCAATAATATATCCAACCGTATCAACTGGCAGGAAAATTTCCAGGTAAGGGAACAAAATGGGATCAATAACGCATATGCCACCATCATTCGCAACCAGCGTTATATTGTTTACGATAATAATTTTTTGGAAAGGCTTGACCATTATGCAGGTACTAAATGGGCATCGATAAGTGTATTAGCGCACGAGATGGGACATCATTACTATAATCATATGGTCAGTGGCTCTGGTAGCACACAACCCAAAGAGCTTGAAGCAGATTTTTTCTCGGGTTATGCCATGGCTAAAATGGGAGCCAGTTTGGAAGAGGCCAAAGCAGCCATGTCTCAGATCGCATCTCCGGGCGGTAATGCCTCTCACCCGGCAAAAGCGAACAGGTTGGATGCCATTGCCAAAGGATGGAACAATGCCAGGGGTATAACCAATGAGCCTGTTACCAGGAACCGGGTGCCTGATCCACAGCCGCAACAAAGACCTTCGTCAGCTTCAAATGATGCAAGCTGGATACATTTATCCTTATACAATAATAATAACATGACCGTATACCTTTCTGATGATGGAAGACGGTTTTCACAGGCGCCATTAAAGACCAACCAGCCTTTTGTTTTTAAATATGAAGTATATGATTACGGATGGCTTCGGTTTGGCAACAGCAGCAATGCCAGGACATATAAACTTTTTCACGGCAGGGATTACGCCATAGTCTGGAACCGCCGCATTAATAACTGGACGGTGATTGAAATTTCCTGACAACTTAAGAAACAGGGAAAATCCACACCTTACTATTAAAGCCATTCAATGAGTGGCTTTTTTGGTTCATTTTAATGGCGATTAAATGATCTCATACCTGCATATGTTTGCTGTCTTTTTAATTAATATAGCCAGGGGTGAATGACGACTATCATCCTAATTGCTGGCAAAAGGCCTTGTTGTCCAGGGGCGTGATCAATAAGAGACGCTAATTTTATTAATCCGTTCATGATCGTCATAAACCGGGTGTAAACGGTTGTTTTAGGCTATCTTACTGCAACACGTAAGTCTCTTTACAATTTTAGTTCAAATAAAATAGAAACAAAGATGTATAAAGTGCTATTTATTTTGCTACTGATAATGGCTTCCTGCAGGGCACAGAAAATTTTTCCAACTATTGGAAACATTGAACGATTAGATGAATCGATTAATGAAATCATATCTCCCAATGCAAAAGCAGAAATTATTGCAGAAGGTTTTGACTGGAGTGAAGGACCGCTATGGATTGAAAAGAATAACATCCTTTTGTTCTCAGACATACCACGTAATGCGATATATAAATGGACAGAGAAGAAAGGTGCGGAATTATACCTTAAACCTGCTGGTTATACCGGGTCAGAAAAGCGAGGAGGTGAAACCGGTAGCAATGGATTAATACTTGATAATAAAAATAACCTGGTGCTTTGCCAGCATGGTGACAGGAGAATGGCGAGGATGGAGGCACCAATAAATAATCCATTACCTAAATTTATAACTATTGCTGATAGCTGGCAGAATAAAAATTTGAACAGTCCCAATGATGCCGTGTTCAATAGCAAGGGAGAATTATTTTTTACAGATCCACCTTATGGTCTTGAAAAGGGCATGAATGATCCGTTAAAGGAAATTCCCTTCCAGGGCGTTTTCAAAGTGAATGTGTCAGGAGAAGTTATTTTGGTAACGGACACCCTTAGCCGACCCAATGGCATTGCATTTTTTCCAGGTGAAAAAACGTTCATCGTAGCCAACTCCGACGGAAATAAACCAAACTGGTATGCATTTGATATCAATAGGAATAATGAAGTAATTAATGGAAGAATTTTTTACAGTGC
>JACCYQ010000160.1 GCA_013696395.1 Chitinophagaceae bacterium
ACAATTTTTTCATTACTTACCACACCTGTTTTACGGTTGATGATCCTGAGGTTGTACATCCCCGGCTGAAGATCACTGATCTGTAAACTGTTATCCGCATAATTGTTCCATTGTCTCATCACTCTTCCTGCCATATCCACCAGGTCCAAATCCATGCGATCCCTGACTGATTCAAATATTACACTCACCTGTCCATTAGTGCTTGGATTAGGGAAGATTAAAGTGCCATTGGGTTGACCATCACCGCGTACTGACCTGACGGGACTGATCATCATCTGGCCATCGAAATCAACCTGGCGGATCCGGTAATTGGATATGCCACGATGTGTATTAAGATCAGTATGATCATAATTGATCACACTTGTACTGTTACCGCTTTCGGCCTTACTCGGAATAAATGCTAATGATTGCCATTTATTATCGCCTAATTCACGCTGCAATTCAAAACCTCTTGAATTTTGTTCCGTTTCCGTTTCCCATGTTAATAAAACATTTGATCGGTTACGCTGTGCATTAAATGAGCCGAAACTAACCGGTAATGGAATACATTCAATTATTGGCATCATTTCCGCCCGGCGGGCGCCTCCGATACTAACGACTACAAATACATCCCTGCCCACCAGCGCCGGATCGGTCATGGTAATATTATATGGTTCAATCATTACAGATGCACCGCCTTCAATATCCAGCGTTCCTGAAGTGATCAATACATCCTCGGTATTTTCGGTTGCAAAAACACCATTACCATTATCCGCATAAAATTCATACATAACTTCAACCTCTGTTGCAGAATTATTGGTGAAAGTTGCCATGATCATCTCGCAATTAACAACGCCTGTAATATCTATTACACCACCCAGTGTTCTGATTCCACAACTAACACAATGTAATTTATTAGCCTTGGGTGTTTGCGAAGCAAAAATATCTGTGGCAAATACATACTGGGTACCTGATCCGCATTCATAAGGAAGTACTACTTCCAGACCGGTGATCAGAAAACGGGTATCGCCATTTGCTAAGGTCACCTCTGTAATTTCCGTTGTGGCAGTTTGACCTACTATAGCCAAAGTGGGATCCGGAACATAAGGTTCAAATTGCGGAACAGCACCCTGTAAATTAATGCCAATATTGGTCAGCGGATTTCCGGCTTCACTGGCATTGGGTGGACTTTTTTCTCCTGTCGTTCCGTTCTCACAATCAAAATAATCAGGATAAGGGTGTGGATTATTTACAGCCAAACCATTCTGGGTAACTGATTCAATATAGGTTTGCAAAAAAATGTGCTTGCTTCCATTATTGATTTTCAAACTGAAGGCCAGGTCAAATGTTACTGTACAGGTTCCAGGTTCCTGTGGGCCTGCTACACTGATATTCTGCACCAGGATATCATAAATATCGCAGGCGCTGGTAGGTCCGGAATTTCCTCCGCCACCTCCTTGTCCCTGGGCCATTAAATTATTCGTAAAAGAAACTGTAAGCAGTATACTGCTGAAGAGTAAAAACCTTTTCATAAATTTTATTTTGTTTGAGCTGTTAATAAAAAGAGAGGAATAACTTCAAAATGAAGCCATTCGAATCATGAGTACAGTGGTTACTCTTCAGATAGGAATAGGAGATTGTTAAAGTTGCTAAAAACTTTATGCCATCAAATCATTCAATATGATATTATTAGATATAAAAAGGTAGGTGAAACTTGAAATCAGGTCTGATTCTGAAAAATGAATTATTTATCCCATTCTAAAATATGAAGCGATCTGATAAAGATTTTTGAATAAAAATGTTTTTGGTAATATATTCTACAATTTTTGAGGTTGAGTTGTCCGGCTTAGTACCCAACCTAAAGCTTTATGGAGTTGCTGCGCCGGGCTGATATGGGTATTATCCAGTTCAAGCGCATCATCAGCCTTACGCAATGGACTTATCTCACGATTAGAGTCAATATAATCCCGCATTTCCAAATTGGCTTTCACTTCTTCAATGGTGATATTGGGATTCTTTTCAAACAATTCTTTGAAACGCCTTTGAACACGAACGGCACTGTCAGCTGTCATATAAATTTTTAATTCTGCATCCGGGAAAACGACAGTTCCTATATCGCGCCCATCCATTACAATTCCTTTTCGTTTACCCATTTTATGCTGTTGAGCAACCGCGTATTCCCTTACTTCTTTAATAGTGGCAATCTCGCTTACTTTTTCAGCTACCACCAGGTCCCGGATAACGTACTCTACATTTTCATCATTGAGATATATTTCGCTCTGGGCTGATTGGGGATTATAAATAAATTCGAGATGAATATCTTTTAAAGCATCAACCACTTGTTTGGTTTTGGTCCAATCCACGTGATTACGTAAAAAATAAAGGGTAATGGCGCGGTACATGGCACCGCTGTCAACATATACGTAATTCAGTTCCCTGGCCAGTTGTTTGGCCAGCGTGCTCTTACCGCAGGAAGACCAGCCATCGATGGTAATAATAATCCTTTTCATTGCCGATGCAAAGATGAAGAAATTCGATTAAAGTGTAACGTTTGGAGTTTCGTGTTTAGCGTTTTAACCATAAAAAACAAGATGATGAAAAAAAATGACTGGTTAAATAAGAATCAGCATCATTTAGCAACTGTTCAACTATCGTTCAACAATATTCTCCCATTATTAAACCCTAAACCTTTTAAACCCTTAAACCCTTAAACAATCGTTCATCAACGTTCAACATAATTTTTTTAAAAAAGTATTGCTTGCTTTAATCATAGTCAATAAAAAAGAGGAACACATACATGCATTCCTCTTTTATAATTATTTGAAAGTTTCGAAATTATAATAAGCCCTTAATTCTAAATTCAAAACATCAAACTCAAAACATCTCAATTACTTCGCTTTTGATTTTTCCTCTACACGGTTCTTAAAAGTAAATCTTAATAACTCTTTTTCTTTATCCAATTCCGCGATCAGCACATCACCCTCTTTAATATGCATACTAAGGATCTCTTCGGCTAAAGGATCTTCCAGGTATTTCTGAATGGCCCGATGTAAAGGTCTTGCACCAAATTGCTGGTCGTATCCCTTTTCTGAGATGAATTCCTTAGCCTCCGGTGTCAGTTCCAGACTGAAACCCAGTATAGCCAAACGTTTCAGCACACCTACCATCAGGATATCGATAATCTGGAAAATATGATTTTTTGATAATGAATTAAAGATGACCACATCATCAATCCTGTTCAAAAATTCCGGGGAGAAAGTACGCTTCAATGCTTTTTCAATGACCGCTTTATTAGCTTCATCTTCATGATCCGCACGTGATTGTGTGGCAAAACCAACACCGGCACCAAAATCCTTTAACTGACGGGCACCGATATTCGATGTCATGATGATCATTGTATTTTTGAAATCAACTTTTCTTCCAAGGCCATCCGTTAATTGCCCGTCATCCAAAACCTGTAATAGAATATTATAAATATCCGGGTGTGCTTTTTCAATTTCATCCAGCAATATAACACTGTATGGTTTACGTCTAACCCTTTCCGTTAGCTGGCCGCCTTCTTCATATCCAACATATCCGGGAGGGGCACCTATTAACCTGCTCACCGTAAATTTTTCCATATACTCACTCATATCAATCCGGATCAGTGAATCTTCCGAATCGAACATATAACGGGCCAGTGACCTGGCAAGTTCTGTTTTACCCACACCTGTTGGTCCAAGGAAAATAAACGTACCGATCGGTTTTTTAGGATCTTTCAAACCTACCCTGTTACGCTGAATAGCTTTTACCACTTTGGAAATAGCTTCTTCCTGCCCCACTACAACTTCCTTCATATCATCCGCCATGCGACGCAATTTTTCCGTTTCAGCCTGCACCATTCGCTTAACCGGAATTCCCGTCATCATACTCACAACTTCTGCGATCTCGTCTTCACCTATAGGATAGCGTTTGTGTTTGCTTTCCTCCTCCCATTCCAATTTAGCCTTATCCAATTCTTCGCCCAATCTTTTTTCAGTATCCCTGAGTGATGCCGCTTCTTCAAATTTCTGACTCTTGACTACTTTATTCTTTTCATTCTTAACATCTTCAATCTTTTTTTCGAGTTCAACAATGTTCTCCGGAACATTAATATTCTTTAAATGCACCCTTGCTCCCACTTCATCCATTACATCAATGGCTTTGTCCGGCAATAGCCTGTCCGTGATGTACCGGTCACTTAATTTCACACAGGCATCAATAGCTTCATCATTATAATTTACACTGTGATAATCTTCGTATTTGGATTTGATATTATTCAGTATCAGGATGGTTTCTTCAACAGAAGGTGGTTCTATCATTACTTTTTGAAAACGCCGGTCGAGTGCACCATCTTTTTCTATATACATCCGGTATTCATCCAGTGTTGAGGCACCAATGCATTGCAGTTCGCCACGGGCCAGCGCTGGTTTGAAAATATTGCTGGCATCCAGTGAGCCGCTGGCACCCCCGGCGCCCACTATAGTATGTATTTCATCAATAAAAAGAATGACATCACGGTTTTTCTCCAGTTCATTCATAATCGCTTTCATCCTTTCTTCAAATTGCCCGCGATACTTGGTACCAGCCACAAGAGCAGCGAGGTCAAGTGAGACTACTCTTTTATCAAACAATACGCGGCTTACATTCCGCTGAATAATACGCAATGCGAGGCCTTCTACGATAGCAGTTTTACCTACACCAGGTTCTCCGATCAGTATCGGGTTATTCTTTTTACGCCGGGATAAAATCTGGGATACCCTTTCAATTTCAACTTCACGACCTATTATAGGGTCCAGTGAGCCCATCTCGGCTAACCTGGTAATATCGCGACCAAAATTATCCAGGACCGGGGTCTTGCTTTTGGCAGCGCCACCCTGGCGGGATTTTGATTGCGAATATTTTTTTTCATCTTCAAAATCGTCTTCATTTTCTTCATTGTATTCGGAACGGATATCGTTTGATTTAACAACACCCAGTTCATTACGGAACAGGTCGTAATCCACATCAAATTGATTGAGGATCTGTGTAGCAATATTCTCTTTATTTTTCAATATTGAAAGCATTAAATGTTCTGTTTCCACCGTTGGGCTTTTCAGCGCTTTGGCTTCCAGAACGGTTACACGAATTACTTTTTCTGCCTGCTTTGTTAATGGCAGGCTATTAATATTGGCGATGTTTTTCCCCGTTTTATCTTTTACTGCAAGTTCTATTTCCTTACGCAATTCATAGAGGTCAACGTTAAAGCTTTTCAAAATACGAATGGCCGTATTATCCCCCTCACGTATTAGCCCAAGTAACAGATGTTCAGTGCCAATAAAATCATTCCCTAATCTTAAC
Organism: Chitinophagaceae bacterium; assembly: GCA_013696395.1. GTDB lineage: Bacteria > Bacteroidota > Bacteroidia > Chitinophagales > Chitinophagaceae > JACCYQ01. Next base: position 5,338 of record JACCYQ010000160.1, read on the forward strand.
GCCTCTTCCCTGCTGAAAGAAATGATCTCCTTTACCTGTGTTGAAAAATTATTATCCATTTTTTAAGTATAATTGCTGGTGATACAATAATAACAAATTTAAATTAGAACCCATTTACCTCCTTATAAACGGAATTACGATATACTTAGTTGTATGCAGGTCAAAATAGATACCAAAGAAAAATTTCATGTCATCACGGTTACTGACCCTTCATTAACTGCTGATATGTCAGATAACATCAATGATACACTAATTCCATACCTGCAAAATGACGTACCCAATATTATTTTAAATCTTGAAGAAGTTCAACATATAGACAATCAGACCGCAGAATTGTTAGTTAAGATTCAGCAAAAGTTTTATGAGGCAGGTTGTTCATTGGTAGTGTGCGCATTAGGTGACAAACTCGAAAATTTCCTGGATAATTTAAACCTGCTGGAAATGATGAATGTTACACCTACGACCAGTGAAGCCGGGGACATTGTACTGATGGAAGAAATTGAAAGAGAATTAATGCAGGGCGATGATCTTTAAATTTATTATATGATCTTAAATTTTGATCATGATCTTCCTGACCATCTGCGCCAGATCATCAAATCTTTTTTTAATAAGACGGGGATTACCAACGAGGAACGGGTAGCATTTGAAAAAATATCTGGTGGTTGTATCAATACATGCTACCGGGTAACGGCAAGGAATAACCGTTCTTTATTGGTGAAGTACAATAACGCCGATGCATTCCCCGGCATGTTAAAGGCAGAAAAAACAGGACTGGCATTTCTTCAGAAACAAGGTATTATAAACATACCTGAGGTGTTGGGCTTTCAGCAGGTTAATGAAAACCAGGTGCTTATCCTGGAATGGATAAACGAATCAAAACCCAACCGGGATTCATGGAAGAAACTGGGGGAACAGCTGGCCGGTTTACACCAGGTAACTAATCTACAATTTGGTTTTGAGGAAGACAATTATATCGGCTCCCTTCCACAGGATAATTCCTGGGATGAAGGCTGGATAAATTTTTTTGTAGAACATCGCCTCAAACCGCAAATAGATTTGGCTATAAAGAAAGGTTTGCTGACGAGTCACCATTCATCTTTATTTAAAAAACTTTTAATTGCGTTGCCGGATATTTTTGATGATGAACAGCCTGCATTGTTACATGGCGATCTATGGCGGGGAAATCTATTGTTTGATGAAAGACAAAATCCTGTATTGATAGACCCAGCTGTTTATTTTGGAAACCGCCACATGGATTTAGCCATGACAACTTTATTTGGCGGCTTTGACCCGGCCTTTTATGAATCATATCATTACTTTTACCCGCTTCCTAAAAATCATAAACAACAATGGGAAATCTGTAATCTGTATCCGCTGCTGGTGCATGTAAATCTTTTTGGTGAATCCTATGTTCCAAAAGTACGATCTGTGTTGAAAAAATTCAGTTAAGGCAGCATATCAACCTATATCAGGGTCTTTAGCCTTACATTACACTCAACTTTAAACCTGATATGTAAAATTTAAGCATGCTAGCAGTTACCATTCTTGGCAATAATTCAGCCGTTCCCGCATTTGACAGACATCCCACCAGCCAGGTAATTACGCTAGATAGCACTGTTTTCCTGATTGATTGTGGGGAAGGCACCCAGATTCAAATGATCAATTACAAGATCAGGCGAAGTAAGATCAGTCATATTTTCATTTCCCATTTACATGGTGATCATTATTTCGGATTAGTTGGTTTGATCAATACTTTCGGCCTGCTGGGCCACCAGCAGGAAATGCATGTTTACGGCCCGGCGCCATTGCAACAAATTATACAGTTACAATTGAATGTAGCCAATACAAAACTCTGCTACCCTATCCATTTTCACACCATCACCGGCGAAGGTGTGCTGGTTGAAAATGACAAGTACCAGGTAAAAACATTTCGTACCAACCATCGCATAGAATGTTATGGTTTTGTGGTGAAGGAAAAAAGAAAACCACGTAAGCTGGTAGCTGAAAGATTGAAACAAAACAGCATCCCTTACCATTTTTATGAGAACATCCGTAACGGAGAAGACTTTGAGACGGATAAAGGCGAATTGATAAAAAATGAATGGCTTACTGATCCTGCTCCCAAAGGAAAAGTCTATGCCTTTTGTGCCGATACCAAATATGATGAAAACATCATTGAACATATCCGCGATGCCGATTTGATCTATCATGAAACAACCTATCTTGATCACCTGCGTGACAGGGCCGAAGAAAGATTTCATTCAACCACCAAACAGGCTGCAACCATTGCATTAAAAGCTAATGTAAAAAAACTGCTTATCGGACATTTCAGTTCCAGGTATAATACACTGGAAGAATTTGAGTCCGAAGCCTGCGAAGTATTTCCCAATACAGAACTGGCCATTGAAGGAGTGACCTACAGGGTTTAGAGAGATGTTAAATGGTTGAATAGTTGATAAGTTCTGGAATTAGAAATTTGGAATTAGGCTGACATCAAAACACTTATCAATTTTTAATTTGAAAATAGATAAACTACAATTGTTCAAC
>JACCYQ010000176.1 GCA_013696395.1 Chitinophagaceae bacterium
GACTATGGCATCTACCGGCCGTTGTTGCAACTGCTGCAAAAAGATGCAGACATTAAATTGCAGTTGGTGGCATTTGGTACGCATACTTCACCCGCTTTTGGCCATACCATCGATGCTATCCTGTCAGATGGTTTTGAAATAACCAGGACATTGCCCTTTGTACTGGATGGCCAGTCGCCTGCAACGGTGGCCACTTCCATGGCCCGGACACTGGAGCAGTTTGCAAATGTTTGGAAGGAGCTGGAAACCGATTTGATCATTTGCCTGGGCGACCGCTACGAAATGTTTGCCGCCGTTGCCGCCGCCATACCTTTTTCCATTCCGGTAGCGCATATCCATGGTGGTGAGACTACCATGGGCGCTATGGACAATGTGTTTCGTCATAGCCTAACGCATATGTCAACCCTTCACTTCGCTGGTTGTGAGCAATACCGCCAAAGAATAATTGATTTAACCGGAAATAAAGAAAACGTTTTTAATACCGGGGCTTTAAGCATAGATAACTTAAGCTCACTCCAACTGCTGAACAAAGATGAATTTCTTACTCAGTTTGGTGTTGATCTCAACAAACCAACCCTGCTGACCACTTTTCATCCGGAAACGATTTCCTTTGAAAAAAATGAAACCTATGCCCGTGAACTTTGCACTGCACTGGATAAATTAACATCTCAATTCCAGGTGTTGATCACCATGCCCAACGCCGATACTATGGGCACTGTGGTCAGGCAACAATTTGAAATACTTTCTAAAAACAACCCGGCTATATTTGCATTCGAAAACCTGGGCATATTGGGTTACCTGAGCGCTATGGAACACTGCGCCATGCTGCTGGGTAATACCTCCAGCGGGTTTGTAGAAGCCTCATACTTTCCCAAATGGGTGATAAACCTGGGCCACAGGCAGGCAGGCAGACTGATGACTGAAAACATCATCAACATTGGTATAGAAGAAAATAAAATGGTAGATGCCGTTTATGCTTTAAAAGACAAACTGGTACCTGCCTTGCAACATCCTTACGGTGATAGCCATGCGGCGGAAAAAATGATCAACCAAATCAAAAAATATTTGAAACTATCAACGCAAGAAGTTTAACACCTATGAGCTTGTTAAATGATCATATCATTTTTGAAAACGAACCGGTAAGGGCAGCCCTGTCAAAACTGGATAAACTGGCATCCGATGCCATTCTGTTTGTGGTAGATAATCAAAATAAACTGATCGGTTCTTTAACCGATGGTGACCTGCGCCGCGGCTTTATCCGGAACCTGGGTTTCGAAGATCCTATATTGGCTTTTATTCAAAAGAACCCGGTTTCTATTACCCGCAATAATTATACACTCGCAGAACTGGAAGAATATAAAAAAAGAAACTTTAAGATCATTCCTATACTTGACGAAGATGGAGTGATTATAGATATTCTCAATTTCCGCCTGCAGCACACCATCATTCCTGCCGATGCGGTGTTGATGGCAGGTGGTAAAGGAAAAAGATTATTGCCATTAACGGCTCACACGCCAAAGCCTTTATTGAAAGTAGGTGACAAACCCATCATCGAACACAATATAGATCGCCTGCTCCAAGTCGGAATTAAAAATATCAACCTCAGCATCAATTACCTGGGCGAACAACTGGAAGCTTATTTTGAGGATGGTTCATCAAAAAAAGCAAGGATAAAATATGTTCGGGAAGATATACCACTTGGTACCATCGGTTCCATTTTGCTGGTCGATGAATTTAATCATGATGATATCCTGGTAATGAATAGCGACCTGCTGACCAATATTGATTTTGCAGATTTTTATACCACGTTTAAAGAAGCGGGGGCCGATATGGCTGTAGCGGCAACCTCTTATCATGTAGATGTGCCGTATGCAGTACTGGAAGTGGATGGAAAAAACCTGGCTACTTCTTTAAAAGAAAAGCCGCGGTACACTTACTATTCTAATGCAGGCATTTATTTTTTGAAAAAGGAAGTACTTGAAATGATACCAGCGGGTGAATATTTTGATATCACCGATTTGATGGAAGCGATATTAGCAGCCAATAAAAAACTGATCACTTATCCTATTACAGGTTACTGGCTGGATATTGGTAAACCCGAAGATTATAAACAAGCACAGGAAGATATAAAGCATATAAAGATATAAGATGGAAATCCTGACTACGATTTGCGCAAGGGGCGGTTCAAAAGGTATCCCCGGAAAAAATATAAAACCAATAAATGGCAAGCCTTTAATTTTTTATACACTTCAATTAGCACAACATTTTAAAGATACTTTTGGATCAGGTATCGTTTTATCAACAGATATTGAAGAAATAAAAGCAGTTGTTAACAGCTTTGATTTTGATATTGATGCCAGTTATACAAGACCGGCAAATCTCGCAACAGATAAAGCAGGTAAAATTGATGTTATAAAAGATATACTTCTTTACAGTGAAATTAAAAATCAGCAGCAGTATGACATTGTTCTTGATTTGGATGTTACATCTCCCTTCAGAAATTTAACCGATCTCAATAATGCATATGAGTTGCTTTTGGCCAAACCGGAAGCTTATAATATTTTTTCTGTGAGCCCGGCAAACAGAAATCCGTATTTCAACATGGTGGAAAAAACGGAGAATGGGTATTTTGGCTTAAGTAAAAAAGGATCATTTTTAAGTCGGCAATCAGCACCCAAAGTTTACGACATGAATGCCTCGTTTTATTTTTTTCGCCGGTCATTTTTTGAAGATAATCTCCAGTCAGCTATTACAGAAAGATCAATTGTATATGAAGTGCCTCATACGTGTTTTGACCTTGACCATGCAATTGATTTCGACTTCATGTCTTTTTTATTGGCAAATGATAAATTAGATTTCGAGCTTTGATGAAAGTGCTAATAATTGGTTTAGGTTCAATTGCAAAAAAGCATGTTGCTGCTCTGCAAGAATTAGATCCGCATGTAGAATTATTTGCTTTGCGATATACTGTCCCGGCTATTGAGCTAAGTGGGATAGTTAATATTTATGAACCAGACAGAATTAAGAACCTTGGAATAGATTTCGTCATAATCTCCAATCCAACTTTTAAACATAAAGAAACGATAGCAGGTTTACTTCATTTAAACCTTCCGCTGTTCATAGAAAAGCCTTTATTTGAAGACCTGGAAGGAGAAGCTTTGTTAAACACAATTGCGGAAAAAAACATTATAACCTATGTTGCCTGTAACCTTAGGTTTCTGGAATGTCTGAAATTTGCAAAAACATTTATAAAAGGTAAAAGAATCAATGAAGTAAATATTTACTGTGGATCTTATCTTCCAGACTGGCGACCCGGGCAAAATTTCAGAGAAGTTTATAGTGCCAATAAGGAAATGGGTGGAGGTGTCCATATTGATCTCATTCATGAATTCGATTATGCTTATTGGCTGTTTGGAAAACCCAAGAACGTAAGATGTACATTAAGTTCTTCGTCTTCACTGGAAATCACGGCCATTGACTATGCCAATTATGTACTCCGGTTTGATCAGTATAATATCAATATTGTTTTAAATTATTTCAGGCGGGATCCAAAACGTTCAATGGAAATTGTTTGTGATGACGGCACACTCCATGTTGATTTGTTAAAGAATGCAGCTTACTGGAATGGAAGTTTGATTTTTGAAACGAATCAACTTATCAGTGACACTTATAATGATCAGATGCGTTTTTTTACAAAGAATATTTTAAATCAAAAAGCTTCTTTTAATTCGGTATCCGAAGCTTACGAAATATTAAAAATATGTCTTGCAAAAGAGTAAAAGATAAAGTAATCATAGTTTCTGGTGGAAGTGGTTTGTTGGGTAAGCCAATGGTGAATTACTTAAAAGACAATGGGGCAATTGTAATAAATGCCGAGATCAATATAGAAACAAACCTTGAGGAAGGAAAGGTTCAATGTGACATTACTTCTGAAAATTCAGTAGAATTTTTAATAAATGCAGTAATTGAAAAATACGGCAGGATAGATGGACTGGTAAATAATGCATATCCCAGGACGAAGGACTGGGCTGTAAAATTTGAAGACATACCACTGGATTCCTGGAAACAGAATGTAGATATGCAGTTAAACAGCGTGTTTATGATGTGTCAGAAAGTTTTACTCCAAATGAAATTGCAGCGAAAGGGATCAATCGTAAATATTGCTTCCATTTATGGTGTTGTAGGAAATGATTTTACTATTTATGAAGGTTATGGCGGAACGTCCCCTGCAGCTTATGCGGCTATCAAAGGGGGACTTATTAATTTTACCCGATATCTCGCCTCCTACTATGGCCGGGATAACATAAGAGTGAATTGTGTTTCACCTGGGGGGATCTGGGATAATCAACATCCTTCATTTATTGCGAGATATGAAAATAAATCTCCTTTAAAAAGAATGGGCAGGCCGGAGGAAATTGCACCTGCGGTTACGTTCTTATTGTCTGATGAAGCTTCGTTTATTACAGGCCATAACCTTATGGTAGATGGCGGATGGACAGCAATTTAATTTTTTACTTTAGCAGATAGGATTTTTTAAACATGTCTTTGATTAAATTCTCTTCGAAAACAACCTTTACACTTGATCTTATTCGTTGGATTTCAGCACAAATGGTACTTGTTGGCCATGCAAATAGTTACTTTAATGCATTTCCATCTTTTCAACCACCAACATTTATTTGAATGCAAAATGTGGGGGTATTAATCTTTTTTCTTTTTCTTATTGTTCCTATTTATAATCTGATAAACGGAAGAGGAAATGGTCTAACAATGGTTTGGTTCCTAGGTGTAGTGATGACGTTAATGTTGCATAATATTCAACACACGTTAAAGCAAATAAAGTCTTTTTTATTTTGCTATTTTTTTGGCAGCATTAGGTTTGGGCCGAGCAATGTTCAATAAGTTTCAAGGTTTCGAATACATAGAATATGATTTAGTATTTGCAGCGATTTTAGGGACAGAATTAATTTTCCTAATTTTCTACTGTCAGCAAACTGAACTTAAAACATCTGCTTTTTTTTTAAAAATAAAATTTTAGCTGACTATTCTTTCACTTTTTACCTGCTTCATTATTCACTTATTGATTTGATTTATCAAAGCTACCCTCAACTTTCTCCGACAGTTAAATCTTTATTGCAATAGTCGGTGCGAATGTATTCTGTGCCGTTTTTGCTTATTTTACTGAAATGAGATATAAAGAAGTTGGCAATGCAATGAAAGTAGTGATTGCTAAACAAAGTGAAAACGTAGATCATTATTCCAAAAGCCGCAAATCCCTCTTGAAGTAACCCTAATCACTGGTAGGCGCAGTAACAGTATAGATGTATAAAAAGCTTTTAAAAAATTCCGCCATCTATGGAATTTTACCTCAATTACCCAAGTTAGCATCATTCTTTGTTCTGCCATTAATCACGCCCTATTTAACTGGCGTTGATTATGGTATTATTGGCGTATTAAGTGCCTACATTGGCGCCCTAAGCGCCTTTCATTTACTGGGCTTTCTTGTTGTTGTTACAAATTCCTTTTACCATCACCCCAACCAATACAAATGGTTTTGGCGGCAGGTTTATGGTTTTCTTTGGTTATGGTCCTTTGTATATTTTGCAATTGTTGCTGTAATTATTTATTATACTTTACCGGTAGAAGCATACCCTCACAGGTGGGCCATTATAGGGATGAAGATCTTTCCTTTATTGATGTTTGGTGTATCGGATATGCTGGCAAGTACGTATTATCGGTTAAATCATAAAGCATTACCTATAGCAACCAGGTCTTTATTTGCTGGTTTGGTCGCAATGGCACTTAATTATTATTTTATTGCAGAATTGCGAATGGGGTATATGGGGTGGATAACATCAGAATTTATTACACACATAATAAGTGGTATCCTCTTTTTTATTCCGGTATATAAACATTGGAAATTAACGCCGATTTTTAATTTTAAAAGAAGACTGATAAAAAGAGCATTAAAAATTTCTTTGCCGGTTATTCCCCATGCTTATGGCAGTTATTTGTTAAACAGTTCAGACAGGGTAGTTATGGAAAGGCTGAATGTCAGTACAGCCCAAATTGGTCTTTATAGCCTGGCTTATAATTTTGGGGCATATATGAACACCATTACACTGGCCATGAACCAGGCAATTGGACCTAACCTTATAGAATTAATAAAAAAAAACAAATGGCGTGAATATGAGAATGTCATTTTTTTCTTCCAGTCATTCATGCTCTTTACATGCTTTTCTTTATCAATCTGGATTCCGCAATGGCTTCCGCTCCTGATTAGGAATAAAGAGCTTTTAGATATCACCTATATACTCGTCATCCTAATAATGAGTTATAGTTTTAAGCCCATTTATATTGGTTGTAACCAGGTGGTTTTTTATTTTGAAAAAACAAATATTCTCTGGCGTATCACATTTGTGGCAGGGATCATTAACATTATTCTGAACCTGATATTTATACCAATTTTTGGAATAAATGCTGCAGCTGTAAATACTTTCATCAGTATATTATATATGGCACTAGCGGGCTTTACTTTCAGGCATTTTAAAATGCACAACAAGGCTAAATTAAATCCAACGCTTTGGATGGTGTTTATTCTATTTTGTTTATTTGTTGCGCTTGCTTGTGTAAAAATGGACTTTACCGTTAAAATTTTAATTCAAGTGGGCTTTTTAGCCTTGCTGGTTTTTGGCTCCATGTTTCATAAAAAGCGACATGACCCTGCAAGTGTTTGATAAAGTAAATCAACCTTTCTGCAGCTGTTTTGTAATACGCATTTGTAATTGAAATAATTTTCATTTTGTATTTGATATATGAAATACCTTTTTGTAATAAATAGCCACATTACCACACTTTCTGCAAAAGCAGTTATTGCTCACGAAAATATACCCCATGAGGATGTTATTATATTAACAATGCGGGGTGCCGGAATAAAGGATATAGATTTGAAACATGTTGAATTCATCTATCCACATATAGTAAACCCCGTTCCTCAAACACGTAATATATTTAAATCCTGGAAAGTATTAAATGAATTTGACCGTTTTATAGATAAGATTACAGGAGGTGAAAAATTTTATTGCTACGTAAACCACAACATGGCAAGAAACACTGAACTGATGGTAAATCATCCTTTCTGTACAGGATTTTCTATTTTAGAAGAAGGAGGGGCAGCATATAACACAATGGATTTTTTCGATAAAAAATATTCCCGGAAACGGCCTTCCTTTTGGGACCTTCTTGGGTATAGAAATAGGATCCGCAGGCGATATTTTTACCGCCCTGATTATGATAAAGTTTATGCCGTAACACCGAAAGCCTTCCCTGGCTTTAGAAATAAGGTGGTATTAAAAGATGTTTTCTCATCAGATAATATTGCATACAAGGAATTTGACAAAGCAAGAATAATTGTGTTCGATGGAATTATTATCTCAGGCTTAATCGATATGGAATCTTTTTTAATTGGAATGAGGAAATTCATTGCCTTGTCTTTTACAAAAAATGAAGATTCTATTTATTATAGGTTTCATCCTGCACAACCTCCTGAAGAAAGAAAAAGGATCAGCGATGTTTTATCTTGTTACGATATTAATTTCGTTCAGTTACCGGATGAAATTGTATTGGAAGAACTGATTATGGTAGCAAAAAATTTGACAATGTATTTTAATTTCAGCACCATTTCCATTTATGCAAATATGCTGGGTCATAAATGTTATAGTTTTTCCGAAATTTTAGCTGGTGTAAGTGCTGATTATAAAAAGAAGATAGAAAACTTAAATGCAACGCTAAAAGAGAGTTCAATACAGATCAATGGTTAAATTAAGTATAGTTATACCTACCTATAACAGAGGGGAAAAAATTTTAAATACACTCAATAGTCTTGCTAAACAAACCTTTACAGATTTTGAAGTTGTTGTAATCAATGACGGTTCTACAGATAATACTAAATCTGTACTTGACGCAATTGACCAGGATAAATATCCTTTTAAACTGGTAA
>JACCYQ010000177.1 GCA_013696395.1 Chitinophagaceae bacterium
TATCTCCACCTTCAGCTTTAAAATCGTCTCCATCAACATTGTTTGCATTATTAGCACCTACATAACCATATTTTGCAGACCAGCTACCATATACAGGAAGAAATAAGTAAGATCCTCCACCAGTTAGTGTAATAGAAGGCAGTTCATAAACTGTAGGTGATATCTGGTTGAATTTTTGGGTAAGTAATTCCGGTTCACCGCAAGCACACTGCCAACTTGCAGGGGTAGCACTACCGGTAATATAAAGTGTTCCAGATGATGGCGGCGCAACTTTTGGTGGAATACTATAAGGGGTAACAGAAAAACGCAACACATTCGATAAAAGTGTTGCAGCACTGGCTCCCAAATTAGCTTTTAGTCTCACTTCAATATCAGCTGGCGTATCAGGCGTTAAAGTTAATTGGTTTAACAGGTAGTCATTTAACTGAGTTTGTGTTAATCTTAATTGCAGATCGCTTTTTATAGAAACTGTTTGTTTACTTGCACTGGCAAAGTTTGCACCTGCACGGTCAATTTCAAGTTGATAATTTACATCCTGGGAACTCACCCCAGTAGTGAACCGGTAATCAGGATTTGTCCATGAAAATATTACGGCTTCTTCATCACTGGTAGCGAAAGACATTGGAATAACACCAGAAACAGATGAAGTTAATACTGGTGGAGTACCTCCTTCAAAGAAGATTTTATTTTCATCTTTTTCGCATGACCATAAACCGGTAACCAGTACGGTAGCGAGTAGAATATATTTAGAGATGTATTTCATAATAATCTTTTTTAAATTAATAGCCTTGATTTTGAGTCAGGTTAGGATTAGCAGACAGGTTAGCAGAAGGAATAGGATATAATTTATACTTTGGTTCTACTGCTGTCCCCGATGAAACACCGCCTTTCCATGGCCACAGGTAAGTGCCTGTAGTTAATTGGTCATACCTGATAAGGTCTGTACGCCGATGACCCTCCCAGTATAACTCCCTGGCTCTTTCATCCAACACTAATTGAAGCGTGAGATCACTGGAATTATTTATACGTCCGACATTACCTGGACCATAACTGTTTCCATAAGCTCTGAATCGGATGCGATTCATATATTCCAATGCGCTTGCAGCGTCTCCCCCGGAACCTCCTCTTAATACGGCTTCAGCGTAAATCAGGTACATTTCAGGCAAACGAAATACCGGGAAATCCACATCCGAAAATTCTCGGTTTACATCTGAAACCGGGCCGCCATCACTACGAATATTTTTATACTTATTTACATGCAAACCGTTGTCAAACACCGTTACATCATTTATTTGCATTTGAGCATCACTTGCACCATACTTTGATGTTGTAAATAATGCCCTGCGATCCGTTGCGCCAGTTCTATCCTCAAATTTTAATCCCAAGGCACTGGTTGCACGATAGCCGTACCAACCGCCACCAACTCCAAATTCATTATGGTCATCACCCGCGGCAGCATGTACAAAAAAAGTAGTATTCCCAAAAGATTGGGTTCGTAAACCATCGTTCGTAATTGCGAAAATCAATTCGTTAGCATGCTTATGATTATCTGCCATAAATAATTCTTCATAATTGTCAGAAAGTGTATAACCCGCGTCAATGACTTTTTTAGCATATGTGATGGCTTCCGAATATTTTGGAGTTCCGGTATATACCCCTGCATTTAAATAAATCCTGGCTAAAAGTGCCCATGCTGATCCCTGGTCTACCCGACCATACTCCATACTGCGTGGTGCTGCTAATTCAGTTTCAATTGCTTTCAACTCCTGTTCTATGTAATTGAACAATTCAGCTCTTTCAATTTGTTTCGGCAAATCGGTACCAATAAGATTCTCTTCTGTGATGAAGGTTGATTTTCCAAATAGGTCCATCATCACCCAATAATTAAAGGCACGTAAAAAACGAACTTCTGCAGTAGACGTTTTAATGGCGGCAGCATCAGCACCCGAGATACTTCTTTCAGCAAGTTTTGCATCCGTAGCTTCTCGCAGATATTCATTAATAACAGTGATATTATAAATCGGCCTTGCATACATACCCAGAATAAAAGGATCTGAACTAGTCCACCTGAAGTTGTGAAAATTCTGAATTGTCTGGTCGTTCCATGAAACCACGGCTTCATCTGTTGGTAATTCCTGGTGATTAAAAAACCCCCGGATAAAAGGTGATTGTGAACCTTCATCCAAACCCTGGATATCCGATGATCCGGCGGGACCTGTATTACCAGTGCTTGATAATCCACCATATATTTTTGCTAATACACCTTTATACCCTGCAGGCGTTGAAAAAGTGGTTGCCGGTGTTAAATCATTAACCGGGTATAAATCCAGTTTTTTTGCACAGGAAGCAATAGAAAGAGTTGCAATCCCTGCTATAAAGAAATTTTTTATGGTTCTACTTTTCATGTGTTTATATTATTTTTTTTATTTGTCACATGTAATTGATGATGGTAATTTTTATTTTTTGTTTTTGTATCATCGACTACGTTTCGCCATTAATTATTGCAGTTAATATTCAACTTTTTATTAGTGCTCATTTAAATGTTAATAAATTAGAAATCTACATTGAAACCAATAGCATAGGTACGCGGACGGGGATAAATATTATTATCAATACCAGCATCTGAAGAAATCTCCGGATCCAATCCCTGGTATTTGGTAAATACGGCCACATTCTGAATGCTGGCACTAATCCGCATCATAGCTGCACCTTTTAATATTTGTCCTACATTATAGCCCAGGTTGATATTATCAATCCGAAAGAAGGAAGCGTTTTCTATATAGTAGTCCGAAATGTATTGATTATTACTGATTCCACTTTCCAGGTAATTACGACTTGCATTACCAATAAAATTGATCGGGTTTTTAACCGCCCTGATAACACCATTATTTGAAAAATAGTTATTGTACTGGTAATTGCCGATCATTCCGTGAGCAGCGGCACCCAGGCTGATGTTTTTATAGGTTACCTGGGTACTGGCACCTAATAGGAAATCGGGTGCTGGTTTTTTATAAAAATAACGGTCTTGTTCATCTACCTGACCATCGCGGTTAATATCTTCATATAAACCTTCTATAGGACGTCCAGTAACAGGATCATAAACCTGCTTAAATACATCGAAAGTATAAGGTGCAGAATTAATGGCAAATATTCCGATGGTATTTCCTGTACCACCACTGATAAAGCTTACCGGGATACCCCTGAAATTAGGATCTTCATTTTTTAATAAATTGGTGATATCTGTTTCATTATAGGTGAAATTTACCCCGAAATCCCATGTCAGGTTCTCATTACGAACCGGCACGGTGTTCAAAGAAATTTCTATTCCTTTATTTTCAACATTACCAACATTCGTAACGATGCGGTTTACGAAATTAGCCCCGGGAGCTACCGGAACATCACTCAACAAGTCTTCTGTTTTCTTTTGATAAACATCTATAGCACCACTTATACGATTTTGAATAAAGGCAAAGTCAAAACCTATGTTTTGGGTGGTTGTAGTTTCCCATTTGATGCTGGGATCATAGCCTTCAGGCCGGATGAAATTATAAAAATTATTTCCGAACTGGTATTGTGCAGCAGGGCCGCTAAGCGTATACCTGGGCAGGTAGGAATAATATCCAATACCATCCTGCTGTCCTGTTACACCCCAGCCTAAACGAAGTTTCAAATCGGTAACTGCCCTTGAAGTTTTAAAGAATTCGTCTTTCAACCTCCAGGCAAATGCCAGGGAAGGGAAATAACCAACCCTGTTTTCGGGTGAGAATTTACTACTTGCATCTCTTCTCAAAGTTGCAGTCAACAAATATTTTTGTGCTATATTAATATTGGCTCTCCCAAAATAAGATTCTAACCTGTACTGAGGTTTGTCCCATGCAAAATTTGGAATAGAAGTGGGAATCACCTGCCTGTCCCTTCCATATTGTTCAAAGTTATAGACCTTGGTTACAAAATCCTGATAACTATGACCTACCAATAAATCTAATTTAGAATTTATTGAAGACAGATTTTTGTCATAAAACAACGAAACATCAACCAGTGTATTTTCCTTAACCTGGGCGTAGTGAGTAAAAAGGCCTCTTGTTTTATAATTTGTGGCCGCAACTGAATCTATGAGATCATCACCTTTCCCATTTGCATTATCAACACCTACATTTAATAATACATGCAGATCAGGAAAGAAATGTAATTTATAATCCAGTTGTACATTACCGATAAAACGATTCACTCTTGAAGAGTTATCTCTCAATTCGAGCAATGCCAATGGATTTCTGTTAGATAAATCAATAGGTAGGTTATTGGAACCGGTTTGCAACCATTCGTAATAGCCGCCATATTTATTTGATTCGTATACAGGTTTTGTAGGATCGAATGTTACAGCATTTCCAACAGCACCTTCGTTTGCCCAACGATGTTTTGTCTGACTTAATTTTAAAGCAACATTCACCGCCAGGTGATCATTGAAGAATTTCGGATTCAGGTTTAAAGCACCCGTTGTCCTTTTAAAATTATTGGTTTTTAAAACCCCATCCTGGTCATTATAACCAATGGATGCACGAAAAGGCACCATGCCAATACTGCCACTGGCACTAATATTATTATCAGTTCCATATGCTTTTTGATAGATCTCATCCTGCCAATTGGTATTGGCCGTACCTAATAAATTCTTATAGGTATTGACCCCGGTTGCAGCTGCATCATCATTTATAAGTTGCCTGATCTCATCGCCAGTCAGTACATCTACAAATTCAGGAACTTCACCCATTGAAAATTGTGTATTGAAATTAAATTTCACTTTTCCACGGGTACCTTTTTTTGTGGTGATGATGATTACACCATTTGAAGCTCTTGAACCATATAGTGCTGTAGCAGAGGCATCCTTTAAAACACTCATTGACTCAATATCATTGGGATTAATTGTGCTTAATAAATTACCTGAACCTGAAATACCGTTGCTTTCCACGGGAATTCCATCAACAACAATTAACGGTTCATTACTGGCATTTAAAGATGCTCCACCACGAATTCGGATCTTACTTCCGCCTCCCGCGCTTCCACCGCCACTGGTAATTTGCAAACCGGCAACTTTACCCACCAGCAATTGTTCAGAAGATGCAATCTGTCCCTTCTGAAAATTTTCAGGAGTAATAGAGGTAACCGCACCGGTTAAATCACCCTTGCGCCGAGTACCATAGGCAACCACTACCACCTCATCCATAGTGGAATTACTGATTCCTAGAGTAATTGCAATATTGGAAACATTTGAAATATCCACTTCCTGCTGCAGATATCCAATAGATGATATAACCAATGTTGTGGCAGTTGCTGGTACAGTTAAACTAAAAGTACCATCGGATAATGTAGTTGTTCCGTTTGTGGAATTTTTCAAGGTAACGGTGGCACTTGAAACTGCGTTACCGTCGATATCGGTAATTTTTCCGGTAATTGTTTTATCCTGAGCATACATGGAGAAAAAGCAGCATAAAAGAGCAGGCAGTATACATGCCCTGAGCAGTTTGTTGATTGGCATAGCAATTAATCAATTCGTTAGAAAATGAAGAAGATTACTTTAATGTGTATTTTTAACACAATTATAATTATTTTTTGAATATCAAAGAAATTTATTATCCCTAATGGTTATTTTAAAAAGAGTGAATATTCTAATATTATGCTGCACAACTCGTTTGAATTGTTTGAGGGGTCAACTTACAAAAGCAATAAGTTTCTTTTTCTTTTTTGCTGATTTAGGTTTAAGATCCAACTTTACTTTATATAATTTTCCCGGGCGATGAGGAACGTTATCTTCCATTTCATCCAAATCAACCAACCATTCTTTTAAAGCTATTTTTTTTCTAAAATTTCGCCTGTCAAGTTGGATGCCCAATATGGCCTGGTAAAGATCCTGCAACTCACGAAGCGAAAATTTTTCAGGTAAAAGATTAAATATTACTGGCTTTTCCATTACTTGTTGCCGCAGCCTTTGCAGGCAGGTATCCAAAATTAATTTATGGTCAAATGCTAATTTTTTAATATCGCCCACCTTATGCCAATGCACTTCATTATGAGTTAGCTGAAGCTTATGGTGGTTAATATCTATCAGCGAATAATATGCAGTAGTAATTACGCGTCCTGATGGATGCCTGTTTAACGATCCGAATGTATGCACCTGTTCCAGGTAAACATCTTCAAGTCCCGTTCGTTCTTTTAATACGCGGTAAGGTGCACTTTCAATATCTTCATTTGGCTTAATTAAATCGCCCAACAAAGACCACATTCCTTCAAACTCCTTGAGATCCGACTTTATCAGCAATATTTCCAGTTCCTTTTTATCATACCCGAAAATGACACAGTCTACTGAAATTGCAATATTGAAATAATCCAGGTGGCTGCTTTTTTCAACTTCAGCCGTTTTTAGATTCATTATTTTATCCATAGCAGTGGTTCTGATTTATTGAAGAATTATTTTAATAGTTGAAGTCGCATTTTTTGTTTGAAGTTGAAGAAAATAAGTTCCAGGAGGATAATGTTGACTTTGTAATTCGAAACTATGCTGGCCCTTAATTAAAAACCCATTTTTTACTTCCCTTATTTTCTGTCCATACAAATTCAGTAGGGAAAGATTTGCGGTACCTGTTTCAGGCATAGTTAACCGGATATTCATCAAATTTTGTACGGGATTGGGTGAAGCCATCAATTGCAACAGGGATGAAGATGAAGGCAGGTTACTCACAGGGGTTGTTACCGCATTCACCACATTCCTGTTTAAGAAAAGATGATATTGCCCCGGCTGCAATGAAATAGTTTGTGCATTACCGGTAGCTGTAAAAGTAGTGGCATCCAGGTAATTATACCAGGTACCCGGATTTTGAAAAGTGATGGTTGCATCAGCTGCTGTAACCCCAAAATTTCCCACCAATAAAAGGTTGCTGGTATCCGTTGTTAATTTAATCCATTTCACTGCATTACCCAAACTGTAAGTAACCTTGTCACTCATAAATGCAGCCTTGTATTGAGGATGTACCCTCAATTTTAAGACGCTTGCATAAATATCGTGTAATCGTTTACGTGGCGTTATCTGCAGATAATCCCATCGTATGGGTTTGGGATCAAGCCGGCAATTATTATTAACTGTCCCATTAGGACAATGATTGATGGAATAATCGTATCCTAATTCACCAAACTGCCAGATCATTTTTGGTCCGGGGATACTTAATAAAAATGTAGCTGACATTTCAGTTCTGCGAAGAGCTGTATTCAGATCCTTAATATTATAACTGCCGGAAGAATTACCAAATTGCAGATTTTTATACATGATACGCTCTTCATCATGACTTTCCATATAGGTAATCAGGTGCGGCTTAGTCCATCCTCTTTGAGTAAATATTCCTCCTTCAAAATTCCAATCTTGTGAAAATCCCATGGTAGCCTGGGAGAAATTATGATTATGATTGCCCCAGAAAAGCATACCATAATCAGCCAATTCCTTTTCCTCAGAGTTAGTGGCAAAATGTTCAAGTATTACGTATGCATCGGATGATTTAGATTGAACCGTGTCAAAATAACGTTTCCATATAGCAACTCGGCCTGCATCATAATTTGACCACGCATTTACATTACAATTATTACCGTTATTATCACAGGTAGCCGTTTGAGTAAATCCTTTTGAAAGGTCAAATCGGAAACCATCAATTTTATATTCTTTCAGCCAGTGTTCAACAACCCTACTTGTAAAATAACGGGTATCAAGACTTTCGTGGTTCATATCATAACCAACATTAAAAGCATGTTTGGTAACTGGATTAAACCAGGGATTATCAGGGGAAGGGCGGTTATTAGCATTATCAAAATATAGCTGAACCATCGGGGAAAGACCAAAAGAATGATTCAATGCTATATCCATGATTACTGCAATCCCTTTGCTATGACAACTGTCAATAAATTCTTTCAGTGAATTTTTAGGACCATAATATTTATCAGGTGCAAAATAAAAATCCGGATTATAGCCCCAACTGTTATTTCCTTCAAACTCATTAAAAGGCATCAATTCAATAGCATTAATTCCTAAATTCTTCAAATAATTCAAGGAATCTTTCAGTGTCTTCCAATCGTGTGCTTCCACAAAATCCCGCAATAGCAATTCATAAATAACAAGACTTCTTTTATCAGGTCTGTTGAAATTATTCACTTTCCAGTTATACGCAGGTGGTGCTGTTTGCAATATGCCCACGATTCCGCTTGTCAAACCCGTGGGAAAGGGTTTAAGTCCCGGATAAGTAGAAGGCGAAATATTCTGGTCATTATTATTGTAGTTATCAAGTACCTTTTCCACATAAGGATCAGCGATTTTTAGAGTGCCATCAACCAGATATTGAAAACTATATTCAGTACCTGGTGTTAAACCGGTAATGCGCAACCACCAGATTTTTCCATCAGCCGTTTTGTTCATTTGGTATTGTGGCTGTTCTACCCAGTTACTTCCAGGCAAATCACCTATAATACTGACCCTGTTTTTCAAAGGCGCAAACAGCACAAGAGTAACAGCGGTATTTCCAGCTTCATAATTAATCCCTTGTTTAACCCCTACGGGTAAGGGGGCGATATTTATTCCCGGAGCCACAAAAAAATCAATCGTATCCCTGCTTATTGCTACCCCATCATCTGCTTCTGCAATAATCCTGGTATTGCCTGTTTGAGTCAATACATAATTATCTGCTATACTTGTTGAATTTGTATTTGAACGGATCATTACTCCATTAACAAATAACTTCAATGAAGCGGATTTATTTGCCACTGCAGCAATGTTGATATTATCGCCGGAAAGTTTTTGAATGGGCTCGGGTATTGGTTTATATGTAGGTTGAAGAGGTGGCTCAGTAATCCGAACGGCTATGGATGAAGTATAAATTGGTATATACATATCACTGCCATCCGTATTTGCCTGTTTCTTAGAACCATTTCCACTTCTAAAAAGGATGGCAATCTTCTGTATATTTTCTGTGGCATCAGTTATGCCATAATAGCTTCGCAAACTACCGGTTATGGTAAATCGCCATTGATTATTTCCCAAATATGTGGCATTTAAAGCTGGATTGGGTTGATTAAAGTTCTGGTTGAATTTTACATATTTCCAGTCATTGGCACTGGTACTTTTATTTGTGATAACACCTGTATGTACGTACACATCACTACTGGGCGTGTGATCAAATAAACCGCGATTTCCTTTTGAAGCATCCATATTAATCACAACAGAGGTTGTTGCATCATCTTCTACCGGGAATAAAGGAGTCCAGGTAAGTAGTTGCGCATCACTGCAAAGTATTATCAACATGCTGATGCACCATAAAAAAGCTTTTCTCATAAATGGCAATTAAACAAATCGTTAGTTCAAAATTAATCTGAAGATACAAATATGTACTATAAACACATTGATTCGAAAAAAAAATATTCGGTTTAAACTAACTTAGCCGCATATTTTATTTCAATATGTATGCTACCTCGCAGATAAAAGAATTACAACAGATCACCACTCAATATTTAAAGCATCTTGGAAAGTATGAAACGGATAAACTGGCCATCCAAAAATTAATAGCCATTATTCGTTTTCATGAATACCGTTATTACTTAATCAGCGACCCACTTATTACGGATTATGAATTCGATCTTTTGTTTAAAGCCCTGCAACAACTGGAAAAAGAAAATCCAGGTTTGATAATTCCCGATTCTCCTACCCAAAGGGTAGCTGGTTCACTAACAAAGGATTTTCCTTCACAACAGCACCTGGTCCCTATGCTT
Organism: Chitinophagaceae bacterium; assembly: GCA_013696395.1. GTDB lineage: Bacteria > Bacteroidota > Bacteroidia > Chitinophagales > Chitinophagaceae > JACCYQ01. Next base: position 9,793 of record JACCYQ010000177.1, read on the forward strand.
TCACTTGATAATTCGTATAACGCTGACGCTTTGCTTGATTTTGATCGTAAGGCCAGGGAACTGGCCGGGAAAAAGGAAGTAGTATACTGCGTGGAACCCAAATTTGATGGTGCAAGCATTTCATTGGTTTATGAAAATGACCTCCTGGTAAGAGGAATCACCCGGGGAAACGGAATTACAGGTGATAATATTACACCAAATATCCGGCAGATAAGAAGCATTCCTTTATCTGCAAATTTTTCGGCAAAAGGTATTGAAATGATAGAGATCAGGGGTGAGGTATTAATCAACAAAAACAATTTTAAAAATTACAATGAACAGTTAATGGAACAGGGATTTGCACCCCTCGCCAATCCCCGCAATGCGGCATCAGGAACATTAAGAATAAAGGATCCGTCAGAAGTCAGGCGGCGTAACCTGGAAGTTTTCTTATACAATGTCAGTTATTTTACCACAACAGAAGGCGCCCCGGAACCTGAAGAATTGCTGCATCATTCATCCTCCTTAGATCTGTTGTACGCCAATGGGTTTCGCATACCCATAAACGAGAAAAAAGTATTTAGCGGTATTAAAGGTGTTATTGATTATTGCATTGAATTTGAGAAAACACGAGATGAATTGCCGTATGAAATAGATGGAATGGTTATAAAAGTAAACGATGTTGAACTACAGGATACTTTGGGTATGACAGCACATCATCCACGCTGGGCCATAGCATTTAAATTTAAAGCAAGGCAAGCAACCAGTAAATTATTGAAAGTGGAATTCCAGGTTGGCAGAACAGGCTCCATTACACCGGTTGCTAAAATAGAGCCGGCACCCATTGGTGGAATTACCATTACTTCAGTGTCCTTATTTAACGCAGATGTGATCAGGGAAAAAGATTTGCGCATAGGCGATACCGTGTTAGTAGAAAGAGCAGGTGATGTAATTCCATATATAGTTAAACCATTGACAGAGTTAAGGACGGGGGAAGAGCAACCTATCATCTTTCCCACCCATTGCCCGGTTTGCAAAGATGAATTATATAAACCCGAAGAAGAAGCGGCATGGCGCTGCACTAATATCAACTGTGAGGCCCAGGTGCTGGAAAGAATAATTCATTTTGTCAGCAAAAATGCGATGGATATCCGCGGTTTGGGTGATGCCAATATTCGTAAATTTTATGCACTCGGCCTGCTTCAAACAATACCTTCTATATACAGGTTGAATTATGAAAAGCTAAGTGTTCTTGAAGGATTTGGCACCAAATCTATTGATAAATTAAAATCAGCTATTGAAATATCAAAATCTCAACCACTCAATCGCCTGATCTTTGCATTAGGCATTCGTCATGTTGGTGAAACCACGGCAAAAGTGCTTGCGCATGAAGTAAATCACTTACTTGATTTTAAAGAATTTACTATAGAAAAATTACAGGCATTTGAAGATATAGGACCCAAGGTTGCAAGCAGTATTTTCCAGTTTTTTGATAATAAAGACAATATTCAAATGTTGAAAGAATTAGAAGATTTAGGTTTATCGTTACAAAATGAAAAGAAAACGCATGTTACAGATGGGAATTTGCAGGGACTAACGTTCTTGTTTACGGGCACTTTATCAAATCTTAAAAGAAGCGAAGCTGAAAGCCTGGTTGAACAGCATGGTGGCAAAATCGTATCTGGGGTTAGCAGTAAGTTAAGTTACCTGGTTGCCGGGGAAGAAGCAGGCAGCAAATTGGAAAAAGCAAAAAAAACCGGAAGTGTAAAAATAATTTCTGAATCAGATTTCCTGAGAATGGTTAAAAAATAAATTGATACATTAGGGTAATTATGTAACTTAGAAATAAATCGCATGACCGACTGGGTAATATTCAGGATCAACTTCATTACCCGCATCATTCCAGGAACTAAAAAATATAAATATTACTGTTATGATCAAAAAATTAGCTGGCGAAGAGTGGAAGCCTTTACAGTTCTCCGGCTGGAAACAGTTGAGAAACAAGTATGCGCTTTCAAATATGGGTCGCATCGCAAGTTATAAAACTGATGTATTCAAAGATGGTAAACTATTGAACGGATCTCTTACTACGGGGTATCGTACTTTGAACCTGCATCGCCCGGGTAATAAAGGCACTCTTTATATTCACCGGGAAATGGCTAAGTTATTTTTGAAAAAACCATCGCCTAAATACAAATACGTGATTCATACTAATCATGACAAAACAGATAATAAGATAAAAAATATACGCTGGGCAACGTTGGAAGAAATGATAGAACACCAACAGAAAAGTCCGGCAAAGATTGCTTATAAAAAGGTTCAGGCAAGTCGCACAGCAGGATTGAAATTGAATGCCACCCAGGTAAAAAAAATTAAAGATACCCTGAATAGTAAGACCCGTAAATTAACTATTAAGCAGTTGGCTGAAAAATACGGTGTAAGCGAAATGACTATGTACAGGATTAAAAGCGGTGAAAACTGGAGTCGCATTTAGCCCTTTAATAAAATTATATTTGCTCCTGCAATCGCCTAAAAAATCGATTGCAGGTTTTTTTATTTTGTCAAAAAATGATTCAGCCTAAAACTCTTCAATTTCTTAAAAAGCTTGCAAATCATAATAATAAATCATGGTTTGATGAACATCGCCAGGAGTATGAAGATGCACGGGGCGACATGGAAAAATTTATACAAGTGTTGATTGATAAACATAGTCTGAAAGACGCAGACATTACCGGGCTTTCCGCAAAAAAATGCCTGTTCCGGATTAACAGGGATGTTCGGTTTTCAAATAATAAACAACCTTATAAAACAAACTTTGGTGCCAGTATGGATCGGGGAGGTAAAAAATCCGGTTTTGCCGGTTACTATTTTCACCTGGAACCCGGTAAAAGTTTTGTTGGTGGCGGAGTTTGGATGCCCGAACCGGCCATCATTAAAAACATCAGGCAGGAAATTGATTATTGCCTGGAAGAATTTGAAAGCATCATTCTTCATAATAAATTTAAACAGGTTTATGGTGGCCTTTATAATGAAGAAGCAGGAATAAAACTGGTAAATGTTCCCAGGGGTTTTGAAAAAGATAATCCTGCCGCAGAATACCTGAAATTTAAAAGCTGGCTGGCAATTTGCAATTTAAGTGATGAAGAAATAACCAGTAACGACCTGCTAAAGAAATCACTTCATGCTTTTGATGTGTTACAACCACTCGTAAAATTTTTGAACAGGGCTATAGCTCATAATGAATAATATTAGTCGACTGAGATAGGTAAAATGGTTTATCCTGACAATACATATTTTTGAAGCCAAAAAAAAATCATGGCCATACGCATATTCGTTACCGGGGGCACATTTGACAAAGAATATAATGAAATAACTGGTGAACTTTATTTTAAAGACACCCATTTACCTGAGTTATTTAAGTTGGGCCGTTGCAAACTTGATGTAGATATCCGAACCCTAATGATGATAGATAGCCTGGAAATGAAGGACAGTGACAGGAATTTGATTGCGGAACATTGCAAAACAGCTGATGAAAATAAGATTATCATTACACATGGAACCGATACCATGGCAGATACAGCAAAAGTACTTGCCACCAAATTGAAAAATAAAACCATTGTTTTAACAGGCGCCATGATCCCCTATAAATTTGGCAGCTCTGACGGACTTTTTAATTTGGGTAGTGCATTGGCTTTTGTACAAAGTTTACCACATGGCGTTTACGTGGCTATGAACGGCCGTTATTTTAATTGGGATAACGTTAGAAAAAATAAGAAGACCGGTGAATTTGAAGAGATACGGTCTGCTTAAACTATTTATAATTTATTTCAATAAGCCATTAGCCTGAAGATATTCAGCAATTTGCACAGCATTAGTAGCTGCACCTTTCCGTAAATTATCACTTACAATCCACATATTTAAGGTGTTTGGTTGTGACTCATCCCGGCGGATTCTGCCTACAAAAACTTCATCCTTTTCATGGGCATCCATCGGCATGGGATATAGTTGGCTGGCGGGATCATCAACCACTTTAACTCCGTCAGATTGTAAAAGAATCTGCTTTAATTCTTCCAGATCAAAATCATTCTCAAATTCAACATTTACTGATTCACTGTGACCTCCCATTACCGGAATACGAACAGTGGTCGCCGTTATACTGATAGAATCATCCTGCAATATCTTCCGGGTTTCATTAACCATTTTCATTTCTTCTTTTGTATACCCATTATCCATAAACACATCGATTTGTGGAATAACATTCAAATCAATTGGATATTTATAAGCCATTGGGTAATGTGTCAATCCACCTGTGGCTTTATTTCTTTCACCCATCAATTGGTCTACGGCCTCCTTCCCTGTTCCGGTTACACTTTGGTAAGTAGATACAACAACCCGCCTGATTTTGTATTTTTTATGGAGGGGGTTAAGGGCAACTACCATTTGTATGGTAGAACAATTAGGATTTGCAATCAGTTTGTCATTCTCTGTCAGAATTCCCGCATTAATCTCAGGTACAATCAGTGGCTTTGATGGATCCATTCTCCAGGCTGAAGAATTGTCAATCACCGTTATTCCGGCAGCGGCAAATGCCGGGGCCCATTGAAGTGAGGTATTGCCTCCTGCAGAAAACAATGCCACCGAAGGTTTGGAAGCTATAGCATCATTCATGCTTACGATGGAATATTCTTTACCCTTAAAATTTATTTTTTTACCAATTGATCTTTCAGAAGCCACCGGTATGATTTCGGTAACCGGAAAATTCCGTTCTTCCAAAACCTGCAACATTTTTGTGCCCACTAATCCGGTAGCCCCTACCACTGCAACTTTCATTGTATTTTGTTTTATGAGGTAAAAAAAAACCTCCCATTTGGAAGGCATCAGTAAATTTTAATAAAATACATAATTAACCTTCCTTAATAAGGACATGTTTCGTTGTGTATTTGTAAATCTTTAGCATGTAAGCAAAAATATATCCGCAGACCTTATCCCCCAAATAAAATATGTGAAACCCTTTTTTATTTCCTGGAATTCACACTGTTTTATTAAATTGTTAGTATGAACCGGTTGCTTACTTGCGTGCTATTAATGATTATGCCTTTTTTTATTAAGGCACAAACTCCCGGCCGATATCATGTGCTGATCACAGAGATTATGGCTGACCCTGCACCAATGGTGGGTCTTCCAAACAATGAATGGATTGAAATAAAAAATGTTTCCTCTTCCCCAATCAATGTACAGGGTTGGCGTATTAGCGACGCATCAGGTCAAAGCGGGCCCATGCCTTTTTATTTATTGCAACCAGATAGCATGCTAATAATTTGTACTAATAGTGCGGTTAGTGCTTTATCCGCGTATGGTGCTGTAATATCTGTAACCAGTTTTCCATCTCTCGATAATGATGGTGACCTGGTTTATTTAATTACTGAAAATAACCTGGTTATGCATGCCATAGATTACACGGTTGACTGGTACCAGAATGAACTGAAAAAAGAGGGAGGATGGACTCTTGAAATGATAGATCCCGGAAATCCCTGTGCAGGAAGTATGAACTGGAAGTCAAGTACAGATAGTAAAGGTGGCACACCCGGAAGCATTAATTCTGTAAATGGTATTGTCAGTGACCTGGCATCTCCTCAATTAAAAAAAGCTTATAGCCCCGATAAGTATACGATAATATTGGAATTTGACGAACCAATTGACAGTTCGTCGGCCGCTCCCATATCCAATTACCGTGTTGATAATGGATTGACTGTTATAGAAGCAATTTTGTTGGGGCCATTATTCAATAAAGTTCAATTAACAACAAGACAGGAAATGGAGACCGGTAAAATATACCTGGTAACAGTTACGAACATAAGAGATTGTAATGGACTGATGATATCTGGTCAAAATGAAATCCGAGTTGGAATAACGGAAGAGGCAATGGCACTGGACTTAGTAATCAATGAAATTCTTTTTAATCCACGGAGCAATGCCAATGATTTTGTTGAATATTATAATCGAAGCCAAAAAATTATTGATGGATCTGAATTATATATAGCCAATCGCAATAATGCCAATGCCATCAGTTCTGCCAGGCAACTCACACCAGTACCCTTTTTAATCTTTCCCGGAGATTATGTTGTTGTAACCAGCGATCTGCAAAACTTACAATTAAATTACCTGGTTAAATATCCTGGTGCAGTTTTAATAATTTCCAGTTTACCTTCTTTCCCGGATAATAATGGTTTTGTATTGCTGTTAAATAAACAGGGAGAAATTATTGATGAAGTGAATTATGACAGAAACTGGCATCTGAAATTACTGGATAATGATGAAGGGGTATCCCTGGAGCGTATTAATCCTGAAGCACCATCCCAAAAATCTGATAACTGGCAATCGGCTGCATCCAGTGCAGGATTTGGAACACCTACCTATATCAACAGCCAGTTTCGTCAAAGTGGATTAACTGATTTGTCCATTACAGTAACCCCTAAAATATTTTCACCGGATAATGACGGTTTTGATGATTTTACCTTAATCAATTTCATATTAAATGAACCTGGTTATATAGCCAATGTAACCATTTTTGACGGGGTTGGCCGACCAGTAAAATACCTTGTCCGAAATGGTACTCTCGCCCAACAAGGTTCATGGAAATGGGATGGCCTTAATGAAGATGGACAATTATTACCAATAGGTAATTATATCATTCTTACAGAAATTTTCAACCTTCAGGGTTCTACAAAAAAATATAAAAACGTTGTAGTATTAGCAAAAAGGATGTAACAAAAATTCATCCAGTTTAAAAAGAAATGGTTGGCATCAGCGAAGATCCGCTTACACCAATGCAATATCAAAATTCACCAATTCTTTAAATTGTTGTAATCTTCTTTCAATATCACTATGGCCAATCTCTTTTAAACGGTCTGTGCCAAATTTCTCAACACAAAAACTCGCCATTGCAGATCCAACGATAATTCCGGATTTCATATTCTCAAAACTGATATCATTGGTACGGGCAATATGCCCGATAAATCCACCGGCGAAAGTATCACCCGCACCAGTAGGATCAAATACATCTTCAAGTGGTAAAGCTGGTGCAACAAATACCTGTTCTTCATGAAAAAGTAAAGCACCATGCTCACCTTTTTTAATAATCAGATATTTTGGTCCCATCTTTAAAATTATCCTGGCTGCTTTTACCAATGAATACTGGCCACTCAACTGCCGGGCTTCACTATCATTTACCATTAAGACATCAACATGCTGCAAAACTTCTTCAAGGTCCGGCAATGCTGATTCCATCCAGAAATTCATGGTATCCAAAACAGTTAATTTTGGCCTGGTTCTCAATTGCTTGATTACGCTGAGTTGTACTGCAGGCAAAAGGTTACCCAACATCAGGTATTCGCTGTTTTGATAGCTTTCTGGTAATTCGGGTTGAAAATCGGCCAAAACATTTAATTGCGTTTCAATGGTATCGCGTGTATTCATGTCCATATGATACTTGCCACTCCAAAAAAAAGATTTTTCATCCTTTTTCACCTGTACTCCTTCCATTATTACACCACGGGCCTCAAGCATTTTCAATTCTTCTTTAGGGAAATCGCCTCCCACAACAGAAATCTGTTTTATTGGACGTGTAAAATTCGAAGCACTCCAGGAAATATAAGTAGCAGCACCCCCAATTGTCCTGTTATTTTTTCCAAAAGGGGTTTCAATAGCATCAAATGCCATGGAGCCAACAACGATCAAAGACATATTCTAAAATTAAGAGTAATTAATAAACGGCAGATTGATAATACGACCGGCTGTAATTTCGCGGTGCAAACCTAATACTTTTATCCATATTGTAAGTTCAATAGAAGAAGTACTTCTGAAAGGGAATACTATCCCTGATCAATTTTTAAACTAAGTTTGTAACTTAACGATTCAGCACTTTAAGATTTAGTTATAAAAAGTTTTTTATTTTATAGCGCTTCTTTGATCTCCAAAAAATAAACACATGAAAAAAATTTTCCTGACCATCGTTTTTGCATTTTTATTCCTGTTTAAATCTTTTGCTGATGAGGGTATGTGGTTGCCGCTGCTCCTGGGTCAGCAGGTGTATAATGATATGGTGAAAAAAGGGTTGAAACTTAGTAAGGAACAACTTTACAGTATTAACAAAGCATCTTTGAAAGATGCTATTGTGATTTTCGGAGGAGGATGTACAGGAGAAATGGTAAGCCCTGAGGGTTTATTATTTACAAATCACCATTGTGGATACAATGTAATTGCAGCTGCCAGCACCGTTGAAAAAAATTACCTGGCAGATGGTTTTTATGCCCGTAACAAGAGTGAAGAAATTCCTGCCCAAGGTTTGTCTGTTCGATTTCTTTTACGTATTGAGGATGTTACAAGCGAAGTAGTGGATTCATTAAAAAATTTGTCTGGTTTGGATAGAACCAAGCGCCAAACGGCTGTTATGGCAAACATAAACAACCGGTTTTCAGACAGTGAAAAGAATATTGAAGCAGTAGTAAGTCCGTTATTCAAAGGAAATCAATATATGGTTTTTGTTTACCAGCGATATACCGATGTCAGGCTGGTCGGAACTCCACCTGAAAGTGTTGGAAAATTTGGCGGAGATACTGATAACTGGGAATGGCCCCGCCACACCGGAGATTTTTCAGTTTTCCGTGTATACATGTCAAAAGAAGGCCAACCCGCCACTTATGAAGCAACAAATATACCCATGAAACCAAAATGGTTTTTGCCTATTTCACTGAAGGGTGTTAATGAAGGGGACTATGCAATGATCTATGGTTACCCTGGAGGCACTAACCGGTATGAATCTTCGTATGGCATTAAAATGTCTACAGATATTAATAATCCTACCCTGGTAAACCTTCGTGATATGCGTTTAAAATATATGTTTGAAGAGATGAAAAATGACCCCGCTGTTAAATTACAGCTTTCATCTCCCTACGCAGGTATTGCCAATTATTGGAAATTTTATGATGGTGAAACAAAGCAGTTGCTTAAATACGACGTATATGGGCAAAAACAAAAACAGGAAGATGTGTTTCTTAAGTGGGCAAAAGGCAAGCCTGAATACGAAAATATTTTCAATGATTGGAGCAAAGCATATGATGCATGGAAGCCTTATGCATTAAATCGCGTTTACATGAATGAAGGAATTATGGGATCACCGCTGGTCGGTTTTGCCGGCACTCTTTTACAATTAGAAAATGCAATGGTAAATCAAAGCTCATCTGCTGATGATGTGAAGAAAGCAATAGAAGCCGCTGATAACAGAAGAAAAAGTTTTTTGGAAGAAGAGAATAAAGCTTCAGATCAAAATATCCTTGGATCAGCATTAATGTTGTATTATCAAAATGTTCCGGAAGAACAACATCCTACCGGCTTTTATCCAGCTTTGCGAAATGCATATGGACAACTTGACGAAGAATCAACTTATAGGAAATATGCAGGCGAAGTTTTTAAAAACACAATCATTTTTGAAGATGCAAAATGGAATGCATTTGTAAAAAATCCCGATGCAAACATTTTGCAACAGGATCTCGCATTTAATGTAGCCAGCACCTTCATTAAAAATTATAATACCAAGTATGCGCCTTATTATTCGCAGTTTATTACTGCCAACAATGAATTGGGAAGAATCTATTTGAAAGGTGTAATGGAAATGGATCCCAAAAAGATTATGTATCCCGATGCTACTTTTACGATGCGGGTAAGTTATGGTAGTGTAGAACCTTACAGGCCAAAAGATGCTGTGCGTTACGATTATGTGACAACGGCTAAAGGAATATTGGAAAAATATATCCCGGGAGATTATGAGTTTGATCTACCGCAAAATGAAATTGAACTTTTGAAGAAAAAAGATTTCGGACAGTACATAGATAAAAAGCGAAATGATCTTGTTATCAATTTTATTACAAATAATGATATTACGGGTGGCAATTCGGGATCGCCTGTAATGAATGGAAACGGTGAGCTTATAGGCCTTGCTTTTGATGGTAATTATGAAGCTTTAAGCCACAAGCTGGCATTTGATAAAGAATTTAACCGTACAATATGCGTTGATATACGGTATGTTCTTTGGTGCATTGATAAATTAGGTGGAGCGTCGCATTTACTCAAAGAATTAAAACTGGTAAAATAAATGGCCTTCTGATTATGGTATTTTAATGGAGGGTACTGATTTCAAAAGTAAAAACCACAAGTAAATTATTTAATTAAAACCATCCAGAAATGGATGGTTTTATTAGTCCTTATATTTCTTAACATTGCAGGTATCAATATTTTTACCATTGAAGAAAAAGGTTTTTACATTGATGTCAATTCTTTTGCTGGGTATAGTTGTCTATAGCCAGCAACGGTTTAGTATTTCAACAGATGCCAGTGTTTTAAGAAGTTACCAATCATCCCAAAAGTTTTGGGCTTTTGGACAAACGGTTACCGCCAATTTTCACATTTACCCTTCGCATGCAGTTTATATTTTTGTTTCTTATTATTCGCCGGGAAAATTTGTAAACCAGGTGAAAGCAGTTGCCAGGCAACCTGCCACGCAGCCGCAACAACTTGATATTAATAATCGCGTAGAAATAAATTACAAAACTATTTCGGTTGGATATAAACGTTATTTAAAGGGAAACGCTTATGCTGAAGATAACTGGAACCTTTATGGGTACGCGGGTTTTGGTTTAATTATGGCAAATGCGCAGAATAATTTTCAAATCAATATCGATACTTCGCTTTATGAACCACCCCTTCGCCCGACAAATAATGAAGGCCGTTTTCAGCGATTAACTTTAGATGTTGCTTTGGGTGGAGAATTACCTATTAAAGGGGACCTTTTTCTCTACCTGGAAGGTAGAAGCTGGGTATTAACCAGTCAGTATCCCACACCATTATTATTGGAAAATAAAAATGCCCCCATGCTTTTTGCATTCAATTTTGGATTACGCATTCTTTTTTAAGATCAGATCATTTTAATATCAAATCTTCCTTCAGTAACAGTAATGAATTCACCAGGATTACTCATACTCTCAGCCCGGAATTCAAAAGTTCCTGATACAATCTTATTGACCCGGTCAACTTTAGTTATATGTACAACACCGGTATAATTTGCATTTGTGACCCATTGATCCAGGGGTGTTATTTTGCGTTTAATATGATACGCATAACTTTCTGTCTGGTTTGGATAGATTGACACCTTTTTATTTAATGGATAAACGCCGGGTTCAGTGACATTTTTTAAATAGATCTCGAATTCGGATTCTGTTGGTGAAGTAGCGAAGTATCGGGCATTAATTTTAATATTATCATCAATGAAACGGGCTTCCAGTAAGAGTGCTGTGGGCACAATGCCAAAACCTTCCGGCACCCAAAACACGCCATCCAGTTTGCATCCAAAAATATGTTCACCGGTTTGTGTAGCAGCAGGCAACTCTATAATGTCCTTGCTGCAACCTGTGAAAGTGAATACTAATAATATATATGTAAACCATCTCATAGAAATATTTTTTATAGATAATCATAAATCATGCTAACATTCATTGCATTAATGACAGCGATCATATAATTTTACGCCCTTTACAAATTCAACACCATGCCAATATTAAAAATTGAACAAGTAGATATTTATAAAATGTATATTCCTTTACATGAACCTTTTGTTATTTCATTGGGTAAGATTGAAAATGCAGAGAATATCATTGTAGTGATCAGGACAAATAATGGCATTACAGGTTTTGGCGAATGCAGTCCATACCTCTCTATCAACGGGGAGAGCATTGACACCTGTTTTATTGTAGGGCAGTACCTGGCAAAAGCATTAAAAGGGCAGGATCCGATTGATATTAAGGAGTGTTCTCGCCGCATGAACAGTACCATCTTTGGTAACAACAGTATCAAAAGCGCCTTCGACATGGCACTTTATGATATTGCATCCCAATATGCGGGTTTACCGTTGTATGAATTTTTAGGTGGAAAGAATGACAGGTCCTTATTCACCGATATGACCGTTAGCATTGGTGAACCTGAGAAAATGGCGGCTGATGCATTAAAATACAAAGACGCAGGTTTCACGGCTATAAAAGTAAAGCTGGGACAATCTAAAGAAGAGGATGTAGAACGCATCAGGCAAATAAGGCTGGCTATTGGTAACGATATCCCTTTACGCATTGATGCGAACCAGGGATGGAAAGTAAAAACAGCTATAGAAATTTTGCAGGCTTTAGAAGAATTTAAGATACAACATTGTGAGGAGCCCATTGCCCGTTGGAAATTTATGAAGTTGAAGAAAGTAAAGGATAACAGCCCTATTCCTATCATGGCCGATGAAACCTGTTGCGATCATCATGACGCTGAAAGACTCATAAATTTGGAAGCCTGTGATTCAATCAATATTAAACTTGGAAAGAGCGGCGGATTGTATAATGCCAAAAAAATCGTTGAACAGGCAGATAAAATTGAAATGCCCATGCAGGTTGGTGGATTCATGGAATCCCGGTTAGGCATGACTGCTTCTGCACATCTTTCACTTAGCAGCCCGAATATTCATTATTGTGATTTTGATACCCCGCTAATGTTTACTGCCGACCCTGTTAAAGGAGGAATCATTTATTTACCGAATGGAGAAGTTAAAACTCCTGTTGAACCGGGATTGGGTGCAAGCATTGATGAAGCCTGGTTACAAAAAATGGAAAAGGTAACAATATAAAAAAGCGCCGGAATGTACCAGCGCTTTTGATATATATGGAGTTAAGAATTGTCTGCCGCTCCCTGTTCTATTAACCGGTATAATTCATCCAGTTTAGGTATTAAAATAATTTCCGTTCTCCTGTTTCTCGCCCTTCCCTCAGATGTACTGTTTGTATCGACCGGGTCATATTGGCTATGCCCTGAGGCAATAATCCTTACCGGGTTAAGTTTATAATTATTCGTAAGTATCCGAACAATCGAAGTTGCCCTTGCCACACTTAATTCCCAGTTATCCTGGTATCTTCCGCGAATGGGTACTGTATCTGTATGTCCTTCTATATTAATATTAATGTCAGGACTGTTATTTAAAACTTCCGCCAATTTTCCCAGAGCTTCTACACCCTGCTTGTTGACAACTGCGCTGCCGGATGGGAACAATAAATTCTCAGATAAACTTACATATACCTTGCCATTTTTTTCACTCACGGTAAGATCACTGGCACTAAAGGATGTAAGTGCGTTGGATATGGTATTTTTTAAATCGTTTACTGTTTTACGTTGCTGGTCAATAAGTGATTGCAGGTAATCGATTCTTTTTTGTTGTTCACTCAATAAACCCTGCTGGCTTGCCGACTGCCGGTTTATACTATCGATCTCATTATTCATGGACTCAATCTGACCCTGGAGTGTGGCTTTTCGGTCTTCCAATTCTTTCACACTTTGATCAAGGTCACCAAATTTTTGGGCGTAAAAGGCACTATCGCCACGATATTTTTGTTGGGCTTCTGCGAGTGCAGACTGGGATTCATTATACTTTTTACTGGAAACACAGGAGGTAAACACCAGCATCAGAACCAGGTTCCACGCAAAAAAGGTAATGGCTTTTTTCATAACACTTATTTGGGGAGTGATAAAAAAAACTATGCCACCCAAGGGTTAAGAGATAAATTGCCGATGATTGTACCAGGATTTTTATGAATACAATTTTTGCTTGTGTTCACTGTAATAAATTTTACGTTTGGTACGGGGTAATACTTTCATCGTCACTTCGCTTCCATCAGCTGCATATTCCTTTTTATAAACTTCAAAGAAATCGTGTTTACCTGATGTTGCCAGGTTCTTATAAAAAATATTTGCATACTTTACTACTTCCTTAATAAGTTGATTCATCTTGGCTGCAGGTATTTTCCCAACTTTACTTAAAGGATGAATGCCTGCCCTGTAAAGGGCTTCATTCCTGATCTTGTTCCCTACACCTGCAAATAAATTCTGATGCATTAAAACATCATCTATCGTTTTATTTGAATTTTCTTTTAAAAGTGTTTTTACATACGCAGGGTCAAATTCATCACTCATAATATCAATGCGCCAATCATATTCATCAGAAGATTTACCTTTTAGTTTCTGGGCCTTTACAACATAACCATTTATTTCACCTTTGGCAAATTCCAGGAAGAAAGAACGGTTTACATTCCTTCTTTCATTGATTAATATTTTACCGAACAACATTAAATGAACCCTTACCGTACCATTGGTAAAAACAAATAATAAATGTTTTCCCCAGGTTTGTATATCCTGAAGTTTTTTTCCTTTAATCCAATCTGTTGGCATTTTACCATAGCCGCCTGCATTCTTCACAATCTTGCCCTTAAAAGGCAACAACTTATTTCGCAGGTTTAATATGGATGGGCCTTCGGGCATGACTATAAGTTTTATAAAAAGATTGTTCCACTTAAAATTTAATAAAAAGAAATTGCCGGATGAAAGAGATAATAATATTCATGTACTATAAAAATTGTCTCACTTTCCCAGTATCGGTTTATCATCCTTCCATTTCCACAAATGCATGCAGGCATAGGTCCGGAACGGACTCCATTTAGCGGAAATTTTCAACAGCTTTTCGCGGAATTCCTTTTTATCATCATCCTCCAAACCATAAATCTTTTTCATAGCGCTTTGAATGCCGTAATCATCAATGGCAAATATATCGGGACGCCCCAGCGTAAACATCAATAACATTTCTACTGTCCATTTACCCACTCCTTTAATTTGCATAAGTAATTCGATGATATCGTCATCACTCATCTTCTTCAACTTTTTGTCGTCGATTTTATGCTCCATGGTGAAACGGGCTACATTATGCACATATGATACTTTGGCATTTGATAAACCAATACCTCTTAGCTTCTCAAAAGGTGTATCAACTATTTGTTGTGAAGTAGGCTCTTCCCCCTCATAGAGTTCTAAGAATCTTCGAAAGATTACATCAGCTACTTTAACGGAAAGTTGCTGACTCATGATAGATGCGCAAAGCCTTAGCGGAATATTTTTCCTGATTTTTAATTTAAATGGCGGATGGCCTGCAAGAGCTTTGGCTAGTTTTTTATCTTTTAAAAGATGAATGAGATAATCCATGTTTAATTTAGTGGCGAGTGTGAGAGAATGGGAAGTCTAAAGTTTAAAAGTTTAAGGTTTAAAGGTTTAAGTCTAATTCTTTGTTTATGCCTGAAAAACGATCTGCTTAGAAATTCAATTTCTGAAACTTATCAACCTTTCAACTACACCTATCCTAATTCCATTAACCCATTCCCATTTAACTATTCAATCGACCAACTCATCTCCCCGTTTTTTTCATCTTTCAATAAAATACCGATCTCAGCCAGTTGGTTGCGGATTTTGTCTGATGTGGCCCAATCCTTTTTTTCGCGGGCTTGTTTACGTAAATCAATCAATACCTGCAACACTCCATTTAACTTTTCGCCTTCTGCTAACGTTTCGGTTTTGAGACCCAGGATATCTTCTACATATACTTTCATTTTCTGTTGCAGCATTTGTAAAGTAGTAATATGCAAAGACTGAACAGGTATGTTTTTATCTTTTATGGAATTAATTACAGGCACCAGTTCGAACATATTAGCCAGCACTTTCGCCGTACTGAAATCATCATTGATAAATTCATCCAATTCGTTCAACAGCTTAATCACTTTTTCATCCAGTTCCTGGTTTACGTTTTCCGGCTGTCCGTCATCGTTAGTGATGCGCATTTTCTGCAACCATTCATGTGCCTCCTGTAAACGCTTCAAGCCTTTTTCAGCAGCCAGCAAGGCATCGTTGCCAAAATCAAGCGTACTCCGGTAATGCGTTTGAAGGATAAAGAAACGGACCGTCATGGGCGAGTAAGCCTTTTCCAGCAAGGGATGATCTCCGGTAAACAACTCGGTAAGCCGGATAACATTGTTATAGCTTTTACCCATTTTACGGCCGTTGAGGGTGATCATATTATTATGAATCCAATAACGGACAGGAGCAATGTGATTGCAAATGGTACTTTGTGCAATCTCGCTTTCATGATGTGGAAACAGCAGGTCCATACCGCCTCCATGAATATCAAACTGTGCACCCAAATATTTTGTAGCCATTGCCGAGCATTCAATATGCCAACCGGGAAAACCTTCCCCCCAGGGACTTTTCCAGCGCATAATGTGCTCTGCCGGTGCAGCCTTCCATAGTGCAAAATCAGCCCTATTCCTTTTTTCTTCCTGGCCTTCCAGTTCCCTGGTGGTTTCCAGCATATCTTCAATCACCCGGCCACTCAGTTTACCATAATCATAATCTGCTGCATATTTTTTTACATCAAAATATACACTCCCCTTTTTTTCATATGCATAACCCGCATTAATTAAAGTTTCAATCATATTGATTTGCTCCACGATATGGCCGGTGGCTGTTGGCTCTATCGATGGTGGCAGGCAATTAAATTGATCCATCGCCCAATGATACAGGTTAGTGTATTTTTGTACCAGTTCCATAGGCTCCAGTTTTTCAAGAACAGCCTTCTTTGAAATTTTATCTTCTGCTTCCCGCCCTTCTTCTTCAAAATGGCCGGCGTCTGTAATGTTGCGCACATAACGAACTTTATACCCAAGGTGCATCAGGTAACGGTAAACAACATCAAACGTGATATAAGGACGTGCATGACCCAAATGACTTTCTCCACTAACAGTAGGACCGCAAACATACATACCGGCATGACCGGGTGTTATACTTTTAAAAATTTCTTTTTTCCTCGTTAATGAATTGTAAACTTTGAGATGGCTCATAAATCCTGATTATGCCCGCAGGCTTACTTTAAAATGAATCGCAAAAATAAGAGATATCAATCCACTAAAATTGTTAATACAAAAACTATGAAGTCGATTATTTTTTAAGTTCTATGTCCGCTACCAACAAGTAATGATCTGAATAATTTTTTACTTCCCTGTTAAACTGGTGGATCTTAAAATGATCCGATGCAAATATATAATCGATCCGCAGTGTGGGCGAAAGCGAAGCGAAGGTTCTGCCTATTCCTATCCCTTTTTCCAGGAATGCATCCAGCATCGTTCCCCTGGTTGTAAAATAGGCGTATGAATTAGGTACATCATTCAGATCGGCACAAAAAACAACGGGGTATGGAGCATCTTTTAATAGAGTTTTTACTATGTCAGCCTGGGTACCCCGATGGATAATACCCCATTTTAATTTTGAAAAAATGCTACGGGAATTTTGAAGGATGCTATCTTGTTGACGGGTGATCTCATCAATCTTTTGATAATCTTCCTGCCGAAATTGAACGGATTGAAAATGGGTTGAATAAACCCTGATTGTATTACCGCCCACTTTAATATCAGCATGTATAAGCGCTTCGGGAATCGTAGGCCGCGGGTAATGAACAACACCACTGCTGATAATGGGGTAACGGGAAAAAATGATTGAACTATAAAATAACCGGTTACCATCTTCCCTGAAATCAAAATAAAAATATTTATACCCAAGGTTCTTTTGAATGTACGCTATGTTGTCATAATATTCTGGTTTGGTTGAAGTCTGAAATTCCTGCAGGCAAACAATATCGGCGTCCTGTTGCTTTAGTAATTCCATCATTTTCAAACGGGTTTGACTTCCTTTATTATTATTCCGGCTTAATTCTATGAACCTGGCAACATTCCATGAAGCAACCCGAATGTGATTGGGATCTTTTGTAAAATTATATTCACTGATTGGGTTGGCTGCAAAAAAAACGCTGATGCTTTTCCATCCAACCAATAATGGAACAAGACAAATTAAAGCATATTTCGGTTGAATAATCAACCAGAAAAAGAACATTAGAATCAAGGAAAATAATAGACCGGCAAATCCAAGACCCAATAATGATACATACCAATACGTGGAAGGATGCAGGTAAGGAGCAAGGCATGATAACAAAAAAAGCAATGCTATAAAAACATTGATAGCAACCAGGACCTTAATTGTAAAGCGGCGGATCTTGCTGGGCATCCCTCAATATAAAGACTTTTAAAAGGAATTAAAAGTTTCCGACGAATGCTTAATAAATTTTAAGAATTCTTATTCCAGGGTTTATAATTCACTTTCTGTGTGGGCCGGTCAGTTGGTACTTCCGGTAATGGTTCACAGGGTTTTGCATGCAAATGCATTTCTTGTGGTAATCGCTGGTATAATCGTGTACCTTCTGTTTTCCATTGCAGCATTTCATCACTCACTTTTTTAATGACCCTGGAAGGATTACCGACAACAACAGAACGTGCAGCAATGATCTCACCTTGCTTTATAAAAGTTAATGCACCCACTATACATTCATCGCCCAAATCCACATTATCCATGATCACAGCATTCATACCAACCAGGCAATTTTTGCCAATCGTAGCTCCATGAATTACAGCCCCATGACCAATATGTGCAGATTCTTTCAAATGAACCGTAACTCCAGGGAACATGTGAATGATACAATTTTCCTGCACATTGCAACCATCCTCAATAATGATAGCACCCCAGTCGCCACGCAGCATGGCACCTGGCCCGATGTAAACATCTTTACCAATAATTACATTGCCTGTTACTACCGCCTGGTGATGAACGAAGGACGTTGGATGTACAACAGGCCTGAAGCCATCAAATTCATAAAACATACCAATACTTTCGTTCAAAAATGACGAATTTATCTGAGAATGGATTAGGTGCCCTCCACTGGGTCGGTTTTCACCCGCGGGCCACGATTAATTCTTTGGATAACACGTACCAATAAAAAGATAATCAAACCTGTTCCTAAAATGCCTACAACAATGGCTAAACCCTCTGAGCCGCTACAGGCAATTCCGCAGGATAAGGCTGCCATCAAATATACCAAGCCAACTGCTATAATTATTGAAAGTATGATCAGGGCAGCTTTCTCCCCTTTAGTAGATTCTTTATACTGTTTCCTGAATTCCTTCCATTTACTTTTTAAATTTTTCCTGAGTTCTTTTTTGGATAATGGCTTTTTTATCATTTTATCAGCCGATGCATCTGGATGGGCTATAGCTGTAGATGCCACCGATGTTGGAGGAGCGTGTGAAAATGTTATGGCATAGGCACCTGAAAAACTGTTGTAAGATGTTCTGTTGATTGAATTGCCACCATAAACGATAAAAAGAAAAGTAGAAACAGCTAACAACAGGTCTGCCGTTTTTTGTTGCCGATAAAAATTTTTGTAACTGTTTTTTCTTTCTTTAGATGGATAAATTAATACTCCCGTAAACAATAATCCAATAGGGAGGTAAATGAATAAAATAGTAAGAATAATATCTGCAGAAAATAGTAAATCGCCTAAAAATAAACCCAACAGGTTTATAACGATATATAACAAACCAATCAGGAGGCGGGTAAGCATAATATGCCTGCGTGCCCAATATGAAATTTTTCTCATAAGCTTGTTTTGAAAGTTAGATGGTTAAAAAGATATCTCCACTAAATTTAATCTAATTCCTTTAATATCATCCAGCAAGGTTATTCAATATTCCAATTGATATCTTTTCGAAAAACTACTCCATTAAAAAGTGCAACCAACTCCTGGTTTTCATTTTCAACTCTTACAAGGTAATTGCCCACCCGGCTGCTGCAACTCATTTCTTCTGCAATTGCAATAATATTATCTCCTTTTTTAAGAGGTTTAATATGAGATATGGAAGTTTCAATAGATACGGCTTGCTTTCCATGACTGTTTGAAGCAAAGGCCAGGGCACTATCTGCCAAAGAATAAGCGATACCACCATGCGCAATCCCAAATCCATTACACATTTCTTCCCTGATAACCATTTTTAACAGGCAATAACCAGCCCTTTCCTCCATTCTTTCAATGCCTAACCATTGTGAAAAGAAATCCTTTTCCATCATTTGATCTACTATTCGGGTTGCTTTCTTTTTCACAACTAATTTATTTTCCGTTAAAAACAGGCTTACGCTTCTCTATGAAAGACTGCACGCCTTCCCTGTAGTCATGGGTTTCCGAAGCCAATTGTTGCAACTGATCCTCCAACCTTAATTGATCATCAAGCGTATTGGTAAAAGATGACAGTAAGGCTTTCTTCGTATAAGCCAGGCCGGTAGTTGGCATCTGTGCCAATTTTTTGGCAATGGAGAAAGAGCTTTCTGCAAATTCATCATCCTCAAAAAATTTATAGATCATTCCTAATCTTTCCGCTTCTTCGGCACCTACCTTTTCACCCAGCATCATCAGGGCACTTGCTTTTTGCCAGCCAATTAACCGGGGTAAAAAGTAGGTTCCCCCACTATCTGGTATCAAACCGATTTTTGAAAAAGCCTGGATGAAGGCTGCACTTTTTGAAGCTACAACCACATCGCAACAAAGTGCAATATTGGCTCCGGCTCCAGCAGCCACACCATTTACAGCAGCTACCACCGGTTTTTCAAGGGCTTTTATTTTAATTACCACAGGATTAAAATGTTCGGCCAATATTTTATTGGTTGATGGCGGATTTGGACCCGTCAGTTCCTCAATGTCCTGTCCGGCAGAAAATGCTTTACCCGAACCCGTTATATAGACAGATCGTATTTCATCCGAACGGCAATCATCCAGCATCTTTTGAAGGTTCAAGGCCATTTCACCATTAAAAGAATTTAATTTTTCTGGCCTGTTGAGTGTTAAGCAGCCTACCCCTTCGAGTATCTCAAATAAAACTGATGACATGCTAAAAAGTTTTATGGCAATTTACAGTATTTACCCTTGCGTGTTATGACCGTTACAACGTTATAAATATTTTGTTTTACCGGGAACAGCAACAGGATAGTAACCATAATTATCCGGCATTACCGGTGGTGCTGCATTAAAATCAAATTCTTTTGGCATGATACTGATACCTGAATCCAACAATTGTTCGGCATCCAGGACCTGTCCTGAATAGGTTGCCATTCTACCCATTATTGCGGACAATGTACTGTAAGCGCCAATTTCTGCATCCGCGAATTTGTACTGGTTTTTAGCAACGGCTGCAAATAGTTCGTCATGTTCCGTCTGGTATGGATTCCTGTCTTTCTTTTTATCAAATTGAAAAAGAGTTTTACCCTTGGGGTCTTTGATCATGGCTGCATCTCCATATATTTTTCCTTTTGTACCGATCATCAATTCATCCACCTTACTCATTGTTCCGGGAATGTGACGGCATTGGCTGTTAAGAATGGTGCCATCTGCGTAATGATATTCTACAAAATGATGATCAAAAATTTCTCCATGATCTTTTCCGTTACGAACCTGCCGGCCACCAAGCCCTTGTGCTTTTACCGGGTAGGCGCCTTTAAACCAATTGACCACATCTATATTATGAATATGCTGTTCTACAATATGATCACCACAAAGCCAGTTAAAGTAATACCAGTTACGCATCTGGTATTCCATTTCTGTTTGATTATATGTTCGGGGTTTAACCCAAACTCCATCATTGTTCCACCAGGCCTGTGCGGAAGTTATATCACCAACCAGGTTTTTATTTTCATATAAAGCCCTGTATGAATCCTGGTAACGACGTTGCAAACCGACCACCACATTTAATTTTTTTTGTTTGGCTGATGCTGCCGCCTGTAATACTTTTTGTATTCCCGCAGGATCTACTGCTACGGGCTTCTCCATAAATACATGTTTGTTATGTTGTATGCAGGACTCAAAATGGTAAGGTCTGAAACCGGGAGGAGTGGCAAGTATAACCACATCGGCTAATGGGATGGCTTTTTGGTACGCATCAAATCCAACAAATTTTCTTGCTTCCGGAACATCCACACGATCCTTTACACTGCCATCCATACCCCAGTCAGACAGATCATCTGCCGATAAAGTTTTAAAACAACTATCCAGCCTGTCGCGAAAAGCATCTGCCAGTGCAACCACTTTTACATTCTGTTTGCTTAGTAAAGCCTGCAATGCCGCCCCTGTACCACGACCTCCGCAACCTACAACGGCTACCTTGATAATTTTATCTTCTTTAGAAAAAAAATTAGCTTTAGAAATAATAGGCATGGCCAAAATACCACCGCCCAGGATGCCGGAATTTTTTACAAATTCACGTCGTGAGTTTTTCTCATTCATAATAGTCAGGTTTATTATTTACCAAGATGTAATTTAAAAAATGATTCAATGGCTTCAGGTGTTGGTTGTTCAACTGGTCTTACAATCCGAAAACCAATAAACGGTGCGTCCGTATTCCACCACTTACTTTTAGGTATTTGCGGATCACGTTGATTCCATTTTAATTCCGATTTTATCCTGTTAGCCGGTCTTAATTCAGTGGCTTCATCCAAATAGCTACCTCCTTTAATAGTTCGTGGATGTTTTTTATCAGGGATCAAAACAGGATTATTTATTTCTGATTTCATTCGTTCAAAATAATTTTCATCATATTGGTCTAAGGTCCACTCTGCAACATTACCATGCATATCATACAAACCCCAATCATTGGGTTTTAATAAACCGGCTTCGTGATATTTACCCTCACTGTTTTTTTTATACCATGCAAAATCAGCTAAATCCTTTTCATCATCACCAAAAAAATAAGTAGTTACAGATCCGGCCTTTGCCGCATATTCCCATTCAGCTTCCGTTGGCAGTCTGAAAAAAATGCCCGTTTTATTATAAAGCCAGTGGCAATACATTAATGCGCCATATTGCTGCATACTGTTTGCAGGAAATTTTCCTTCCTTTCCCATTCCCGGAGAAAAATCAATATATGGAGGACTGGGTCTTGTAATAGCATCCACATCACTGTTTACTGCAATATTCAAATCTCTGGTAAAACTTGAGAATTCATTCTGCGTTACTTCGAACTGCCCCATCCAGAAAGGAGATATTTTAAATTCAATTTGTGGACCTTCATCAGTATCTCTTCCAGCTTCACTTGTTTTACTGCCCATTGTAAATTCACCACCTGGTATTGAAACCATAATAAAAGATACAGTTGCACCAGGGATGTTTTGTGTATATTTTTTGAAGCCAGGAATATTTTCCTGCGCCGACAATGTCGATGTAATTATAAAGATAATAAGGCTAACACATAATTTCATATAACTAAGGTATAGAAGTTTGTAATGATGCTAAAAAAAATAACGGTTAAAAGTAGCCGATCTATGTGCAGAAATAACCCCTCCAGATATTTCAAGAATTAACAAAGATGCATTTTCAGATTCGGCCAGTTTCAACGCTTTGGAAATGGGTAAAATACTGCATGCGGTGGCAAGCCAGTCAGCGGTGGCGCCATCATTTGCAATGACTGTTACCTGCCGTTGCACTGTAATACCATACCCGGTTTTTGGATTGATAATATGTGAATATTTTTTACCGTCATGTTGAATGAATTGATACATGTTACCAGAGGTAGCAATGGCCTTGTTACTTAATAATAATCGATGCTCCGCTAATTCTACATCATCACCAGGTAAATTTACAGCAACGGACCAGCCTTCTTTTCCTGGCGGAGGTTTACTCATAACGATATCGCCGCCAGCATCAACAAGTGCATGGTGAATATTTTTGGTGTGAAGATGGTCAATCACTTTTTGTGCGGTATAACCTTTAACGATGCCACCAAAATCCATTGATGCCCCTTTTGCTAAAACCAGCACTGAAGAATCGTGGGCAAAAAATTTGAAATATTTTTTAGAAGATAAATGCCGAGCTTTCCTGACCAGATTCTTATCAGGAAATTTATTTTCTCTTCTTGCATTACGCCATAAGTTGGTCAATGCCCCTGCAAAAACAGAAAATGTTTTTTGAGATTTTTGATTAGCTTCGACAGACAATAACATTACATCGAACAAAGCCTGTGAAATTTTTTGAGGATGTTTACCAGCATGAACAGCCAGTTGACTTATCTCACTATTTGTATCATAATCACTGAAAGTTATATTCAATGAATCAATAAGATCAAAACTTTCTTTGGCCACTTGGCTCGCTTCAGCAGAATCCGCGTGATAAAAAATGATCTGAAACGTCGATCCCATTTTATTTTCCGTAAATTGAAACCTCGAAGTTTGTCCGCTAGCGGATGAAGAAATCAACAAAACAATCAGTAGCAATCTACACATTATATAAAAACCTTACATTTATTCTCAAAGATAAAAATATGGAACGTAGAAACTTTTTGAAAAATTCGTTAATAACAGGAGCAGCAGTAGCTACCGGTGCTCAAGCTTTTGCAACAGCAAGTCATTCATCATCCACAAATAATTTATCATCAAACATTAAACAGTTTAACCTGGATTATGCATTTCACGATGGTATGTTCCGCCAACATGGAGGTGAATCTTTTAAAGACCAGATAAAATGGGCACACGACCAGGGTTTCAGAAGTATTGAAGATAATGGGATGATGGCTCGAACACCTGAACAACAAAAACAGATTGGAGACACCCTGGCAAAACTGGATATGAGAATGGGTGTGTTTGTAATAACCACGGATAGCTGGCACTGGAAAACTACATTAACCACCGGCAAACAGGAATGGACAGATAAAATGATCAAAGATTGCAAGACTGCTGTGGAGGTTGCGAAAAGAGTCAATGCAAAATGGATGACAGTTGTGCCGGGAAATTATGACCGCAGTTTATCGCATGAAATGCAAACGGCAAACGTTATAACGGCATTGCGTAAAGGCAGTGAGATACTGGATAAACACGGGCTAGTGATGGTACTGGAACCTTTAAGTGATAACCCTGATCTTTTCCTTCGACATTCACACCAGACTTATATGATCTGCAAAGCTGTGAACAGTCCTGCATGTAAGATTTTATACGATGCTTATCATATGCAGCGAAACGAAGGAGACATCATTGCCAATATAGATCGATGCTGGGAAGAGATTGCATATTTACAAGTTGGTGATAATCCTGGCCGTAATGAACCTACAACCGGGGAAATGAATTATAAAAACATCTTCAAACATATTTACAACAAAGGTTTTAAGGGTATTGTGGGCATGGAACACGGTAATGCACAACCGGGAAAAGAAGGCGAAATTGCTTTGATCAATGCTTACCGGGAAGTAGACGGGTTCAAGTAAAAATTAAAAATTAAAAAAAAACTACCTATTTGCAGCTACATAATTTAACCATTTTTTACTTTTAAATTTTAAATTTTTAATTAACTCAGTGGCATTTAAAATAATCAAACGGCTCTTTGCAATTTTCGCAGCGGTAAAGTGATTTACAGGCCGTGCTGCCAAACTCGCTGATTCGGGTTGTATTATAGGAACTGCAACGAGGACATTGCACCGATTCATCTGCAAATAAAGCAGTACTGCAAACCTGTTGCTTTGGATTGGGAGGCGCAATACCAAAAGCTTTTAATTTTTCTTTGCCAGCTTCAGACATCCAGTCGGTTGTCCATGCAGGAGATAATACCTGTTTAACTTTTACATCCTTATATCCATATTCCATCAGTTTTAAACGGATGTTCATGCTGATGATATCCATAGCAGGGCAACCAGAATATGTAGGTGTTATAACTACTTCGTACTGGTAATCATTAAAAACAACATCCCGCACAATACCCAGGTCAATAACCGACAATACCGGCACTTCCGGATCATTCACTTCTTCCAGGATTTTCCAGATCTGTTGTTTTACTAATGCCGGATCAGGTGTATGTTGGGTTGTTTTGTTCATTTAAAATATTACCAGGTTGCGTTTGGAAAAGTTCTTTGGATATATTGCATTTCTGCCAATATATATCCCAGGTGTTCCGTATGTCTGCCACTGGTTCCACCCGTTTGCATCCATCCACTAACAGGCATGCCCAGGTTAGCTTCGTCAAAAATATTTTTTACGCGGTTTACCCAGGATTGCTGCAGAAGTTTTGTATCAGAGTCCGGAGCCAGGGCTTCATCAATGAAAGGTTCAAACATTTCTCCGGTATACATCCAAAGATCATCAACAGCATTTTGCATCCGGGCATGACTTTCATCCGTTCCATCGCCCAGGCGAATAACCCATTCGCTGCTCCATCGTAAATGATAAGTCACTTCTTTAAGTGATTTATCAGCAATGGCTGCAATCGTTGCGTCCGGGCTTTTTATCAAATTTGTATACAAATCATATTGCCAGGCACTGAAAAAGAATTGACGCAAAATTGTGAATGCCCAGTCACCTCTTGGTAGTTCAGGCATTAAAAAATTCAAGTATTGATTTTCATCCCGCAAAAAAGCAAGATCATCTTCGTTCAACTCTCTCCCATAATTTTTCCATGGCCTTGGAATAAGATGGTCTGTGGCATTCTTTTCATCATCCGAAAAACCATTGTACAATGCAGCGGCATAGGCATAAAAATTTTTGGCTTGCCCCAGTAAGTCCAGTGAGATATTGGTAATAGCTATGTCCTGCTCCAGTACTGGTCCATGACCACACCATTCGCTGTTACGCTGGGAAAGAATAAGGGCGTTGTCGGCGAGATGGAGGGTGCATTTGATAAGTTGGTATGTTGATTGCATCAGGAATTTGGGATTGGGAATTAGGAATTAGTTTTTATCGACCATCTAAATAAATCAATTAAAAATTTTATAATTTCTTTTGTTTGTCTAAATAATTTATGTACCCGTTTATCAATTTAAAAACTGTTTCACACATAATCTCTATTTCTAAAAAATCTTCCTGTGAAATATAATTTTCATCAAATGCAATAACTAAGCGATCAATTGTTTCCGTGACAGAACCTCTTGCCTGAATAAAAAAATGTCTTGTATCTGAATAAGTATATCTGCCATAACCTTCGGCCATATTATTTGTCACTGAACGGCTTGCCCGGATCATTTGGGAAGCCAGTTGAAATTTTTCCTCGGGTGGCAATTTTTTAACAAGGATTGAAATTCTATTTCTTAAATCTCTTCCTTTCTTCCAGCAATCTAATTCCTTAAACCCTTTATATGAATTTGATGAAGACATTATCTGTATAATTATTATAAAAACTATTCAAATCCATATGCCTTTTTTGAATTTCACCCCAAATTCCTGATTCCTTTTCCCTGATTCCAAAAACTACATATGCTTCACTTCATCAGGCAGGTCATAAAAAGTAGGATGACGATAAACTTTATCATTGGCGGGTTCATAAAAGCTTTCAGCATCATCAGGATTGGTGGCGTGAATATGTTTGCTTTCAACCACCCAGATACTTACACCCTCCTGCCGGCGTGTATAAACATCCCGGGCATTTTCAATGGCCATAGCAGCATCGGCAGCATGCAAACTGCCTGCGTGTTTATGATCCAGGCCTTGTTTACTGCGGATAAAAACTTCCCAAAGTGGCCAGGTCCCCCCAACCTCTAAAGTGGGCATTGGAGAAACAGATTTTTTTTCAATTTTTTTTTCTGAATCATTTGGTAAACCACCACCTTCAATGGCATCGAAATCACCGTAATAGTATTTTTTATAGAGATTCATCATTTTAGAATTTATGTTTAGCAGCCCCCCGCCCCCCCAAAGGGGGGATTGGAGAAACAGATTTTTTTTCGATTTTTTTTCTGAACCATTTGGTAAGCCACCACCTTCAATGGCATCGTAATCACCGTAATAGTATTTTTTATAGAGATTCATCATTTTTGAATTTATGTTTAGCGTTTAGGCTTTAAAATGTTTAAAGGTTTAAAGGTTTAAAAATATGTTCTACATTTTACTTTTGTAGAAGGACATCTTATCAACAAACCACCTTATCACCTTTCAGCCCAATTCCCAATATCCCAATCCCTAATTAACTAATCAACCATTCAACTATTCAACTCCTCACGCTGCTTCCTGTTTTTGCCGCATAGCCCGTTTATTAGCATATGCTACTGCTGCTTCCCGCACCCATGCACCTTCTTCATGAGCTTTGCGGCGGGCATCAAGGCGTTCTTTATTGCAGGGACCATTGCCTTTTACCACGTTCCAGAATTCATCCCAATTAATTTCACCAAAATCATAATGCTTTCGCTCTTCGTTCCATTTCAGATCGGGATCAGGTACTGTGAGGCCAAGAACGTTTGCCTGTTCGGCGATCATATCTACAAAGCGTTGCCTCAATTCATCATTGCTGAAACGCTTGATTTTCCATTGCATACTTTGTTCGGTATGCGGGGAGTCACTGTCGTGCGGACCAAACATCATCAGGCTTGGCCACCACCAGCGATTGAAAGCATCCTGCGCCATAGCTTTTTGTTCAGGACTTCCCTGGCAAAGCATTAATAATATTTCAAAACCCTGGCGTTGGTGAAAACTTTCTTCTTTGCAGATTCTTATCATAGCTCTGCTATAAGGACCATAAGATGCCCTGGTAAGCGGAACCTGGTTCATGATAGCAGCGCCATCAACCAACCAACCTATGGCGCCCATATCGGCCCAGGTGGTTGCGGGATAATTAAATATGGATGAATACTTAGCCTTACCGGAATGTAACTGATCTATCATTTCATCGCGGCTTATGCCAAGCGTTTCTGCAGCGGAATATAAATAGAGCCCATGTCCGGCTTCATCCTGCACTTTGGCAATTAATATCTGTTTTCTTTTTAAAGAAGGAGCCCGGCTGATCCAGTTACCCTCTGGCAACATGCCAACAATTTCGCTATGAGCATGCTGGCTTACCTGGCGGATCAAGGTTTGCCGGTATTTTTCCGGCATCCAGTCACGCGGTTCAATGCGAATCTCCTGTTCCAGTTTCTGATCAAATAATGCTTGTTCCATATGGTGTAATTTCAGGTCTCAAATTTACAATAAAGTTCAGGCAGAGAAAGGCTAAAGTTCAAATTCACCAGTATATCTGCAACATTTATTTAAACCGGTATTTGAATTTTTCTCTCAACCCGGAATAAAAAAACATTTCAAAACCAATTAACCAAAATATTTGGTAAGTTGCTAACTTGCAAACACTACGTTCCAATTTAATAAATGGAGGGTAAGCTTATGAACGATTGCACACAAGCTATACAAGTCAAAATTGCTGCCGGTGACCAAAAAGCTTTTGCCCGGCTTTACAGTATGTATCGGAATAAGCTTTGTCGATTTGCTTATACCCTGATACATAGTAAAGAAATAGCCGAAGAAATCATTGAAGATATATTTGTAACTGTGTGGAATAACCGGGAAACATTAACCAGTATAGAAAACCTTCCTGTTTATTTGTATGTTTCCGTTAAAAACCGATCCTTGAACGAACTTTCACGCAAAGCCAAAGAACTGATTACCGCACCATATGATTTCCTGGATTTTGAAATCGATGACGAAGCTGCGAATCCGCAGGACATGATGATCACTAATGAGATGTTGCAATTCATGCAAAAAGCAGTAAATACTTTACCTCCGCGGTGTAAAATGATTTTCAAATTAGTGAGAGAGGATGGATTAAAATACAAAGAGGTTTCACAGATACTGAACATTTCCATAAATACTATTGATGTTCAAATGGCCATTGCGGTTAAAAGAATCTGCCAATCGCTCCAGGTTGAAAAGAAAAAAAACTTTCGCTTTCTTCTTTCACGGAAATCTTCCAAAATTGATTTCTGAAAGAAACAAGTATTGGTAACCTCTACATGGTTAGCTTATCCTTACATGACTAATTGCACAGGTCTGAAAAATAATTTTATTTTTTTAGTAGATGAGTTGGAAAATACTGTCCATATAAGGTAGACCTTAAACTAATCATGACTGATCAAAATAAAATATGGCTGCTTATGGCCCGCAATCTTAGCGGTGAGGCCAACAATGAAGAAATATCCACATTCAATCAAATACTTTCTGATGACCCCGAATTGCAGCAACAATATGAATCCATATGTATGCTTTGGCAAACTTCACGTAAAAAGTGGGATAACTCAGCGGATCATGAAGATGATATCTTAAACCGCTTATTACCATTATCAGCAGATGAGCATTTATTGGCCTTTGAGCAACAAGTATCTAAGAACAAAATTCGTAAACGTACATTCTGGTTAATAGCAGCATGTACAGCCGGAATTATTTTTTTTATACTCCACACCCAGAATTTTTTCAAACCATTGCCTATACCGTTGGTTAAGGTAATCGAATCGCCTAATGGAAGCCGGGTAAAAACTCAGCTCCCGGACGGTTCCGTGGTATTTTTGAACGCAGGGTCGGTATTAAACTATAACTATTTGTCTGATACAATGAGAGAAGTGACTATTACTGGTGAAGGTTACTTTGATATAATCCGGGATGAGAAAAGGCCTTTTGTTGTTCATGCCGATAATATTGACATCCAAGTTATAGGTACCCGCTTTACCGTTCGCTCATACCCTGATGATGAAGTTGTAGAAACTACGCTGATACACGGCGAAGTTGAATTAAAAAAAGTGGGCTATCATGCACCAATAAGAATGAAACCAAATCAAAAAATCAGCGTATCTAAACTACCCCTGCTTGAGAAAAATCAAAATTCAGGCAGCATTAAGAGTGCATTGACTGTCTTTGAAAAAGACTATTTAATTTCTACAATCGATTCTGCCCTAACCAAATCTAACCTTTCCGAAGTAGCCTGGATTTATAATCGCTTAATTTTTCGCGGAGATAAATTTGATCAACTGGCCAGGAAAATGGAAAGATGGTTTGATGTAAAAATTGTTTTTACTGACGACCATGTAAAATCACTCAGTTTCAATGGCTCTTTTGAAAATGAAACAATAGACCAGGCGTTAACTGCTCTTCAAATTGCGGAACCTTTTAAATTTAAAATAAATCAATCAAATGAAGTTTTTATCAGTTCCCCATAAAACAGAATATGGTTAAAATCATAAATGCGCCGCAATTTTTTGGTTAATCAACTCAATTAATTCATATGAAATTTTTTTTAATGAAAAATCCTACAGCATCCTTGTTCAGGGCTTTACGTATTGTAAACCTAACAGGGATATTTATTATGGTGCTTGTATTAAATGTTTCGGCTAAAGGTTTTGGTCAGAATACAGTTAGCCTGAACTACAAAAACACTTCACTGAACAAGGTTCTGGCCGATATTGAAGAACAAACCAATTTTCGTTTTCTGTATAACGAAAATATAAAAGGTATTAAAGGAAAAACGGCTATTTCAGTATCAAATGCCGAAGTAATGGATGTATTAGAGCTCCTTTTTAAAAATACATCCCTGTCATATACTTTAATGCAAAATAACCTGGTAGTAATAAGGCAGGCTGAACTAACGAATAAGAAAGTATTTGAATTAATTACCGGTACGGTCCTGGGAGAAGGTGCCATACCGCTTAGTGGTGTTTCCGTACAGGTAAAAGGAACAACTACCGGAACTACAACCAATGCGGATGGAAAATTCTCCATTGATGTGGAAAATACAAATGTAACCCTGGTGTTTTCTTATGTAGGCTATGAAACCCAGGAAGTGGTCCTGGCAGGAAGGACATCACTGGATATTACCCTGCTTCCTTCTTCTTTAGCTATGGATGCAGTGGTAGTAATTGGATATGGTACTGCTGCCAAAAGAGATCTAACCGGTTCCATTGTTACCATTAAGGGAGAAGAAATAGCTAATAGACCAGCAGCCAACCCGTTAGGTCTACTGCAAGGTAAAGTAGCAGGCCTCTCAGTTGTGAACTCAGGTCGTCCGGGTGCTGAACCTGATATTCGTATTCGTGGTACTAACACAATTAATGGTGTGAAGCCAGTTTATATAGTGGATGGTATCTTGAATGATAATATCAATTTTTTAAATCCTGCAGATATTGAATCTATTGAAGTCTTAAAAGATCCTTCTTCTTTAGCCATTTTTGGTGTGCGTGGTGCCAATGGAGCTATTGCCATTACTACCAAAAAAGCAAAAGCGGGTCAATTGCTGGTTAATTTCAATACCTCTATTGGTGTAAAAAAAGTTCAGGAGAAAATAGCATTGACAAACGCAACCCAATTCAGAGAATTATATACCGAACAACTTGTTAATCAGGGCGCTAATGCATTTGATTATACTTTATGGAATGCTAATACGGACTGGCAGGATGAGATCTTCCAGGATGCTATCATTAATTATAACAACATTAGCATAACCGGGGCCACAGAAAAAAATCGTTTTTATTTAGGCCTTGGTTATATTAATGAAGAAGGTATTATCAAGCATGAGCAATACAAAAAATATACGCTGAATTTTAGCGATGAACTCAGAGTGACCAGGGGTTTGAAGTTTGGTGTTACGATGAATGCTTATAGGGCTGAACTTCCACAGGAAAGAGGAGTGGGATCGGCCATCAGGGCCGCACCTATTGCGCCGGTCTTAGACCCTACAACCGGATTATACCATACACTTCCTTCTTTTCAAAGAGCCCAGGTGTTTAATCCTTTGGTAAATGTTGAATCAGAAAAAAATACTTTAATTGCCCGGGAATACCGCGCAGTGGGTAGTATTTATGGTGATGTAAATTTTTTGAGAAACTTCAATTTCCGCGTTCAGCTTTTTGCAGACTATGGATTTAATACAGCCAGAGGCTATGCACCTATTATATCCGTTTATAACCCTGAAATTGTTGGTTCAGATAAAAGAGACACTTCACGCAGATCAACATCTGTTTTTCAAAGTCAGGATATTTATCCTAAAACCCAGATGGATTACCTGCTTACCTACAAAAAGAAATTCGGAGATCATGATCTCACTGTTTTGGGTGGCGTTACCACTTATTACAGGGCATTTGAAGGAACAAATTCTTCCGTTCTGCAAGGAACTTCACAGGTTATTCCCAATAATCCTGACAAATGGTATGTAGATGCAGTTGGTGATCCCTCAACTAAATTGGGATCAGGAAGTGCATGGGAAGATGCTTCACTATCCTATTTAGGTAGAGCTTTATACAATTACAGAGGTAAATACCTGTTGAATGCCTCCTTCAGGAGAGATGGCAGCAGCCAGTTTTATTCTTTAGGTAACCAATGGAAAAACTTTGGAGCTATTGGAGTTGGTTGGGTTATTAGCCGGGAAGATTTTTTTGGTGACCAGGAATTCCTGGATTACCTGAAATTAAAAGGATCATGGGGTATATTAGGAAATAAGAATATTGATGACCGCTTCAGATACCCTGCTTATCCAACACTTACAAATGCCAACTCTGGTGTATTTGGAAATAATGTGGTTGCCGCATTAGAACCACAGTATATTCCTGATCCAAACCTGAACTGGGAAACAGTTCATAGTTACGAAGTTGGATTAGAACTGAATACATTTAATAACAGGCTATTCTTTGAAGCGAATTACTATAATAAAGTAACAAAGGATGTACTTACTTTAGTTGATGGTCCTTCCGGAACTTTACCCGGTTTAGCAAACCTGGGAGAAATTGAAAATAAAGGTTTTGAATTTTCTGCTGCATGGAACCATGATTTATCCAATGACTTTGGATATTCAATTTCCGGAAACCTTACCACTATTAAAAATAATGTAACCAGGCTTAATAAAACAGGTTTTGAAATTATCAATGGTGCGGCAAGGACTACTGCAGGTTTCCCTATTGGTTATTTCTTTGGTTATATTCATGATGGAATTTATCAATCTAATACAGAGGTAACCAAAAGCCCTACCAGTCAAATCGGTGCAGTTTCAGCAGGGGATATAAAGTTCAGAGATATTAATGGTGATGGTGAAATTACAGTAGATGACAGAACCTTGATAGGAAATCCTACACCAGATTTTATTTATGGGGGAAGTTTGTCTGCCAACTATAAAGGTTTTGATATTGGTGTTGATTTACAAGGTGTGTATGGTAATGAAATTTTCCGAGCCTGGACACAGGGTACTTTTGCCGATTTTAATTACCTGGAACAACGGATTGACAGATGGAATGGTCCTGGATCATCCAATTGGGAACCCATTTTAAGTACAAGAAGAGCTAATAATTACCAAAATTCCACTTATAACATTGAAGATGGAAGTTTTTTCAGGATCAGGAATTTACAGGTAGGATACACTTTCGGACAAAGCATGTTGAACAGTGTCGGCATAAAATCTTTGCGCATTTATTTAAATGCACAAAATCTGGCAACTTTTGCTAACAATACCGGTTATACACCAGAGATTGGTGGTAGTGCCACCGCATTTGGTGTTGATAATGGAACCTATCCTGTACCAGCTGTTTACTCAGCAGGCCTTAATTTAAATTTTTAAATTTCTTAGTATGAAAAAAATATTTTATTTAAAATGGAGCTTATTACCACTGGTGGTTTTGCTGGTCGGAATCTCATCCTGTAAAAAAGATTTTCTTGACCGCCAGCCTTTAGGTCGATATATTGATGATGATGTACCTGCTGGATCTTTTGATAGTAAAGTTTTTGCAGTTTATTCTTTATTACGAACGGATGGTTTTAACTCTATCCATTACCTGGCTATTCACAGTTTCCGATCTGATGAATCTGAAAAAGGAAGTACCCAGGCTGATGGCGCTAACCATGGCCAAATGTTTGATGATTTTCAATATGATAAAAGCAATGGATTAATACAAACTTACTGGACCAACCATTATGCTTTAATCATAGGTGCCAATGCAATTATTCAAGATATTGATTCAATTGGAGCTGCAGATCCCAATACACTAATAAATAAAGCAGAAGCTAAATTTTTACGGGCTTATGCCTTTTTCAATCTTGTTCGTTCATTTGGCGAAGTTCCATTAGTAGATTTCAAAGTAACAGATGCAGCCCAGGTAAATATTCCAAAATCCACATCAGCCCAGATTTTTGGGCTTATTGACCAGGATTTAATGGAGGCTACATCAGTATTACCAACAACCTGGGATGCACAATATACCGGGCGCCTGACAAAAGGGGCTGCATTAACCCTACAAGCACAAACGCATTTGTGGCGCAATAACTGGGCGGCCGCGCTCACCTCTGCAAAAAGTGTAATTGCGTTAAACAGGTATGGCCTTGTTTCTAATTATGGAAGCCAATTCAGGCATACGGGTGAAAACGGTCCTGAATCAATTTTTGAAATACAGGCGATTTTCAGACCGGCGCTAGATCTTGGAATATCTTATGCCAATGTGCAGGGTGTCAGGGGTGCAGGAGCATGGGATCTGGGATGGGGTTGGAATGTGCCTACTCAAAAACTGGTTGATGAATATGAAGCTGGCGACCCTCGTAAGGATGCTACCATATTATACTCTGGCCAAACTGATCCATTATTTGGTGAAACGGTACCACCAGAACCTACCATTGCAAGGCCATACTGGAACAAAAAGATATATACTAATCCTGCAGATCGGATATCCTTAAACAGTCGTTTTGGAAGATGGATGAATCATAGAATTTATCGATATGCGGATGTTTTATTAATGGCTGCCGAGGCTGCCAATGAATTGGGAGGTGCACAAAATACTACCGATGCACTTGCATGGCTTGAAATGGTAAGAGCAAGGGCAAGGGGAAGCAATAATGCCATATTGCCACCAGTTACAACAACAGACCAGGCTGCTTTAAGACAGGCCATCCGTCATGAACGTTTTGTAGAATTAGCTATGGAGGAATCCAGGTTTTGGGATTTAGTAAGATGGGGTATTGATATTACAGTTTTACCGGCTTCGGGTAGCCCGGGTTATCAGCTTAAACACAGGTTGTTACCCATTCCACAAGGTGAAATTGATAAATCAGGTGGTATTTTAATACAAAACCCGAATTATTAAGAATTATAATTGAAAAATAAATAATTATGAAATCAACAAAAATAATATTGTCTGGTCTTTCCCTAATTCTCACTTTTGGATTGTTTTTACCTGCTTGTCAAAAACTTGACAGACCTGCATTAGGGGAACTTATTCTTGATCCTCCTCCTCCACCATTAACTATATTAGACAGTAAAAGTTATTGGCATTTTAATGAGGACACGAGGGATACCGGTGAATTAAGGTTATCTACATCAGCTACCAGTATCTCATTTGTGCCCGGGGTTACAGAAGGATCAGCTGCTCAGGTAGGAGCAGGGGGGTATATGGTTGT
The DNA here is from genome assembly GCA_013696395.1 of Chitinophagaceae bacterium. Lineage (GTDB taxonomy): Bacteria > Bacteroidota > Bacteroidia > Chitinophagales > Chitinophagaceae > JACCYQ01. The sequence goes on from JACCYQ010000177.1 coordinate 45,739, forward strand.
TAGAAATGTACCTGATGCATTAAAATCGCCTGGTAGTTTCTCCATTGCTTTTTGGATGAATGGTGTGGGACCCGTTCAAGGTGGAGCCCAGGGATTATTTGCCATTTCAAAAAGCACAGAATTTTGGGGAAATTTTGAAGTGTTCCTGGAAAACCTTGATAACGGTTCTGAAGCCTTAATTAAGATTCACATGTATAATGCCGGCGTTGCAAGCGGAAATGGAGAAGAATGGACAGAGGTTAAAATTCCAGGTGCCCTTAATAAATGGACCCATCTTGCCATGACCTATAGCGCTGCCACTTCAGAATTAACTGTATACGCAGATGGGCAACCTACCACCGTAAATAAAAAAGTTTTAGGTGGTGGTAACTATGGACCATTGGTTTGGGAAAATGTTACAGGCCTTGTTCTTGGTTCATTTGCATTCCAGGTGTCGCCTACACTTGCTAATCATGGTGCAGAGGGCTGGGCAAAATCTTTTAATGGTGCACTGGATCAATTTCGCATTTTTACTAAAGCATTGACACCTGCGGAAGTGGCCAACCTGCATACGAATAAATTATAAATTTCTTTGAATAGGTTAAATGGGTTGCAACTGAACTTTGCAACCCATTTT
>JACCYQ010000179.1 GCA_013696395.1 Chitinophagaceae bacterium
CAGCCAGCATAATGCTACAGAATATATAACTGAAAATTCCAAACGCACCCATAGCAATTCCAACAATTGCCGGCAGTGCAAATATGCTGGCGCCAATTACACCATTAATAATAGCAAGCGCCAGGCCTGGAACTCCTACTACACGTTTTAATCCTTCATTTGTGTTTGTAATAGCCATAGTTTTGTTTTAATTAGAAGAATTTGGAATGCTTACACAACGATTGACAATACGAATATTAGCTGCCTTATAACGACTTAATTTTATGGAATTTCAAATGCATGAATCTCCCAGAATTTACTTCAAACCCGGTTATTTTATTATTGGTATTTCTCAATATTTTTAAGTGAGACAGTATTTCGCTTTTGTCAATAATATTGTCTTTCCCAACCAATATTAAATTTGCATCGTTGTATTTGTTATTCGTTAGTAACAGTTGGTGGTCTTTCAATACTATTTTGAAACTGCAATCGAGTTCAGTAGAAAAATATGTTCCTGTGTAGGCTTTAAGTATGGTGTCATTAAAAACTTCATTTGTACTATACTTTTTTATGGATTGCGGTTCTTGATTGGGTAGAATTATTACCCCGGATTTTCTCTTGTCAAAGTTTTTACCAAAGTAGAATTGTATGTTCGGGTCATTGAACAGGGAAAAAGTATCTTTCTGTCTTTGTATAAGAAGGTAGGATTGGCCGAAAGCTTCGGTATAAAATTTTCCATTTCTTATGCTGAACTTTAGTTGTAATCCTGCGTCAGAAAGATAATTGCCTTCAACCTGTTTTAGCATAGTGATGTCCTTCAAAATAGCCAGGCTACTATCAGTCGCAGCATTGGCTGATATTGTTTCATTTCTTAAAGTATCAATAACAAAAAGGTCGGCTACTTCATTAGTTTTGGCAACAGAACTAAAATTTCCAACATTGCTAAAAACTAAAAAACCCATTTTTAAATCCGGCAATACGGATATGTTAGTGCGATAGCCTGCATTGGCTCCGCTATGTCGAAACACTCTCCATCCTTTATATAAATCTGACTCAATACCAAGTGCATAACTAATTTGTTTTCCACTATTTAGTTTGCCATTTTCTGTAAGCTGAATGATGTCTTTTGAATCTCCGGCTTTGGGGCTATAGTAATTTGTAGCCCATTTTGCCATATCTGTAATATTGGTAAACAGTCCGCCGTCCCCGAGTGTATAAGTGTTTTGATAATTATTGCTGTAATGAGTGCTGTCGAGTGCTCTATAGGAAAATGCCCTATTTTGAATCAGTTCGGTATAATCATCCTGGAAGCGGCTATGCGTCATTCCCAGGGGTTTGAATATGGCAGAATCAACAAAAGCTCTAAAACTTTTTCCGCTAACTGTTTCTACAATTTCTGACAGTAAAATATAATTTGAATTTGAATACGAGTATTGTTGCCCCGGAGTAAAATTCAATGAACGCTGTCTTTTTAAAATATTGAGCGAAAGGTCATGAGTAAGCATACCATTAATGCCCAGACCCGATATTGCAGCAAGTGCACCATTATCTCTTATTCCGCTGGTATGGTTCAATAAATTTCGAACGGTAATCCTTTTACCAAACTGAGTAGCCCATGGCAGGTATACATGTATATCTTCATCAATATTTATTTTCCCCTGCCTTGCGAGCAAGACTATAGAATAGCCCGTGAATTGTTTTGAAACGGAAGCCATATAAAATATTGTGGTGGGTGTAATGGGGAAAGCATGCTCAATGTCGGCCATTCCAAATCCCTTTACATAAATAAGTGAGTCGTTTTTTACAACTCCTACAACACAGCCAGGGCTATTAGAAGTATTCCATTCCTTAAATATGTTGTCTATCTTTTTTGTGATTGAATCTGGTAATGTTTGTGAAAATGCGTTACTTGTTATTAGAATAATAAAAAATGTCGTAAAAATCTTTTTTCCTTGAATTCTCATATTGATTTTACTTTAGTAACTATCGAAAATATAGTTGATGTATATAGCAGCTGACCTTCTAGTATTGCCGCAGGTTGGTGATTTGATTTCCGTCTGTCTATAACCGCCATAAGAAAGTCTATTCATTTTGTTGATTTATTAGTGATAAAAAAACATCAAGTGAGTACTCAAGCTTATAAAACCATTCATCATTAATGCAAGCGACTCCACATTCCATTTTTGTCTGCAAGGCTATGGCTCCCTGTCTTCGATCATTTGAGATGGCGATATTTTTATCGTTCCAATTTTACCAGATAATGCCAGCATGTTGTCATCCTTTTGCACTTCATCTGATTCTATGACGTCAAGCTTGCCCAGGTGCTTTTTCAATCTTAGAAAAACGATAAAAAATAAGGAGGCTAATGCCAATAGGCCAACGGCAAGTATTACATATTGCCAGCCAAAGGAATTTTTTAGTGGACCGAGGAGAGATGCGCCTAATGCCCTGCCCATGTTAGCAAGAGCCATATAGAGGGTGAACTGTGTGGCCGATACACGGCGCCAGCACAATTCCATTCCGATGGCAAAAGAAG
>JACCYQ010000187.1 GCA_013696395.1 Chitinophagaceae bacterium
CAACTAACTGAAGAAGAAATAGAGATCATCACGCAATGGATACGCAAGGGTTCCGATTTTCAACTCAGGGTTGCTGATCTTTCACCGGATGATACACTTCGCCAGATAGCGAATAAAATTTTTACAAAAGCTGAAATGGCTGAATATGATTTTGATGAAGCCGATCCTTCAACCATTGAAAAACTAAATACGGTGAACCGGGTAGTGGTTTCTGAAGCATTGGGTTCTCCTGCATTAGCTGTCAATTTTTTTAACAGCAAGCTCTTTTCTTCCGATCAGTTGAAGGAGTTGAGTACAGTAAAAAAACATGTCGTTACCCTTGATCTTGCAAAAATGCCATTGAAAGATGATGATATAAAAATAATCAGTGAATTTGAAAATCTCAGAAGACTTAACCTGGGATTTACCGGCATAACTGGTGCAACGCTGGTGGAATTGAAAAAATTAAAATTCTTAAAAACCCTGACGCTTTCCGGCACACAAGTAAATGCGGAGCAATTGAAACAACTGCAAAGCTTTCCGGAACTCAAAACTGTTTATACCTGGAACACGCCTGTTGCAGCAACAGATATGGAAAAACTACAACAGCAAATAAAAAATATCCGTTTTGAAACGGGATTCAGGGGCGATACGATTATTTTAAAATTATCACCACCTGTACTTTTAAATGAAGAAGATTTTATTACGGCTGCGGTTCCATTAAAACTCAAACATTATATACAGGGTGCAACCATACGCTATACAATGGATGGCAGTGAACCCGACAGCGTTAAGTCTCCCCTGTTTAAAGGCAATGAAACCATTAACAGCAATACGCAGATCAGGGCAAAGGCTTTTAAACCCGGATGGATCAGCAGCGATCTGCTGGAAGCAAATATTTATAGAAACACGTATACACCCGATACCGTTATTTACCTGGCTAAACCGAATGAAAAATACCAGGATGAAACGGGTAAATTTTTAATTGACCGGCAAAAAGGAGAAGCCGATTTTAGGTTTGGTAATTGGGTGGGCTTTCGCGAAAATCGTATGGAATTTATATTACAATTTGCTGCGCCTGTTACTGTACAAAGCATCACATTAAGTTCATTGGTTGATGTGGGTGGATATATTATGCCGGCAAAAAGTTTTGAAATATGGGGAGGTGAAGATGCAAAGAATATGAAACTGTTAGGACGTCTTGTACCTGAACAACCTTCTGAAGTCAAGCCTTCGGTAATGAAAGGATTCGAATGCAAATTCAATAAGACTACCGTAAAATATTTAAAAATAATCGGTATCCCTGTTGCAAAGTTACCAGCATGGCATCCGGGTAAAGGAGATAAGGCCTGGTTGTTTGTAGATGAAGTGCTGGTGAATTAAAGCAATATTACACGCTGAAATATTGAAGGACCTATGTCTGTATTTTCGCTATTCATTGTTATACTTGCATATATATAAAGAGGAAGTTGAGAAATTTTTGCTATAATAAGTAGCGTATTTTAGCAGAGACACACACGTTAGACCTAATTTTAAAACGACAATATGGTTCCAATAGTAATCAACAAAAATCATCAATTTGACGAAGAAAATTTTAAAGACTTTCTAATTCAAACATGCAGACAACATAAAAGTGAAGGCAGAGCCTTAGCTTTTGCATTTATTGTATATGACTTTGATAATCATACTATAACTGACATCCTTGAGAAAAAGAATTATTGGAACACATTAGACAAAATTTCAGGCAAAACACTTAGTGTATTTTATATCAATTCACAAGACAGCTATTACAAAAGACGACAAGAACAAATTTATCAAGACGAGTTACGGCAACGTGACAGAAACTCACGAAGTGAAACAATATCATTTTTGGTACCAATTACAAGAAAGCCGACACCGACAGATAACGCAATTGGATTTGTTAAATCCGAATTTGGACTTGATGACATCATTAAAACACCTTTCGTATTGTTTTTTCAAATAGATAACGATGACAATATTTCTGACTCTTTCATAGTTGGACTAAAACAGGAGAGACTTGAAGAAGCATTTTTAGAACTAAGAAACCACATTAAAAACGCGGTTGAATCACTCAACAAAGTTTTACCTGAAAATTATAAAAATCACCAGGAAATATTTAACCTGATTAAAAGCGGTGTTGAGAATGGCAAATTTTACGACTTTGTAAATAAAAAAGTTAAACCAAAATTGGGTATTGGAACAATTATTACATTAGTTAAATTAATTGCAGAAGTAAAGTAAACAGACAAGAATTACTAGCGCTAACACAAATTTTCACATATAATGGCTAACAAACATCATTCAGCTTTTGTTCTTTATCTACAATTGAATAACTTACCGGGGCATAAGGAACGCTAATGCCAATACATCGGCAATCCCTTTCACGTTAGAAGGCATTGTAAGTGCTGACAAACCCTAAAATAGGTTGACTAAAAATTAAACA
>JACCYQ010000193.1 GCA_013696395.1 Chitinophagaceae bacterium
AGCAATTAATATCAGGACAAAATATTTTGAAAGCAAATCAAAAAAATAATATCATGGCAAAGACAGCAATAAAATCATATTCACTTGCCGAGATGAAAGATAAATACATCGGTAAGACTGGAACTAAAGATAGAGACCAATATGAATATGAACTCAACATGGACGTATTAAGTCACATGATTAAAATGGCAAGACAAGAGCGTAATTTGACACAGGAGCAACTTGGAAAGCTTGTGGGTGTTCAGAAAGCACAAATCTCTAAACTGGAAAGCAGTGCTAATAGTGCCACTATTGACACAGTTCTAAAAGTGTTTAAAGCATTGAAAGCAGACATTCATTTCAACGTGACCATTGAAAATCGACAACTCAAATTATCTTAAGACAGAAAGGCGAACGCACAAACAAACAGTTTCGTGCAAGCGGGGCAGACCTGCTAACAATCACATTGGTAGATGTTTCAGCTACGGTTTCATTTAACGTAACCCTGTTGAGCAATAGCAATAATAATGAACTTTTATTTATAAATTTGGCCACAGTTACGGGCAGACGAATATCTATTTTCCCGCTTGGCAAAGCTGTGGCCGTTGGCGGTTATTACACACCAGCAACAAACTGCGGCTATACACAATTGCTGGTTATATGCACAACTATTAAAAGCGTAGTATCAGGAAACAAGTATTAGTATCTCCCATCCTTGCATCATGCTGAAATCAATCTATTCTCCTAAGGAAATAAAAGTTCATAATGCCATTATTTATAAATCCAAGTCTTTCGTACAGATCAATGGCTCTTTTGTTATCAGATCGTACATGTAAAAAGGGAATCTTTTTTTCTTCCAGGATGGAATTGATTTGATGTTTAATTAAATCCCGGGCAAACCCTCTACCTAAGAAATCCGGATGCGTACATACTGCACTGACTTCTGTAAAATCATAAACATGAAGTCTTCTGCCAGTCATAGCGACCAATTTATCATTAATAAATATTCCATGATAGTTTCCAAAATCAATGGTTCTTTTCCCAAACGGCCCAGGTTTGGTAAGTACAGCAAGATTTATCATTTGATCAACATGCTGAGGGTTCAGCGGAATTACTTCTGAAAAATTATTATCAAATCCAATATTTGACAGGTATAAAAACTGGGAGCCATGAATACATTGAATCAATTCCCAACCCTTGGGCAATGAAATTTCATTCCTGGTTGCATAAAGTATAATACGGCCGCCAGGCAACAACAGATGCAAATCTTTGAATCCATCAGCATATTGTTCCTGGAAACCAACAAATGGTGAAACTTCTGTATCAAAATATTTCACCTGCCCCGATCCAAAAGCTTTATGAGCATCACCGGAAAGCAAGGCATGGTAAACAGGATTATCCAGCAATTCCTTCACAACCTCAAATATACTTTTCCTTCTCAAATACTGACCGGAATAGGGTTGCTAACACCAAACTATTTGTGTACAAAAATAGAGGCGTTTTAATTATCCCACACCTGCGGGTCTGGTTATTAATGTTCATTCATCCCAATACTCATACCAGGTGGGAGCCTGCCGGTTAATGGCAGTTTCATGGATGAATATTTATGGATTGTAAATTTCTTCTATGGTTTGCAACCTTTTTTCAAAAATCAAAAACACAATCAGTATCAGTACCAATGCAATGATGATGAGTAATATATTGGTGTGTTTTCGTTTCATAATACCCCATAGAAAAAGATGCTGTAATGTAGCAGAAGAGCAGGCAGCAAAACAAATTTCTCCCCTGACAAAGGACTGACATAGTGCAGACAAAAAACGGACATATGAGTTTTAGCGAATCTTTTTGAGCCTCCATTTGCAAATGCATCAGATAGAAGCAACAAATTCTTCAATGTTTGTTTCCGAAGAAAGTTTAAGACGTAATCGTAATCGCTGGCGGGTTTTATGTACACTATCAACCGATATGCCTAAAATAGCAGCCATTTGCCTGGAGGTTAAGTGAAGCCGGCTGAGAGCGGCCATTCGCTGTTCCGCCAGAGTGATATCTGAATAAGTTTCTTTTAATTTTAAAAAGAACCCGGGATATAATTTTTCAAAGAGTAGTTTGAATTTTATCCAGTCATTTTCAGTTAAAATGGTCAGGCTGCTTAATTCAGTGAGCATTTCCTGGTTTTCCTTACTTAATGCTTTTGTACTAAGTTGATTCTGCAGATCCTCCAGCAGGGATGATTTTTCAAGCAAGTTCTTGGTAAAGTCTTTTAACTGATCGCGGGCAGCTTGTGTTTGCAGATCAGAAGCAGCTTTTTGAAATAAAGCCGATTCTTCTTTATATTTTAAAATAGTTTTTTGTCGGTTTAAGATAAGGATGATGATGACTGCAAGCAGGCTGATACTCCCTATAATGATATTTCTTTTCTGTTCTTCTTTTGCTTTTGCGGTTTGCATAGATTGAAGCGAATGAATATTCCGTTCATTATTTATCCGGAGTTGAACTATCCTGCTGCTGCTGAGAGCAGCCACTTGCTCCAGGGAATCGTGCAGGTTGGTGTATAACTGGTAGAAAAAATAAAAACTATCTTTTTGATTCTGGGTACGAAGAAGATCTGCTTTTGTATAGTACACATGCTGCAAATATTTATCAAACTGCAACCATTTGAGGGTCATGTTCTTGTTATGCTGCAAAAGGTGCAGGGCATTATTTATGTAAATCGCTGAACTGTCGGTTTGCTCCAACTCCAGGTGCGCTTTTGCCAGCAACTGTAATGAAAGGGCTGCAATCGTAATATCGTAATCCTTATGCACCTGGTAACTATAATATAATTGCTGTTTTGCTTTTTCATATTCTTTCCTGGCAACATATACCTGCCCCAAATAACAGGCATTAATGGCTTTCCAGGCTTCATCGCCTTTTAAAACCGCATTGCCAAATGATAAATTGTAATACAAGATCGCTGAATCAAGTTCCCCCAATTGGTAATAATTCTGTCCCAGGGTATTTTGGATCTTATAAATTTCGTCATTATTGTCAGCATGTATTAAAGCTTTATTGCAGAAATAAATCGATTGACTATAATCCCTGGTATTAAATAATAAGCCTCCCAATACCTTGTACATAAAGTGAATATCATTGGGGATCTTGCCCTTTTCGTACAACTCAATTCCTTTAATGCAATAGGTCGCAGCTAATTCTATTTCCTGGTATGCATACATTAGTGTGCCGAAGTTCCAACTGGCAAAAGCTATGTGTTTTTCTTTTCCTGTTTTGTATGCCCTTTTTATCACTTCTTCAAACAGCTCAATCACCTGCTCTACGCCATCCGGATGTTTACTGCTGTGTACCTGGCTGCCTTTTAAATAATATAAGCGCATGTAAAAAAGGTCGCCTGCATTTTGACGATTTCCCTCTCTTTCTAAATCAGAAAACAGTTCCCGAATAAAACCACTGTCCTTACCGGTTATTTCTCTTGATATTTTATAGATGCTGACCGTATCATCAGCCTTTTCATCGCCAAGGATTTTCACCCATTTGGCTATTGGTACAGTGGCAGTTTGCGATAATACAGAAAACGAAAACAGCAAACACTGAATCAACACCAAAGCTTTGAGCAAAATCGTACCATACATTCGCATATGTCTTTGCTATTTGTAAATTAAAATTCAACGGATAATTGAAGCAGGCAAACAAACAGGCATCTGGGATTGGCATTTTTGTGAACCGAAATTTTTTTGCAGGATAATAACGGAATTATTGAGCAATGTGATTATGCCAGATCAGATACTCAATGTAAATACAAAATACATATTTTTATTTTGTTTTACAATTATCAATTTCAATCTTATAATTACTGACTTTGAGGTGAATGAAATAGTGGTCCTTATAATTTCAATCCCATCATAAATTCTATCTTGTAATTTGAAGCTTACATTAAATTTGCTTTTACATAAATAGTATATTATGAATCCTGAATTGAAAATGTATGCGGCTCAATTAGAAGAAAACTTCAGCGGAGAACCCTGGTTTGGCAGAAGTATTCAGTCAATACTGGATGAAATTAATGATGACATTATCCGTCAAAAACCCAATGGCAAGCATAGCATCCTGGAATTATTATATCATATGATAAACTGGCGGTTGTTTACTATCAGTCGCCTTCGAAAATCTCCTTCTCCCGGTAAAATAACTTTCGAAGAAAATGACTGGCAGGTATTGGATCATGAAGATGGAAGCCTATGGCGAAAAGGTATAGAGCAACTGAAAGACATACAGCAGCAATTATTACATTTGTTGAAAACACTGAATGATGATGAATTGCTAAACACCGTTCCCGAAAAAAGCTATGATAACCGCACTTTAATCAATGGAATTATACAACACGATATTTATCATTTGGGTCAAATAGCCTATATCAAAAAAATGCTTTCCTAAAAAAACCGATCCGGAAACGCATCCTGCCCTTTAAATTTAAAAAGTTGTATTTATTTTTATGCAACCAGCAGGAGCCTCCATATTAAAAAGAGCGCCATTCATAAGATTATTGTTGCCTTTAATGGCAGGCATTATCCTGCAATGGCATCAGCAGCTGCCTGTTTTAATGATAATAACAGTCCTGGTTTCCGCCGGCATTTTTTCTGTTGCATTATTCCTTCTTCCACTTTTTAAAAAATATCAATCAGGTTGGTTAGCCGGTTTGTTTATTTCACTGGTGTTTGCCTCATTTGGCGCCTTACTGGTCCGGACCCAGGATATCCGAAACAATCCAGACTGGCTGGGGAATCATTATGAACCCGGGCAGCTTATGGTTCTTAGTTTGCAGGAAGATCCTGTTCAAAAAAAGAAATCTTATAAAGCCGTTGCATCTGTACGATGGATAAAACAAGGTGATACTCTAAAAAAAATTACCGGCGATGTAATTATTTATTTTCAGAAAGATACTGTTATAACAAATTATAAATATGGTCAGCAACTGATCATTCAAAAAGAATTACAGCCCATTAAAAACTCAGGTAACCCTGGTGCATTTGATTATAAAAGATTTTGTTTGTTTGAGGATATCACTCACCAGGTATATTTAAAATCAAATGAATTTGTGGTACTCCCGGATAAGGATACCAGGTGGTTCAAAGAATTTTTAATAAATACCAGGCAAAAAGTAATTAATATTTTACGCAGGAATATAAAAGGTGAAAAAGAAACCGGCCTGGCCGAAGCACTCCTGATTGGTTATAAAGACGACCTTGATAAAAATCTGGTGCAGGCATATACCAGGACCGGCGTTGTTCACGTAATCGCTATATCGGGATTGCATTTGGGAATGATCTACCTGATATTGGTAAGCTTGTTGAAACCATTAAAAAAGAATAAAAAATCCAAATGGCTGGTACCCATCATCATCATATCATTTCTCTGGTTATTTAGCTTGCTGGCAGGTGCACAACCATCCGTATTGCGATCTGCTCTTATGTTTACTTGTATTGTTTTGGGTGAAAATCTTTCCCGGAAAACTTCCATATACAACACCCTTGCCCTATCAGCTTTCATTTTGCTTTGCATTAATCCATTTTATTTATGGGATGTTGGTTTTCAATTGTCATATGCCGCAGTATTGAGTATTGTTATTTTTATGCAGCCGGTTTATAAATCCATTTATATAAAAAATAAACTTTTGGATGGTTTCTGGAAACTGAATTCGGTTACCATTTCCGCCCAGATACTCACCTTACCTGTTAGTGTATATCACTTTCACCAATTTCCCAATCTTTTCTTACTCTCTAATTTTGTTACCGTGCCTTTATCAGGTCTTATTCTATATGGTGAGATTTTGCTGTGTGCCCTTTCCTTTATGCCTATCGCAGCCAATGCTATTGGAAATATATTAACTGTATTAATCAAATTAATGAATGGCTATATCGAAAAAATAGATGCCATACCCTTTTCATTATGGGATGGATTACAAATTTCACTAACGCAGGCGGCTTTGATGGTGGTAATCATTGCTGCTGCATCTTACTGGTTATTTTATAAAAATAAAAAAGCCTTTACCATATCCTGTCTCGGATTGATGCTTTTTTTCCTCTTACATGCTATGTCATACTATCATGCTAAAAACCAGGAAAAATTAATAATTTATAATGTACCGGGATACCCTGCCATTGATTTCATTAAAGGTCAGAAAGCTTTTTTTACCGGGCATGAAGCATTGTTAAGAGACGAATTCATTCATAATTTTCACCTCAAACCATCGCGTACTTACAACAGGATCAACGAGGCTATGTATGATATTTCACAGCACCATTCCAACAAGTTTTTTGAATATGGAAATAAAAAGATCCTTTTAGTCAATTCAGGAATAAAAAATCTGGATACAACATTTAGGTTGCCTGTAGATTTAATGATCATAAGCGGAAAGCCTTACCTGGATATGGATATCATTTTAAAAGCTTTTTCAATCAGGCAAATAGTAATGGATGGATCCGTACCTGCATATGCCATAGAACGATGGAAACCCTTCCTGGATCATCAAAAAATACCTTATCATTCAGTAGCGGAAAAAGGAGCTTTTGAAGTAAACCCGAATTAATTTACTTTTGCGCCTTCCCGGCCGGTAACCCGGCAAACTTTGCCTGCCTTTTAATCAAAATCAAAGATGACAAAAAAAATAAAATCGGCACTCATTTCCGTTTTCTATAAAGACGGATTAGAAGCCATTGTAAGGCAATTAGCTGCTCTTGATATTACCATTTACAGTACAGGCGGTACCCAACAATTTATTGAGCAGTTCAATATACCGGTTGTACCCGTGGAGGAATTAACGGGGTATCCTTCTATTTTAGGAGGACGTGTAAAGACATTACACCCGGGTGTTTTTGGTGGAATATTGGGTCGGAGGGATGAAGAATCGGATGTAAAAGAAATGATCCAGTTCAATATCCCGGAAATTGACCTGGTGATCGTTGACCTGTATCCATTTGAAGAAACACTGGCACAAACAAATGTCGAAAAACTAATCATCGAAAAAATTGATATCGGTGGTCCATCCATGATCCGTAGTGCGGCTAAAAATTATAAAGATGTATTGGTAGTGGCTGCTAAAAAAGATTATGCAGCCCTGGAAAAATTACTGGTTGAATCGGGTGGTAATGTGACCATTGAGCGGCGGAGATCTTTTGCGGCCAAAGCTTTTGAAATAGTTGCTCATTATGATGTAACTATCGCAAAATATTTTGCATCACCTGAATCATTAAATTTTATTGAATCGATCTCCGGACCAAAAGCCATGCGTTATGGTGAAAATCCGCACCAATCAGGTATTTTTTATGGACAGATCAACGAACTGTTTGATCAATTGAATGGCAAAGAATTATCCTACAATAATCTGGTAGATGTAGATGCGGCTATGCAATTGATCAGGGAATATAACCAGGCAGATGTAAAATCGAAAGATGTGGTTTTTGCCATCATCAAACATACCAATGTATGCGGTGTTGCTGCGCGGGAATCTGTTTCTGAAAGTTGGAAAGCAGCACTGGCAGGTGATCCAGAAAGTGCCTTTGGTGGTGTATTGGTTTGCAATCGCACCATAGATAAAATAACAGCCGGACTGATTAACGAAATTTTCTTTGAGGTCTTGATTGCCCCAAATTTTGATGATGATGCATTGGAAATTTTACGTTCTAAGAAGAACAGGATACTGCTGCAATCAAAAAATGATTTACAATCAACCAAACAATACCGCTCTCTGTTAAATGGTGTACTTGTACAGGATTTGGATGAAGGAAATTTTGATACCTGGAATGAAACCGGTGGAAGAGAAACATCGGAAAAAGAAAAAGAAGATCTTGTTTTTGCCAACCTGGTTTGTAAGCATTTAAAATCAAATGCAATTGCATTGGTTAAAAATAAACAGTTGATCGGTAAAGGTTGCGGGCAGACAAGCCGCATTGATGCTTTGAGGCAAGCTATAGAAAAGGCGAATCAATTTGAGTTTAACCTGCAAGATGCTGTGATGGCCAGTGATGCATTCTTTCCTTTCAATGACTGTGTCATCCTTGGCTACCAGTCTGGCATAACCGCTTTTATACAACCTGGCGGCTCCATTCGTGATAAAGATTCTATTGATTATTGCAAGGAAAATAACCTGGCAATGGTTTTGACCGGTATGCGGCATTTTAAACATTGACTATTAACACACGATAATGTCCCGTTTTGATCTAAATAGAAGTTTAATTCAACCTTCCGCGGATGTATTAAGATCCATCAATGAATACAACCCATTATTTATTCATAAAAAAGGAACGAGGACCAAAGCTATTTTTGCTTTAAGCACCGTTTGTTTTCTTTGGGGCACCACCTGGATCGTATCTAAAGAAGGTGTGAGGTATATGCCCGGGTTACAATTGGCAGGAATCAGGCAATTAATTGCGGGTTTGTTGTACGTTTTATTTTTTATGATCAAAGGTGTTAAATTCCCCAGAAAAAAAGAATGGATAACCATCCTGGTACTTAGTTTCCTGAATTTTGTTTTCAGTAATGGTTTATCCACCTGGGGTGTGAAATTTATTCCGGCGGGACTCGCATCTATTTTGGCGGCAATCTTCCCGCTCTGGCTGGTATTAATCAGTTTATTTACATCCTCAGCAAGAGTTCCCTTAAGAGCGATCATTGGTTTTTTATTAGGCTTCACAGGCATATGCATCATTTTTTATGAACACCTTAATAGCTTTTTTAATGCAGATTTTCGTTTCGGGATCTTATTAACGCTGGTATCAACCTGGACATGGACCTTTGCCATGCTCTATACCAAAAAACATGCAGCGTCTTTTAATCCTTATTTTAGTTTAGGATTACAGATGGTTATTTCCGGCACTGTATTGATTGGTGTAACAACTGCCTCCGGAACAGCCATCTCGCTCATTAATATTCCTTGGCAATCATGGGCAAGCATATCTTACCTGGTAGTTTTTGGCTCTGTGATTGCTTTTATTGCTTACCTGTATGCATTACAAAATCTACCTACCGAACAAACCGCGTTATACGCATATGTTAACCCGATTGTAGCAGTAATGCTGGGTACCTGGATTTTAGGAGAACACCTTACCCTGTTTATTACTATTGGAGGTGCTGTTGCATTAGCCGGCGTTTACATGATTAATAAAGCATACCGGGTGATTCTGAAGTAATTTATATTAAGATTCATTCCTTAATTTCGGTTACCCATTGCTGGTATATATCCCTCCAGCCGGCAAAAAGGGGATCTGTCCCTACGAAATTATTATGCCAGACGGTTATCATAGTACCTCCTGCTTGTCTTACCTGGTTTGTATATGCTCTTAATTCCTCCAAAGCTTGTAATGGTAAAAGCTTTTGTTCGTAATATGCATTAGCATCCATAAAGCAAAATGGATGAAGCAGTAAATCAGTCTGTCTTTCTCTTTCCAGGTCAAACCATAAAAAAGGTGTTGTTACTGAAGCCCTGAAACCATTTATGCTCCCATAACCCATTGAAAAATCATGCAAAATTCCTGAATCGATCAATTGCCTGTATGTGCCTGGTAAATGAAAACGAATAAAGTGTTGACGGGAATAAATGACTTTTTGCCCAATGATTTCTTCCAGCTTATCCTTTTCAATCTTCAATATGTCTGCGTTATCAGTTTGCCAGGAAGGATGTATACCAACCAAATATTGTTCCGCATGATTTTTAATTAATGCATGCATGGAAGAATGATTTCCTGAAATGTTTTTGTCATATTGGTTTTTTTTCCGGGCTACTAAAAAAAAATATACAGGTTGCAGTTTATTTTTTTGATGAAATGCATGCAACCAATTATAAGATTCAAACGGATCCTTTTTAATACCCGTCAAAACTGCCAGTCGTTCACCCAAACGATACAGTCTTCCTTTTAAAAGATCTTTTACAAATCCACCGGTATTACGTAACAGCCCCTTATTTTTATAAGACCAGGCCATATCAATATCATAGGTAGGGAAAAATATAAAACGCCTTTGACGCAAAGGCAATTGAGGAAAACGATTTGCGATCATTGATCGTAATTCTGTTATCCAGGTATTTACTAAAGGTTGCTGCAAGAACCCTTCTTTGAATGCGAGAGAATTTTCATGTGCAAAGCGACCATAACTGTCTTTTTGATGAGGGAGGTATTCTTCATAACGGGTCAATAAATAAAAAGATGCTGCAAATACATCAAAATCAAAATCGCCCCCTGTAAAATAAAAAGCTTTAAACTTCCCGGTGTGGGAACATGAAATTGCCTGTTCTTTTATATTCGTTTCAAATAAAAGGTCCGCTGGTTTTATCCATATTTCGGATGAATTAAAAGGTGTGCCGCTGTAATTAATCTTTGCACCTGCAAACTGAATGTATTCCTGCTCATTTGATGTAATGCTAAAAGGAATGTCAGTGATTTCACTTAGTATATAACCAAATATATAATCAAGCCTTGGTGTAATAGTATGACTAAAGATGAGCACCGGGCTAAGTTAATTTTTCTCTTTGCTCTTTCCACATCTGGTTAAAAGTTTTTTCAGGAAATGAAAGTTCACTGCGATTTTTTTTCCAGCTTTTTACCAGGTTACTAACAATCCAATTTTTAATGGTCCTGTTGCCAGCATTCATCAGGCGACGATTAAGCATAGCACGCTTCCAGGCTTTCCATGCCACTCTTTCATTAAAAGATGATTCTCCACCCTTAACGGAGGCATTCCTGTTTTCAAGCAGCAATTCATGAATATTAATCTTTACCGGGCAAACCTCGGTACAATTACCACATAACGATGATGCATAGCTTAAATGCTTCCAATCACCCAAGTCTCTCATATGCGGTGTAATCACTGAACCTATCGGACCACTATAAGTAGTTTCGTACGCATGTCCGCCAATATTTTTATACACCGGGCAAGCATTTAAACAGGCACCGCATCGAATGCAGTACAAACTTTCCCGTTGCTTTTCCTGTGCTAATATATTAGTGCGACCATTATCCAACAGGATCACATACATATCATCTGGTCCATCCGTTTCGCCGGCTTGCCGGGGACCAGTTATCAAAGTATTGTAAACCGTAATTTTTTGACCGGTTCCAAAAGTTGAAAGCAGCGGCCAAAAAAGGGAAAGGTCATTTACAGAGGAGATCATTTTTTCGATCCCAACGATCACGATATGCGTTTTAGGCCAGGCAGAACTTAATCTTGCATTGCCTTCATTTTCAGTAATGGCTATTCCGCCAACATCGGCCACAATAAAATTAGCACCCGTAATACCAATTTCGGCAGCAATATATTTTTGCCGGAGTTTTTCCCGGGCAACCAATGTAAGTTGTGCCGGACTTGCGTTAGGATCGGTTCCAAATTTTTCAGCAAAAAGTTTAGCCACATCTTCTTTGCTTTTATGCATTGCAGGTGTAACGATATGATATGGTGGCTCGCCATCCAATTGTTGAATGTATTCTCCCAAATCAGTTTCAACACTTTCAATATTATTCTTAGCCAGGAAATCATTCAGGTGAATTTCTTCAGTCACCATGCTTTTGCTCTTCACAATGGTTTTACAATTTTTTTCCTGGCAGATCTTTAGAATACCATCGAGTGCCTGCTTCGCATCATCGGCCCATAAAACTTTTGCACCACGCCGGGTGATCCTTGATTCAAATTCTTCCAGGTGCTGATCAAGAGTTTCAATAGCCCGCCATTTTATATTTTTCGCTCTTTCTTTTGCAAGATTTATATTACTGAATTGTGCTTTACCCTGGGGCACAACCGCATTATATTTTCCAATATTAAAATTGATTTTTTTACGGTGTTCTTTATCTGCGGCCTTAATGGTGCTTTTGGCTAAAAAAGATTGTTCTTGCTGAGACGACATGCCGTAAAATTAATGAGCAGGAATAAATTTGTTTCAATTACGTTTTAGAAACTGACTTTGCTTCAAAATAATCAGTAGCTACACTTTCGAGTGCTTCATAAAAATCTTCCCCATATTTTCGGATTAATGGTTCTTTTAAAAAAGTATATACGGGAACTTTTAATTTTTTACCAAATGAACAACCTGCTTTGCAAAGATCTTCCCGCGGTTCGTAATTAAGCATGTCATGTTCTTTAGTTGATTTAATGCGGATTGGGAACATGTGGCAACTGATCGGTTTTTTCCAGGTTATTTTTCCATCATTATAAGCTTGTTCAATACCGCATTTTATAATTCCATGTTTATCCTTTTTTCCATAAGCACAAAGATTACCCCCGATGGTTGGTGTAACCCAGCCAAACTCAGGATCATAATTATAAAAGCCCTGTCGTTCAACTTCTCTAATTCCCTCTTCTGTTAAATATGGCCTGATGGCCTCATACATTTTAGGAAGAAATGCTAATTCCTGTTTCTCAAGAGGTGCGCCTGCATCTCCATCTTCGCAACATCCACCTTTGCAACTGTTTAAATCACATACAAATTGTTCCTGCACAATTTCATCACTAACCAATACATTGCCGATCACTATCACAGTAAATAAATTTTGGCAAATATAAACATACTACTTCGATAGCGTTTGGCTAAAAACGGTTTTGATTATTTCCATTGAAGCGTATTAATCAAATGCTGCATATCTGCTTTTAAATAATTATTTACAATGCTCAATGAATCTGCATTGGGTGCAGCATCAAAATATAAAGCACCGCGAAGAAAATGCCGTGTAGAATCGCTCAGGAAAAACTGGTTGGCGGTGGCCGTATTCCCTGTTAATGTAAAATATACACCAGGGATATTATAAGGTGTTTGAATATTAGTTGGCTCAATGGAAGATGCTTTATAGGTATGTTGTTTATATGACATGGTAAAGGCGTCGTTGACCAGTTTTTCAAAATTGTTTTTACCAATTTCTTTATAACTTAAATAAATACGCCCTTCGAACTGTGGAAAATCAATATTGATCCAATATGGATTCTCCGGTGCATCTTCAAAAAAACTGGTATCCTTGACGATGCGTCCATAAACAGGATATTCAAATGAGTAAGGGAAACCTGGTTCATTAAATGTTTGGTAAGACTTTTCGGGGAAATCAATTTTATAATATCCTCTTTGTTTAAAAGTATATTCAGAATTACAACCCGATATAAAAACAGCCACAAAGGCCAGTGCAAAAACTTTTATCATCTGCTTTTTTTATAAATTAAATCCAAGAGTTCGGGTTGCACTTAATTCTTTTTGGAATTTTGATTAATGGTGACCTTTATGCGGAGTATCCGGTTTTTGTCAGACTCCAATACCGTGAAATCAAAATCATAAGAATTAATCACTTCATTGACCTGAGGAAATTCACCTGCCAATTCAAGAACAAGCCCGGCCATCGATTCGCTTTCACCTCTTATGCTATCAAATATATCAGCTGGTATTTGCATTGCTTTGCAGGCATCATTGATCATGGTTTTACCTTCCATGATGTAATTATGTTCATCAATCTTTTTTATTTCTGCTTCTTCATCATCAAATTCATCTTTTATTTCCCCGATAATCTCTTCCAATACATCTTCCAGAGTTACTATTCCGCTGGTTCCTCCAAACTCATCAACCACAACCGCAATATGCATTCTGCGGGATTGAAAATCTCTGAGTAAATCTTCAATAAGTTTTGATTCGGGAACAAAATAAGGTTGACGAAGTAAAGCCTGCCATTGAAAATTATTCTGTTCCTGTAAATGAGGAACAAGATCTTTAGTATTTATAATGCCAACTATTTCATCAAGAGTTCTATTATATACGGGTAAACGAGAATAATGCAATTCTTCAACTTTTTTAACCAGGTCTCCAAACGATGTTGCAAATTCAACCCCACTTACATCAAGCCTCGATCGCATGACCTGCCTAACAGATATTTTTCCAAATTTTTCAATGCCGGCAAGAATCTGTTTCTCTTCATTGGTAATACCGTCGTTATTATCAAGATCATCCAGACCGGATTTCTGTATCCGGTTTGCGCCAAAACCGCTACCAATACCATCCGCAATAGATACCATCCAGATACTGATTCTTCGCAGTAATAAGTGAAGGGCCTCCACGACAAATGAAGATCCATAAGCAAACCGTAGCCTGTTTTGACTGGCCCATACTTTAGGTAAAATCTTTCCTACAAATACAAGTAAAGAAGCAATTATGATTATGTTAAGAATCAGGTCAAGATCTATTGTAATAAAAATGAACTGGACTTTACCTAATGTATAAAAAGAACGTAAAAGATAATTAGCCAGAACTATGATACTAATATTGAAAAAAGTTCCTGAAATTAAAAGTGAAGTATACACTTCTTTTCTTTCATCTAATAAATGAATGATTCTTTTAGCAGAAGGATGTTGTTTGGTTTTAAGCATATTTACATCTCTGCCCGTTAAAGAAAACAATGCAGCTTCGGCTCCTGAAATTGTAAAAGTGAGTAATAAAAGAAAAAGCAATGCTATTACAAGGTAAGTAGTACTCTGTGTATCGAGGTATAAGAATGTAAATGCTGAATGTTTTATAAAAGCAGAAAGTACCGAATGATGATCCAATGCAAAATTTTTTCGTTAACAATCTAAAAGGCAGGCCTCCTGACCTGCCTGAAAGTAAAGTAAAATTAGGATTTAAAGTGTGCCTAATAAGGTAAATCTCCAGGATCGCCAACGGTAGGTGCATCCGAACCCTGGCTTCCTTCTGAATCTGCATCCGGGTGATGACCGGTATTATCCGTGCGCTTATCAAGCATGATCAGGTTATCACCTACTACTTCGGTAGCAAATTTTCTATGTCCTTCTTTATCTTCCCAACTGCGGGTACGCAACCTGCCTTCTATATATACCAGGCTGCCTTTATGCAGGTATTTTTGTGCCAGTTCAGCAAGACCCCGCCATAACACTACCGTATGCCATTCGGTTTGTGAAACCAGTTTACCAGCTCTGTCTTTAAAAGTTTCCGTGGTGGCTAATGGAAATTTTGCAACAGCAATATTTCCTTCCAGGATTTGAACGTCCGGGTCTTTACCCAGGTTACCAATCAACATAACTCTATTTACGCCCCTCATACGATTAAGAATTTATCTTTTTTAGAATGCCTTTTATCTTCCCTTAAAATTAATTTTTTTCTGGCAGAATAAGTTGATTTACCGGATAAAAAGCATTTTTATAATGATTCCAGGTATTGATTAATAATTCGGGGAAATGGAAATTTTTTCAATTCAGAACGGGGTACCCACTGAAATCGATGAGAATTTTTTAATCTTTCTGATATTTTAATCTCAATAAAACGACAACTAATATGTTGATGCGTGAGTTTTTGAAAGAGTTCAGGAGAATAGTTTAAAATTTTCAGATTTGCGGATTCTACCTGATTGTCCGCGCAAAATTTTTCGATTACCTGATTTTTGGAAATGTTTCTATCCGTTTCAACCAGGTAAAATTCAAACAATTGATGCCAGATATCTTTTTCATCCCGCTTTATTAATGCCACTTTATCACCCTTATTAATTAATAAATAATTGAGATGTCTTTTTTTTAAAACGATTTTTTTCTTTTTAACCGGTAAAACATGAATCAAATTGTTTTTAAAAGCATAACAATTTTTTTTGAATGGACATTCAGCACACAATGGTTGAGCAGGTTTACAAACTATTGCCCCAAAATCCATTATAGCCTGGTTATAATGACCAAGAAAATCCGGGTCAAGAAGGCTTTGAGCAAGATTCTGAAATATTTTTTTATTTAAGGTTGATTCAAATGAAATTTTAATTCCAAAAATTCGGCTTAATACTCGGGCTACATTTCCATCAACCACTGCATATGGTAACGCAAAGGCAAAAGAACTAATCGCTGCTGCAGTGTATGGACCAATTCCTTTTAATTTTAAAATTTCAGTGTAAGTTTTTGGGAATATCCCATTTAATTCTGATGAAATATACCGTGCAGTTGCCAACAAATTTTTGCACCTGGAATAATATCCTAAACCCTCCCATAATTTAAAAACCTTATCATCCGATGCTCCTGCCAAAGCGTTTATGTCCGGATATACTTTAATAAACCTATTATAATAGTCAAGTCCCTGTTCTACACGTGTTTGCTGAAGAATTATCTCGCTCAACCATATTTTATATGGGTCATTTATGCCTTTCCAGGGCATTTTACGATTATTATGTTGAGTGTTCCACTTCAACAGTTTACGAGAAAATTGATGAGGTTTTAGTTTAAAAATATGGTTGGGCTTAATAATCTGGACCATTATTCAGGGAAAATGTAGCTAAATAGATTGACAAGATAGGAGTTATTCATTATTTTTTATGCCTATATAGTTGACAATCATTTTATATTGTTTTATATTGGGTGTAAAATTAAAAAACGCTACAATGAGAAAAGCTGATCTAGTAAACTTAATTTCCGAAAAAACCGGAATACCCAAGGTTGATGTTCTGGTTACCCTTGAAGGCTTGTTTAAAGAAGTAAAAATCTCTTTATCCAAAGGTGAAAACATATATATCCGAGGATTTGGAAGTTTTATTACCAAAAAAAGAGCGGCTAAAATTGGTCGTAATATCAAGAAAAATGTTGCCGTCCACATCCCCGAGCATTATATTCCAGCCTTTAAACCAGCTAAAGAGTTTGTTGCTGAAGTAAAGAAGATAAATCCATCCATGGTAACTTCAGACGAATCGATGAACGAATTATAACTTTTTTAAATTTTTTTGTTTAGTTAACTTTGCTGCGCAAACAGTGAAAAGTGAAGAAACAACAATGGATTACTGCAGGCATTGGAATTAGCCTGGTGGTATTGATTTATTTTTTTGGAAGAACGGTCCCGGTTAAAGCAGAACAAGTAGCTATCAATGCTGAAAATGGGCAGGTTGTAATTTTTGACTCGGTTTTAGCACACGCTAAACTGAAATTGTCAAACTCCCAGATATTATACCTCAACCAATTAGAGAATTCAATTTCCCGCGGAGATATTCAAACCCAGCAATTAGAGGTCTTTCATCAACTAGCCCATTTCTGGAAAGATACTGCCAGGATCTTTGAACCCTATGCCTATTATGAAGCAGAAGCAGCCAGATTGGAAAATTCAGAAAAAAACCTCACCTTTGCAGCCCATTTATTTTTGAGTAACCTGCAGGCTGAGGGAAATCCGGAATTGAAAAACTGGAAGGCAAGGCAGGCGAAAGACCTATTTGAGAGATCTTTAAAAATAAACCCTGATAATGATTCAGCAGTCGTAGGAATTGGTGCTACCTATATATATGGAAACATTTCTGCCAATCCAATGGAAGGAATTTTGAAAGTAAGAGAAGTATTAGAAAGAGACAGCACAAATATTTTTGCGATCATGACTCTGGGTCGGGGATCAGTAATATCCGGACAATCTGATAAAGCAATAGAACGTTTTGAACAGGCAAACCGGATTCAACCGGGTAACCTGGAAGCAATCCTAAGCCTTGCGGATATTTATGAAAAAAAAGGTGATAAGAAACAGGCGATCAATTGGTATATAAAAAGCTTACCCTACATTGAGATTCCCGGCTTAAAAGAAGAAGTAGAAAAAAGAATAAACGATTTAAAATAATTACGAGTAACTTATTTATTGACAATACAAATTAAAATTATTAATGTATGCCTTGTGGTAAGAAAAGAAAACGTCATAAAATTGCAACACATAAACGCAAAAAAAGACTGAGAAAAAATCGTCATAAGAAAAAGAAATAATTTTTTTATGATATAGTATAGAATTGCCCCGGGTAAACGTTCGGGGTAGTTTTGTACAACCTGATTGTTGCCGTACAGATTGCAACCCTTCCATTGTTCTCCTTCCTTCATTCCTGCTAAACTGCAGCAACCCGGTACGGATCACCAATCAGTTTTAGATACGTGATATATAAATTCTAAGCAGTAATGATGTGAACAAAGAACTAATTATAAATGCCGCTCCCCAGGGTGTAGAGATTGCCCTGATGGAAAATAAAAAGCTGGTTGAACTGCATAATGAAAAAACGGATGCCCGTTTTGCAGTTGGCGACCTTTATCTCGGCAAGGTAAAAAAACTAATTCCCGGCTTAAATGCCGCTTTCGTTGACGTAGGTTTTGAAAAAGATGCATTTCTGCATTATACAGACCTGAGTCCTTATGCCCGTTCTATTTTAAAATTCACCCAACAATCTATTAATGATAAAACACCTGGTGGTTTCGATTTTGGAAAATTTGAAATAGAACCTGAAATTGTTAAAACGGGAAAGATCAACGAAGTATTGGGTGGTAAACCCAGCATACTGGTTCAGATTTTAAAAGAACCCATTGCAGCAAAAGGTCCCCGTTTAAGTTGCGAACTTTCTTTACCCGGAAGATTTATTGTGCTTACACCTTTTAATGATATTGTTGCCGTATCCCGTAAGATCCATTCTTCAGAAGAAAGAAAAAGGCTTCAAAAAATTGTAGAATCCATCAAACAAAAAAACTTTGGAGTTATTGTGCGCACAGCCGCAGAAGGTAAGAAGACGGCTGAATTGCATGAAGACCTGACGGCATTGGTTGAAACCTGGAACACTATTCAAACCAATCTTATAGGAGCCGTTGCGCCCAGCAAAATTTTGAGTGAGCAAACAAAAACCACCAGTATTTTAAGGGATTTATTAAGTGCCGATTTTAATAAGATTGTCGTCAATGACCGCAATATTTATAATGATGCTAAAATTTATATTCAACGCATTGCTCCCGAAAAATCGGATATCGTTTCATTTTACCAGAACGGGGCTCCCATCTTTGACCAGTTTGGTGTAACCAAGCAGGTAAAAGGTTCTTTTGGTAAAACCGTAAACCTGAATAGTGGTGCTTACCTGATCATTGAACATACAGAAGCCCTGCATGTAATTGATGTAAACAGTGGCTATAAAAGTGTTAGCAATAACCAGGAACAAAATGCCCTTGAAACAAATCTGGAAGCGGCCGAAGAAATTGCCCGGCAGCTACGTTTACGGGACCTTGGAGGTATCATTGTAGTTGATTTTATAGACATGAAGTATCCTGAAAATAAAAGGAAGCTCATGGAAGCTATGGATGAATTTATGAAATCGGACAGGGCCAAACATGCTGTTTTACCCATTTCCAAATTTGGGTTGATGCAGATTACCAGGCAAAGGATGAAACCTGAATTAAACATCAATACCCAGGAACTTTGTCCTAGTTGTGCGGGAACTGGTAAAATATCTTCGGCGATGGTACTGGAAGATGAAATAGAAAAGAATTTAAATTATCTGTTTGTACACCAACATAAAAATCTTACTCTTACGGTTCACCCTATCATATACGCATATTTGACTAAAGGATGGCTTACCTCAATTATGTACAAATGGAGAAGGAAATTTAAACAAAAGATCAAAATAGAAGCTAATACCAATTTTCATTTCACGGAGTTCAGGTTCTTTGATAACCGAGAAGAAGAGATCAAAATGTAAAATTGAATGACAAAAAAAACCTCTTGAATAGAGGTTTTTTTTATACAATTTCATTAATAATCCTGTAAGCTAGGCTGAATTAAATATTAATACAACATACCATCTATATGGCATTTTAAGAAAATGCCCTTTCATATGTATCTTTTAAAATTAGATTCTATTGTTTTAATCATAAAAAAAACCACCTCTTTCCTTAGAGGCGGTCGGATATTAATTAATTGAATTTCTACCTATCTCTGGATCCAAGGAACACCATTACATATTGCAATAAAGTAACAATAGCTGCCAGGGCTGCAACAACATAAGTCATAGCTGCCCATTTTAAAGCATCTTTTGCTTTTGGATATTCCTGGGGATTGGTTACGTTAGTATTATTTAACCATGCTAAAGCCCTGTTACTGGCGTCAAATTCAACAGGTAAGGTCACCAATGTAAATAAGACTGACAAAGTAAAAAGCCCAATACCCACCAATAAAAGAGTTGTGTTTCCGGATGCAGCCATAAAAATACCAATAAGTAATACCCAGTTAACCAGGTTAGCACTAAACTGAACTAATGGAACCAGCTTGCTCCGCATCATCAACCAAGTGTAAGCAGTGGCATGTTGAACCGCGTGGCCACATTCATGAGCTGCTACTGCTGCAGCTGCTACTGAACGTCCTTCAAAAACTTCGGGACTTAAATTCACAGTTTTTTTGGTGGGATCATAGTGATCGGACAGAAAACCTTGTACAGATACCACTTTTACATCAAAAATGCCGTTTTCCTGCAGCATTTTTTCTGCAATCTGCTTTCCGCTTAAACCGCTTATAAGTGGCACCTTGCTATATTTTGTAAACTTCCTTTTTAGTATCATGGATACTATCATACTGATACCTACAAACAGAATCGAGACTAAAAAAATACCTGGTGTCATGTGTTTCTAAGATTTTAATTTTCAGGGTTATAACTACAAATCTATATCCAATATTACATATTTATGGTTTAAGTCTTTCATTTTAACTATTTGCGACTTTTTGTCATAAAGAGAAATAATTACACAACTTCAGCCGTCATTTTATCATAGCAAAATTGTATATATTAAACATAATATACAAGTATACATTTCTATATATCAAATATATGAATCCTATTTTGAACCTTTAAATTTCTCTTAAAAATTTAGGAAAGTTATCAACAGCGTTAAAAAAATATTTTGTTATCTGACGCATATTTGTAACTTAGTGCCAGAATTTAATGGGTTAGTAAGTAAAGGGGTTGATCGTCAGATCAGCCCTTTTTACTTTTCATGAACAACGTATTTTACTGCATTTTTCCTCTTATTTTCAGTGTTTGATTCACGATTTCATTTTTAATTACAAATATTTTCTCCCACAAAAAATATTTTTATCTCACCTACGTCAATCACCGCTAATTTTAATGCATGAGCAAATTAAAATCAGCTTTCTTCTGTCAGAATTGTGGATATGAAAGTACAAAGTGGGTTGGTAAATGTTCTTCCTGTTCGCAGTGGAATACATTTGTTGAAGAATTGGTACAAAAAAATGATAGTAAAAAACAAGTTGATTGGTCTTCGCATAATAATGAAATTCGAAATTTTAAAACCATCGCACTGCAGGATGTAAAAGTTTCCGAAGAAAATCGAATGGTTACAAATGATATTGAATTAGATCGTGTACTGGGTGGTGGAATTGTGCCAGGCAGTCTCATTCTTGTCGCAGGTGAACCAGGTATTGGAAAATCAACTTTGTTTTTACAAACAGGTCTTCAACTCATTGATCAAAAAGTTTTATATGTAAGTGGCGAAGAAAGTGAGCAACAAATAAAAATGCGGGCTGATAGACTTCACATGAAAAATGAAAATTTTTATCTGCTCACCGAAACATCTACTCAAACTATTTTTTCTGAAATCAAAAAACTGAAACCTGGTTTAGTGATTGTTGATTCTGTTCAAACACTACAAACACCTTTTATTGAATCTTCACCTGGTAGTGTTTCACAAATCAGGGAATGCGCAGCAGAGTTTCAACGATTTGCCAAAGAAACAGATACGCCTGTTTTTTTAATCGGACATATTACCAAAGACGGCAGTATTGCAGGACCTAAAATTCTGGAGCATATGGTGGATACGGTTTTACAATTTGAAGGTGATCGCCATTATGCTTACAGAATACTAAGAACATTGAAAAATCGATTTGGCAGCACATCTGAACTGGGTATTTACGAAATGACTGACTCCGGTATGCATGGAGTAAAAAATCCCAGCGAAATTTTAATGACTCAAAAAGAGGAACACCTGAGTGGTATTGCCATTGCCGCTTCCATTGAAGGCCTGCGACCATTTTTGATTGAAGTACAAGCCCTTGTTACACAATCAGTTTATGGTACACCCCAACGTACAGTGAGTGGTTTTGATTTGCGAAGGCTGCAATTACTTTTAGCAGTACTCGAAAAGCGGGGAGGATTTCATTTTGGCATAAAGGATGTCTTCCTCAATATTGCAGGAGGATTGAAAGTTGAAGATCCTTCAATCGACCTGGCTGTATTATCTGCTTTGCTTTCGTCTTTTGAAGATGTTCCCCTGCCGCAATTACTTTGTTTTGCAGGTGAAGTTGGATTAAGCGGAGAGATCAGGGCTGTTAATCGTATTGAACAACGCATTGCCGAAGCAGAAAAACTGGGTTTTGAAAAGATTATAGTTTCTAAATACAACCAGAAAAGTTTAATGAAACAGAAATACAATATTGAAGTGATCACCATGTCGAGGGTGGAAGAGTTGTATCGTTATTTATTTTAAACATGATTAAACTGCAGGAAATAAGAGAAGCATTTTTACACATGTTGTTTCCGCATGTATGTGCCGGATGTGGAAATGATATCATATCTTCTAAAAACATTCTTTGCCTTACCTGTCTTCATGCAATGCCCGAAACACAATTTCAGTTTTTTCAATCAAATCCTGTTGAAAAAAATTTCTGGGGAAGGTTATCTATTCAGGCAGCTACCGCGCAATATTATTTCACCAAGGAATCACTGATGCAAATATTGTTGCACGAATTAAAATATAAAGGTAACCGTGCCTTAGGCATTTATCTTGGTCGATTAATGGGAGAACAGATCATTCAATCGGAACGGTTTGCCGGTTTAGAAGCACTTATACCATTGCCATTATATGCATCCAGAGAAAGAAAAAGAGGATACAATCAATCCGCACTTCTTTGCAGGGGAATGGCGGAAGTAATGATGATCCCGGTCATTCATGATGCCATTTCCCGGAATAAATTTACCGACTCACAAACCAAAAAAGGAAGAATTGAGCGTTGGAAAAATATGGAAGGCAAATTTGAAATAATGAATGGGGATGCCATAAGTGACCGGCATATTTTATTGGTTGATGATGTGATCACCACTGGTGCAACGATGGAAGCATGTGGCACTGAACTGCTTAGTGTGCCTGGTGTTGATTTAAGTTTAGCCAGTCTTTGTTATGCATCTCATTGACCACTTTATTCCCACATAGGTTTCATTACCGCAATTAATAAACCTTTATTTTTGATGGTTATGACACGTATCTTTCTTGTTTTGATTACAATCGTTTTTCTTTTTGCCTGTAAGAAGGAATCATTTATCACTTCACCTGATGCCGCATTGATCATATCAGAAGATACACTTCATTTTGATACAGTTTTTACTACCACAGGATCTGTTACTCATTTATTTAAGATTTTCAATCCTAACGATCAAAAAATAAAGATTGATAAAGTGAACCTGGAGGGTGGAATTCAATCTCCTTTTAAAATTAATGCAGACGGGTTTGCCGGACCCGAAGTATTGGATCTTGAAATAAGATCGAATGACAGTTTATACGTTTTTGTAACCGTAATAGTTGATCCGGTTACAGGCAACCTCCCATTTGTTGTGCGGGACAGCATTGAAATTACTTATAATGGAAATACCCGGCAAGTGCAATTAGAAGCATTTGGACAAAATGCACATATCATGCGTAACCTGCAAATTATGGGAAATGAAACCTGGACTAACGATCTCCCTTATGTTATTTTAGGAAGCCTGCATGTTACCCAAAATGCACAACTGACCATTGAAAAAGGAACCCGCATTTTTGTGCATGCAGATGCACCGTTGGTAATTGATGGCACACTTTTAATTAATGGTGATAAAGATTCTTTAAACCGCGTTTATTTCCAGGGCGACAGGCTGGATGAACCTTACCGCGATTTCCCTGCAAGCTGGCCCGGCATTTATTTTCGAAGTACGAGTAAGGACAATGTTATTAATTATGCAGTTATTAAAAATGCGTACCAGGCTATAGCTGCAACTGGACTATCAGTAAACACCAACCCAAAAATAAAACTGAACCAGGTCATTATAGATAATGCATATGATGCCGGAATTATTGCTATTCATTCAAGCATTGAAGCGGTCAACTGCCTGGTAAGCAACTCCGGAAAAAATGTTTACCTGGCAGAAGGCGGCCAATATACTTTTACGCATTGCACTATCGCCAGTTATTCCAATTTATTTATCCAGCATACAAATCCCGTATTATACGTTAGCAATTTTACCAATGTAAATAATGTGATCACCAGTAATGACCTCCAGGCCCAGTTTACCAACTGCATATTCTGGGGCGATTTTGGTTTGGTTGAAGATGAAGCGGTTGTAGCCAAAAACGGTAACACCATCTTTGATGTTAATTTTAATCACGGCATCCTGAAAGTAAAAACCGATCCTGCAAATGCCTCTTTAAATCAAATGATAAACCAGGATCCTTTGTTTGATACAGTAAATACATCGTCACGTATTTACAATTTCCGACTACGAGCTGGTTCACCAGCCATTGACAAGGGCATTATTACTTCCGTCAATATTGACCTGGATGGACTACCACGCCCGGTTGGCTTGCCTGATCTTGGTGCTTTTGAAAAGCAGTAACTGAAATGTTATTTATTAGATCATCAAACAATTGAAGATGAAACAATGTTAGTTTTGCTATTGAAACTTAAACATGTAAAATTTAATACAGATGAAAATTCTAATCATAGCCGCTATCCTTTCAATTTCTTTTGCAGCCTCAGCTCAATCAGTTTATGATTTTAAGGTTGAAGGAATAGATGGCACTCCTATTAACCTGGCGGATTACAAAGGCAAAAAGATCATGATGGTTAATACGGCATCTAAGTGCGGTAATACGCCCCAATATGATGACCTGGAAAAATTATACGAACAGCACAAAGGAAATCTTGTGATTATTGGTTTTCCTGCCAACAATTTTGGTTCACAGGAACCGGGTTCCAATGAAGAGATTGCGGAGTTTTGCAAAAAGAATTATGGTGTCAGTTTCCCTTTGTCAGCAAAAGTTTCTGTAAAAGGAGAGGGTATTGACCCGCTCTTTAAATATTTAACGGAAGAAGCAGAGAAAAAAGGTTTTACAGATCCTATTAAATGGAACTTCACCAAATTCCTGGTCAATGAAAATGGTGAACTGGTTACTGTATTTCACCATAAGACTTTGCCCTTAAGCGATGATATCCTTAAACACCTGAATTAAAAAATCTTATTTATTTTTTTTAAGCTGTCTTTTAAAAGGCGGCTTTTTTTATCGCACATAAATATTGAAATTCGCAGCTATGCAGTTCATGAATATTATCGGGCAACAGGAAATTAAACAAAATCTGGTAGAGTTGGTGCAACATAACCGGCTCAGTCATGCTTTATTATTTTTAGGAAAAGAAGGAAATGGAGCATTCTCATTAGCCAGGGCGCTGGCACAATATCTTAATTGCGAAAAGGTCAATAATACTTCCAAAGGACCTACAACTGAAATTGGACTTTTTGGTGAAGAGCCTGCGGAAATCGTACCAGCGGTATCATTAAATGATTCTTGCGGTGTTTGTCCTTCCTGTCAAAAATCTCGTCAGCTGGTTCATCCTGATATCCACTTTTCTTTCCCGGTTATTCCTAAAAAAGCGGGACAAGCGCCTGTAAGTGACGATTATATTTCTGAGTGGCGTGAATTCATTACCCTCAGTCCATACGGCAATGTATATGATTGGTTACAGTTTCTACATGCCGAAAACAAACAAGGTAATATTACCGCTGCTGAATGTAATGACATCATTCGTAAACTAAGCCTGAAAAGTTTTGAGAACGGTTACAAGATTTTGTTGATGTGGATGCCCGAATACCTGGGTAATGAAGGCAATAAGCTTTTGAAACTTATTGAAGAACCACCTGCTGAAACGCTTTTTATTTTGGTTGCTGAAAATGAAGCTGGCATTCTGCCAACAATATTAAGTCGTTGCCAGTTGATCAAGATACCGGCAATTGAAACGGCTGAAATAGAACAGGCATTAATAACACGAAACAATACACCAGCGGCACAAGCCAGTTCATTAGCCGCGGTAAGTGAAGGCAATTATCGCGAAGCTATTTTACAATCACAGCATGCCGGCGAAGACTGGCAAAGTTTATTAAGGGAATGGTTGAATGCCATTGCAAAAAAGCAACCGCTTGCCCAAACCAAATGGGTGGATGAAGCCAGTAAACTGGGACGTGAAAAACAAAAACAATTCCTGCGTTTTTTTAATCACCTGTTAGGACAAGCCATTCGCCTGCAGGTATTGGGTGAAGAAAATATCATTCTCTCTGATACTGAAAAAGATTTTTTGGTTAGATTGAATAAACTAATTCAATATGACCAGAAGCAGGCTATAGTTGAAGAATTGGACAGAGCCACTTATTATATAGAACGAAATGCCAATGCTAAAATGCTGTTTCATGCATTAACTATAAAGCTTAGTCATATTATACACGAGAAGATTGTATTTGTATAATTGCATTTTCCATTTACTTTTTAATTCTTCCAGACTTAATAATTGCAATTCCATCTTATTTACGAATGCACAGATATAGGGTCACCTATCATAAATGTTTCATTTTTGATCAACAGCCAAAATCATTTTTATTCTGACATTCCAGGTCCAGCACATTTACGGTTTGCTCATAAAATTTCCTGGCTCTTTCTGGAGTACTGCCAATACATACCACGCCAAGTTTTCCGTATTGGGACAAGGCGCCAATCAGGTGAAACATCACACCTTCCTGTGAACTTCCATCATACTGCAGTTCATGGTACGTGGCTATATCAATTAAATCGGGAGGGGTAAGGCCGTGATAATTTTTATTTTCAAGATTGTCTGAGCAGAAATAATAACGGGTTTGACCACTTGCAGTAGTGTACATTCCCGTTTCATGATTGTAATCCCCGTCTGTGAGAAATTGGAGTAACAAATAAGGATGAGTGGTTCCGCCTTTACGTAGATTTATCTCTAAAGCATAATGGTTCCACCCGGAATTATCTTTCACTGAAAGGAAATCAATTCCAAACCTGCCTAACACACCCTGCTGTCGCAATACCCCGGCTAAAAGCAACCCAGCCTGTCCTATTTCCACAGCATAATCCTGGCTAGCAGGAAAATCAGCACCCATAAATACCTGTCCGCTGCTTCCGCCCATCCATTGATCATGCGTAGAGACAACCTTACATTCTCCCAATGGATTAATTCTACATTGTACAGATGGGGAGGCTATGATATTGCCATCAATAAATTCTTCAACTATTCCACCCATAATTTCAAATTTATTGATATAGCTTTTGTAAGTAAGATCCTTATCTACCATTGAAAGTTCTATGGGTAACTGCCCGCTGACCCAGTCCCGGATATGGGTCTGTTCTTCAAAACCATCAAAAGAAAAAACGGCATTGCCTTCACCTGAAAAACCATTATTCATTTTAATCACTGCTTTGCGCAATGATGGATTATGCTCTTTAAGTGCAGTTAAGGCATCAACAATATCATTTTCATTTTGCAGATCCTCAAAACCATCGGGGATCCTTAGACCGCATGACCTGAAAATTTTCCGGCTATTACTTTTATTACCCAATGATTCCAGTTCAGGATCGCAACCATAGATAGGCATGTTCAATTGAACTGCTAATGATCTTTCCATTGATGTTACCGTAAAACAAGCAAGATGCGCCGCATGGCCTGGTTGCAAAGATTTTTTTATCCGCTGTAAAAGCCTGGGTCTTTCCAGAATTTTTTCAGTTAATGAACGGGAAGAAGCATCATAACAACTTAACATAGTGAGCCGCTGCAATGCATGATGGCGGGTTATACCCGGTAACAGGTGAAGATAGTAATCTATAATAACCGGGTCAACCGGCATGCTGGTTATAAAGATCACATGGGTACGTGGCATTCTCAGCAACATCAAAAGACATAAAAGCCGTTCTTCATAATGAATATGACCTTTTATTTTTGATAAGATTTCCTGGTCCAGGGTCAGACTGGGAATTACAACGATCGTTTTTTGTATTTTTCGGTCGTTAAAAACATAACTATAGTTAGCTGCAAAATTTTGTTGCAACAAACTAAAGATTTTCTTTTCATCAATTAATAATGCTGAAGAATCAGTTGAGTTG
The DNA here is from genome assembly GCA_013696395.1 of Chitinophagaceae bacterium. GTDB lineage: Bacteria > Bacteroidota > Bacteroidia > Chitinophagales > Chitinophagaceae > JACCYQ01. The sequence goes on from JACCYQ010000193.1 coordinate 27,949, forward strand.
GTATGGGTTGATAATTCTGCCATCAAAACAGTTTGTTACGAATCTATTCTTTTTATGACGTAATGCCATGACCAGGCTTTATAAGCTCATTGATTTTTATCAGTCGTAAAGGATCCAGTTTTCTAAGAATGGAAGTTCAAACTTATCCACATCTTTGCCGACAAAATTTGTATTTTTGGAGAATTGAGGATTTTGAACAGGGAGGGTAAGAAGGTGTACGTATGAGACTTCAATATAATTTCAGTCTCGTAAATATTTCGCAACATAATATGCGAAACCCGAACACCGCAACATTCAGAACACTATTCACCAGCATAATAAATTAAACAGGAACATGTTTAAATCGATCGTTTTTCTTTTTATGTGTTATTGATATCGATAAGTCCTGGCAATAATGTCAACGATCAACTGCTGTTTACCGAATATTTCTGGATGTACCACTTTAGATCTGCCTTGCTGCTGAAAGCATTGCAGTACAAAAGTGCGGACCCCGGAACCGTCCACCGATTTCATAGGTGTACTCTCCGGGACAGGCGCAAGGATGCTGAACAGGCATTCCATGCCGGGTAAAAAAAACCTTCTACTCCCTTTTGTGAGCATGGTATTTATTGATGTATAAATGATAAATAATGGGATGTAGTAGCTGTGGAACGGGCAAACCAAACGGATGTCAAAGCAACGGAGGTTGCAGTACGGGTGGCTGTAACCGGATGAATACTTATGATTGGCTGGTTAATCTGCCTTTTACGGATAATGATATTGCCTGCAGGGTGATGGAAGTGAGTTTTAACCAGGGAAGCCGGAAAGAATTTTTCAGGAATACTGCGCTTCAGCCATTTGAGAAAGGGGAAATGGTAACAGTTGAAGGGGTGAGTGGATTTGATGTAGGCGAAGTTTCACTTTCTGGTGAGATCGTTCGGATTCAACTGAAAAAGAAAGGAGTAAGTGAGACTAATGCCGAAATGAAAAAAGTGCTCCGCCGCTCCAGCGATCGCGACCTTGATCTTTGGAAACAAAATAAAGCCCGTGAAAGAGAAGCTTTGGTCCGGACAAGGGCCATTATTCAGCAATTGAATCTTAATATGAAGATCAGTGAAGTTGAAATACAGGCTGATGGTCGCAAAGCCACCTTTTTTTATATTGCTGATGACCGGGTTGACTTTCGAGAACTTATAAAAATACTGGCCAGCGAGTTTAAAGTAAAAGTGGAAATGCGCCAGATTGGTGCACGGCAGGAAAGTGGTAAAGTGGGTGGGATCGGCAGTTGTGGACGTGAATTATGCTGTGCAACCTGGCTTACAGATTTTAAATCTGTAAATACAACAGCCGCCCGTTACCAGAATTTATCCATTAACCAAACCAAATTAAGTGGTCAATGTGGCCGTTTAAAATGTTGTTTGAATTATGAACTGGATACTTACCTTGACGCTTTGCAGCATTTTCCGGAATATGCCGATACGCTGCAGGTAAAAAAAGGTACCGCCATATTGATCAAGAAAGATATTTTTAAAAACCTGATGTGGTATGTGCTGCCAGATACCAATAAACAATACCCGTTAACAATTGAGCGGGTAAAGAAAATTAAGGCACTCAATAAGGATAATGTAATTCCTGACGAATTGGAAGCCGTGGAAATAACCAGCTCCAAACTCAGGGAAGTGGAACCTGAATTTGTGGATGTAGTAGGACATATAACCTTAAAAAGCCTGGAAAAAGCCGATAAGAAAAAGCGTTTCAGTAAAGGAGGACAACAATCACGGCCAGAGCAAAGAAACCAGCAGCAAAAGCCGGCGCCTGGTAATCCCAATCAACCCAGTCAACAACAAAACCCGCCTCAGCGGCCACCACAACAATCTAAAGGAAACCGGCCGCCAAATCCGAATCAGCCAAAGCAAAAGCCCCCGCAATCTTCGCAAAAAAGAAGACCACCCAGGCAAATACCACCCGATCAAAAACCTTAAAAAGCTTTTTGTTTAATGGCCTTGTAAATTTCATCCTGAATATTGCCCCTTACATTTAAACGGGATAATAATGGGTTGTTACGGGTTGGATAAACCCTGTTTGAAAGAAATATATAAACCAGTTTTTCAACAGGATCAACCCATACGCAGGTGCCGGTAAAACCGGTATGTCCAAATGTTTTGGGCGATGCTAATGTACTGGGATAAGGGTCCTTCCGGGTAGCATTATCTTTTTCAGGTTTATCGAAACCCAACCCACGTCGGCTAATAGAGCTTTGGTAAGATGTAAAATAGTTGATAGTCTCTGGTTTCAGGTAATGTTTTCCATTCAACTCGCCACCGTTGGCCAGCATCTGGAAAAGCAAACCCAGGTCATAAGCATTACCAAATAAACCAGCGTGACCTGATACTCCACCGAACATACTTGCGCCTTCATCATGCACATCACCCTGTATTAATTGTCCGCGAAAATGTGCCTCTGCTTCAGTGGGTACAATCCGATCTAAAGGATAACGTTCCCTGGGTTTAAAACCAACTGTTGTTAATCCCATAGGTATATAAAAATTTCTTTTCGCATATTCATCAAGGGTAAGCCCACTGATGGCTTCTACTACTTTGCCCAAAAAAATAAAATCATTATCACTGTATATATATTTATTACCCGGCGTCACCTGGCTTTCCAGGATGCGCTGGTACATCATATCGTTCCAATCGTTGCGCAAAAACAAATTTTCGGCTACCCTTGTAGTATAGCCGGGCAGGGCAGTTTTGGAGTACAAGCCAGGTAAAGGCAGGCCTGTAGCCAAATCAATGGTTTCTTTATAAAATGCAATAAAAGGGTTCAATCCCGCCTGGTGCAGCAGGATGTCTTTAATGATCAGTCTTTCTTTGTTGGTGCCTTTTACCCAACTGAGGTAATCGCCTAAGCGTTTATTCAGATTCAGTTTGCCCTGCTCATACAATTTCATGACGGACATGGTAGTGGCGGCCACCTTGGTAATCGATGCCAGGTCGAATATACTTTCGAGGGAAGTCATAGGAGAAGCCTCATAACGGTAATTACCAAACGATTTATGGTAGATGATCTCCCCCTCTTTTATAGCAAGCACTACGGCCCCGGGAAAAGCCTTCTTATCAATGGCATCGTATACAATGGAATCTATAGTTAATAATTCAAGACCTGCAATGATAGGATGCGGAACGGGGTCGTATTGCATGGTGACACCCGATCCGTAATTTAGATTGCAAACCGTAACCGGTAACGTACCGGTAGCCCTCATACGACCTCCAACCAGGTCAGCCGCAACATCCTGTGAAACCGCATCATCCTGGTAAACAGCCACCAGGGTTTTGGCTGTACAGAAATTGGAAAGCGCATATACATTACCGAAAACAAATGTGCTGGTTTGATAGGACTGTAACCTGTTCCACAAACTAACGGCACTTTCACTGATATTATAATTGTTTGAGGGCCGTAAACTGTAATCATGCACTCCAATGATCACTTCATCAAAATTTCCGGCTGCAATGGCATTAATGATCGTTTTAGCTTTGTCCTCGCCATCTTTATAACTGAAATAAAAATTCTTTGCGTCCCATTCATTCCTCAATCTTTTGCCAAAATTATTTTCTGTTGTCCCGATGCCTACATAAGCTACTTTTTTGCCGGGTTTTAATGGGAAAGCAGGATTATTATAATTAACCATGGTAATCGTATGCTCCGCCACTTTGGCCCTTATCGCATCGGTCTTTTCATTCAGATCATTAACCAAATTATTTAACTCAATTATTTTTTCTTCATGTAATCCTAACTGGTATTTGGCATGCAAAACCTTTCGAACTCTTTCGTCAATATCTTTCCAGGCAAGCTTCTTTTTTTTGATGGCAGATTTAATAGCTGACAAAGAAACAGCCACATCTTCGGGCAGGCAAAGGATATCATTACCCGCGATCAGTGACTGAACGGCGATCTCGCCTCCCGGGAAAAATTTAGTAACACCTTTCATCTCTAATGCATCAGTAAATGTCAATCCTTCATATTGAAGATCCTCTTTCAACAGGCCGGTCACATTATTTTTTGATAACGAAGTTGCACGGTTGGCTGTATTGTCAATTGCAGGAATATATAAATGAGCAATCATTACACTGCCCACACCCGCTTCAAATAATTTTTTAAACGGATATAATTCTGCGGTGTCCAGTTGTGCAAGACTTTTATTGATGATGGGCAGGTCGTAGTGCGAATCCACATCCACATCTCCATGACCGGGAAAATGTTTGGCGCAGGCCATGATACCTGCATCCTGCATACCTTTCATATAAGCTACACCAAGGTCAGCCACTTTAAATTTATCTTCTCCAAAACTGCGGTAGCCAATAACGGGATTATTAGGATTATTGTTGATGTCAACTACAGGAGCATAATTAACATGTATGCCTAAACGCTTACATTGCTCGCCTACAGCTACACCCATTTCATATACAATACTGGGATCGCTGATAGCGCCCAGTGTTAACTGGTATGGAAATTTAGTTACACTGTCAAGGCGCATGCCTAACCCCCACTCTCCATCTATAGTGACCATCAATGGCGTTTTTGCCAGCGACTGGTAATGATTGGTCAGATTTGCCTGTCGCACGGGGCCACCCTGAAAAAAAATCAGGCCCCCAACATTATATTTATTAATCAGGCCTTCTACCTTTTTAATATGGTCTGCACCCAGGTTACTATGTGCCCTTATGATCATCAGCTGCGTGATCTTCTCATCTTTTGATAAAGTTTTAAAAACACTGTCAACCCATTCGGCTTCGGTTAAGTGGCTTTTGTACTGACCGAAAACTACAGATGATATAATAAAACTGGCTAATAAAAAAGATAGATATTTCTTCATGTTTCAATTTAATTTTTCATCAAACCCTTGCCTGGGTTGACTTGCCGGTTCCAGGAGAACCGGGAACTTAGTAATAAAAATGGCTTATTGTAATTTGACCTGCTAATGCGCACAAGTTAATACAAAACAGTTTTTTTATGCTGTTTTAAAACCACTTTAACGAATGGCTTATTTTTTCATTATTTTTTAAACATTCAGTCTTTATGACTACAACCATGCCCTCATGGTTGGATGAAGGCTGTTAACTTTGCTTACTTTTGTTTTTAAAGAAGAATACGTGCCAGATAAGATTTCGCTATTACCAGATCATATTGCCAACCAGATTGCCGCAGGTGAAGTCATTCAGCGGCCCGCCAGCGCAGTCAAAGAACTACTCGAAAATGCAGTTGATGCCGATGCCACAGAAATAAAATTAATTGTAAATGATGCAGGCAAATCGCTGATCCAGGTTATTGATAATGGAAGTGGCATGAGTGAGACCGATGCCCGGCTTAGCTTTGAGCGCCACGCAACCTCCAAGATCAATACCATTGAAGACCTGTTTCATATCCGCACCATGGGATTTAGGGGTGAGGCGCTGGCTTCCATTGCAGCTGTTGCACAGGTTGAATTAAAGACCAAAAGAGAATCGGACCAGGCAGGCGTATTGATTGAAGTGGAGAACAGCACCGTTATCCGGCAGGAACCTGTTGCCATGCCAACAGGTACCAGCATCTGCATGAAAAACCTTTTTTTCAATGTACCGGCAAGGCGAAATTTTCTCAAAACCAATGCGGCTGAATTAAGACATATCATTGACGAATTTACCCGGGTGGCGCTCGCATTTCCACTAGTATTTTTTTCACTCACCACCAACGGGCAGCAGATGTTTCACCTGGAAGCAGGCACATTGAAACAACGCATCATCCAGTTACTGGGATCTAATTATAATGCCAAACTGGTTAGTGTAAAAGAGGAAACGGATTATTTAAACATCCATGGTTTTGTTGGCAAACCTGAGACGGCTAAAAAAACCCGCGGCGATCAGTATTTTTTTGTCAACAACCGATTTATCAGGAGTCCCTATCTCAATCATGCATTAATGAATGCATACAACCAGATGATCCCTTCGGAGAGTTTCCCCATGTATGTACTTTTTATTGACCTGGATCCGGTACAGGTGGATGTAAATGTGCATCCCACGAAACAGGAAATTAAATTCGAAGACGAAAGGATCGTGTACGCGTTTGTACAGGCAGCCATCAAACATTCACTGGCTCAATTCAGCATCACGCCAACACTGGATTTTGATCTCGATGCTTCGATCCAGCAATTGCCTTCCATTCAACAACCTTTTACAGAGAAACAACAATGGGCGACAAAATCATCTTCCATTTTTGAAGGATTTACACAGCAACACCAGGCCCATTCCATTTCTTCTTCGCCGGGACAATCTGAAAGGCCCTGGAAATCTTTATTGGATGAACTCCCCCGCGAACCAGTGCCTGGCCAGGAGCCTGACTTTCGTGCACAACCACAAAATACCGGTTTTTTAAAATCGGTTAGTCCTGCCAGTTACCTGCACGATGCACAGCATACACAAATTAATAATACCTACATTTTGGTTCCATCACCCGCAGGTTTTTTGCTGATTCACCAGCAGGCGGCACATGAAAGGATTTTGTATGAAAGAATGAATGAAGCATTGACTGGTAAACCCGTTGCTACCCAACAAAGTCTTTTTCCTGTTAGTATTGACCTGGTACCCGCCGATGCCGCCATTTTGGAAGAGGTTTTGCCAGAGTTACGTTTATTGGGATTCATGATTGAACCCTTTGGCAACAATACTTACGTGATACAGGGAACACCGGCTGATGTAGAACAGGGATATGAAAAAAACACGGTGGAGACTTTACTTGATCAATACAAACATTTCAGTAACGATGTAAAATTCTCGAAGCGTGAAAAACTGATCAGGGCAGCGGCCTGGCAACAAAGTATTAAGCCGGGGAAACGACTAACGGAAAGGGAAATGCGCATTTTGACTACCGATCTTTTTGCATCAGGTCAACCAAATATTGCTCCGAATGGCTCACCGGTTTTCCTGGAATTCAAAAATGAACAGTTAGATAAAATGTTTGGCAGATAATGAACTCATAAATATGCCTGATCAATATTTTTGCCGCAGATCCTGGATAAATTTCTCAACCCCTCTTCTGATATCGGTAGATGAAGCCCGGTGATTATTCACCAGCACCGAAACGATCAGCAACTTCTCTTTTTTAGTGATTAAAAATCCACTCAAAGCCACCACGCCACCCAGTGTGCCGGTCTTGGCATAGAAAAATGTACTGTCAGTCACATAATAATTGCGCAAGGTTCCGGTGTTGCCGGTTGCAAAAATATTTTTAAGGCGGTCCATCCCAAACTGATCCTTCATTTTTTCCAGGATAGCAATAAAGTTCTGCGGGGTAAATAAATTATACCGGCTCAATCCTGAACCATCGGCCCAGCGAGGTTTTTGTTGAAGATCCCTGAATTCCGTTTTCATCATTGTATCAATAGCCAGAGATTCATCCATCACACCAAACAATTTATGGCTCACCATCAATAAAGCTTGCTCCGCAAAGAAATTATCACTCCGGTACATTAAGGGTTTCAACATCGAATCGAGGGGCTGCGAGTAAATGATTTCATTACTTAAATTAAAATCAGGAGCAACCGTGAATGAAGAAACATTTTCCGCTTTCAATGTGTCCTTCAATAATTCAGAAATAAATCCCTCATGTGCACGATAGGGAAAATTTGCATTTGTAAATGCGGATGATGAAGGCCTGATATAAAATTCATTTTCATCAATGGCGCGGTCAATGCGAAAATAATTTGATCTTACTGCACTTGTTTCCCTGTTAAAAACAAAGGTCGTATCCGGATCAATGCTCCTGATATGAACAGGAATAGGAAAACTGTTCAACGTATTGTTCACCAGGTTAATTCGCAGCACGTTGCCATATACCGGGAATGGTGAACGTTCGGCCATATAGGTTGCATCATAATCATTCCATGCCCAGCCGCTCCCCCAATGGCTCGTTTTCCAGGCTGACAGATCCCATCGAATATTTTTTTCATTTTTCAACTTTTCATACAAGGGCTGATTCTTATAATCCGGATGTAAAAAAGTGGGGTCGCCTGCCGGAAAAACCAGTGTGGCTCCGTCATCATCTCTTGCTATGCTGGCAGCGACAATACTATCACCCAAAAATTTCATGGCTGCAAAAATCGTAGGGATCTTGGTATTGCTGGCGGGCACAAAAAATTGGTCGCCCTGGTAATTGTATAAGAAACTTTTAGTTGCAGCATCATATACACTGATACCCGTATGCGCAGTTACAAATGCTGAATCGTTCAGCATAAATCGTTCGGCCGAATGCCCTATTTTTTTCTGAACAGAGCACGATGCAAAAAAAACGATTGCAAAAAGGAAAAAGAAATTCCGAACCATCTTGAATAAAAACATAGCAATTATTTTAGGTTGATGCGCTTCCCTTCGGCGGAACTTTCCATGGCAGCCTGTATGATGCGGATACCCTTAATGCTGTCTGTTGCCGGCACCGGGTTAGGCCCATTATTTAAAAGCGCTTGGTGAATATCGTTATAGTAACCCATATAATTCCCGGGTGTTGAAAAAGTTGTTTTGCGAATTACCCCTTCATTTACTTCCGTATGTAAAATACCATCGGATTCTTCCTGCGGTTTGCACCAGGGTTCAATAGTCGGTATAACACCTTTCAGTAGTTGCTGTTCCTGCAGGTCTGAACGATGTTGTAAAAAACTGCCTTTGGTTCCATGCAGAATATAGCCATAATAAGATTCACGCACTATCGAGGATGCTTTTAATCTAACCCTTAATCCATCATAGTATAAAAGCAATTCAAAATAATCATCGGTCTGCGCATTCTCTTTCATCGCCCAAACATCGCCGAAAACGGCATCGGGCCAGCCAAATAATTGCAAAGCCTGGTCAATGATGTGCGAACCGAGATCATACAATGTTCCGGAGCCTGGCAAGTCAGATTCCTTGTGCATCTTTCCGCTATGCTCTGGTCGATAACGATCGAAGCGGATCTCCACTTCTTTGATATCTCCCAATAGATCCAATGCTAAGATATTTTTTACTGCATGATAATCGCCATCGTAGCGGCGGTTCTGGTAAACACTCAATAACACTTTGTGTTGTTCAGCCAGTGCAAACAGTTCTTCGCCTTCGGCCAGTGTAACTGTAAATGGTTTTTCAACAATGGTATGTTTGCCTAATTCAATAGATTTTTTGGCAAATTCAAAATGAGTTTGCACCGGGGTATTCACAACTACCAGTTCAATTGCCGGATCAGCGATCAACTCTTCAACCGAACGAACCAATTTTGCACCAGGATATTTCTCCCGCGATTCATTTTTACTCCTTTCCACAATAGCTGTTAATTCAAATCCCGGGTGCGATTCAATAAAAGGAGCATGAAATAATTTACCGCTCATACCATAAGAGAGAATGCCTGTCTTTATCATTTTTTAATTGTTAATTGTTTAGAGGTTTAATCAATGAGAGTTTGGAGAGTTTAAGTGTTTAAAAGTTTAAAAGTTTAATAACTTTCAATCAACTATTCAACTTAATTTTCAGCCCAATTCCAAATTCCCGCCCAAACCTCAACTACGCTCCTGCGCACGCAGCCACCGTTCCGGTATTTCGTTACTGCTTGCCAGCATATAATCCTTAAAACTGCAGGCTATAAAACTTTTATCGGGCAACTGCATCCACCACCTGCCCGTTTTTTTGCTTTGTAAAAAAGTAGTATCCACTTCTGCAAAGGCTAAATGGTATTCATTAAAACTTTCCTTTTCATCCAGCGCCGCTTCGCGGTTGCCACGGCTGCGCCCATCAAAAATATACCAAAGCATCTGGCTGATCTGCCTGGCGCTTTGTGCATTTACATCCAGTTCGGGGCGGTAACCATAAATACCGATCGTATTGATGTTCGGGCTCATGCCGGCATACTGCATCAGCACACAGGCATCTTCTCCACTCAATCCATTGGGTGATGGTGAATTGCCCGGCACATAACCCGAAGCAATAGCCGAAATATCAACACTCAGCATCCGGCTGTTGCGCAAAACCGGCTCCATCTCTTCGATGGTCTCTTTCACATGTCCTACCCTGAAACAATCGAAACGGAGTTTATCCATCGTCTCCAGCATTTTCGGATGCACATAATAACTCTGGAAACCGATATGATTGTAATGCCTGATGAAGTTGGGTTCACCCGTCAGCATCTCCATTAAAAAATTTTCCGCCCGGTAAACCGAATCCATGTCCAGGTCAATCAAAGCATCTATGCTGGTTGCTTCAATAGATTTCTGGTTACTGAAATAGGACTGGTACTGCGCCAGGGTCAGGTCGTGCGAGCCACCTAAAATAATCACCGTCTTTCCATCATTTGTAAGTGCATGCACCACGGTTTTCAGTGCCGCTATAGAATCACCCAGGTTTGCTCCTGCCTGGATGTTCCCCACATCGGCGATATTCAGATCATTGTGCCAGTAGTACAATTTGTAAAAAGCCTTTCTGATCTCGTCGGGCGCTTGACTGGCCGCATGGTGCAGACCATATCCTCTTTGTTCACCACAACCCACAAAAACAATATCCGCATCATCCAGCTCCGGAAACTCCTCTGCATACATTTTAATCACCGATCCCATTTGCTTGTCTTTATACCCTCCATCATCCGATAACATGTGCAGGTTCAGGGGCGACAAAAAATCGCTGATGTTTAAATAATCACTCATGGCCAATGTTTGCGCAAACATAAGTAAAAAGCCTTTTTTAACGGGCGGTATCGCAGGCAAATGCGGAACTATTATCTTTGCCGCCATGGAACAATTGCTGGAACAGATTGAAACTTACCGCAACGAAATTGAAGCAACAACCGTAAGCGATTCACAGGCGGCGGAACAATTCCGCATCAAATGGATTGGTACCAAAGGACTGGTCAAAAGCCTGATGGGCGAAATGAAGAATGTACCGGTTGAACGTAAAAAAGAATTCGGGCAGGTAATGAACGAGTTCAAATTATTTGTTGAAAGCAAGTATGAATCATTCAAATTGGCTACAGCGGCCAGTTCTGAAGAAGCTGCCGGTATTGATCTTACACTGCCCGGCGATACTTTACCACTCGGTACCCGCCACCCCATCAGCCTGGTGCGTAACCGCATTGTTTCCATTTTTCAAAGGCTTGGGTTTTCCATTGCCGAAGGACCCGAAATTGAAGATGACTTTCACAATTTTACCGCATTGAACCTGCCTGAAGATCACCCGGCACGCGACATGCAGGATACATTTTATATACACCGCGCAGAAGGCGAAAACGGCACCGACTGGTTATTGCGTACGCATACCAGCAATGTGCAGATACGTGAAATGCAGAAAGGCAAGCTTCCCATCCGCATCATTTGTCCCGGCCGTGTGTACCGTAACGAAACCATCAGTGCCAGGGCGCATTGTTTTTTTCACCAGGTAGAAGGTTTGTATATCGATGAATCCGTAAGCTTTGCCGACCTGAAACAAACGCTGTACTTTTTTGTGCAGGAAATGTTTGGCAAAGATGTAAAGGTGCGTTTCCGTCCTTCGTATTTTCCATTTACCGAACCCAGTGCCGAGATGGACATCAGTTGTTTTATCTGTGGCGGCCAAGGTTGCCGTGTTTGCAAACATACCGGCTGGGTAGAAATTTTGGGTTGCGGCATGGTACATCCGAACGTGTTGCAAAACTGCGGTATCGATCCCAATAAATATACAGGCTTTGCATTTGGCATGGGCATCGAACGGCCTGCTATGTTATTATATGGTGTTAACGACCTGCGTCTCTTCAGCGAAAACGATGTACGCTTTCTGAAACAGTTTACAAGTGCTATTTAGTTTTTGGTAGCCAGCTGTATTACTACTATTAAACTTCTGAGGTGTCGTCGAAGACCCCGATAAGGATTTTGAGCAAAAGGAATCGGGGCACACTTGTGCGGATGGATTCCTACTGAACATATTATTAATGAGGTCGAAAATTTTATATTTGAGTGCCTTGTTCATTTATAATGCTTAGGCATATATTTAGGTTTTAAACTCGCTATGGTTTATGAAATTGACCATGAATTTTTTAAGGCTTTCTTTGATCCCATACCTATCCTATTAAAAAATTACATCCCAATTATGTCATGTAGACAAAAAGAAAACTAAAAGAAGAAAAAGTAAATGCCAGGCACATTTTCGCAAATCTATGTTCAGGTTGTTTTTGCAGTTAAAGGCAGAGAGAGTCTAATTCATTCTACCTGGGAAGAAGATTTGTATAAATACATCTCGGGAATAGTGAGGAATAAAGAGCAAAAAATGCTGGCAATAAACGGAATGCCAGACCATATTCATTTCTTTATAGGAATGAAACCATCCTGTTGCTTGTCAGATTTGGTACGAGAGGTGAAGAAATCTTCCAATGATTTTATCTTAGAAAAGAAGTTTACAAAATTCAAATTTAATTGGCAGGAAGGATATGGTGCGTTTTCATATAGCCATTCGCAAATTGATTCGGTGGCCAAATACATTTTAAATCAGAAAGAGCATCACAAAAAGCACACATTCCGGGAGGAGTATTTGGATTTATTGAAAAAGTTTGAAATTGAATTTAAAGAGGAATATTTATTCAAATGGATAGAATGAAGAATGTAAAGGTTTCTAATTTTTTCAAATGACTTGTAAGATTGAATTATTGAATCCGAAGGGATTCAAATATTTATAAAAGAAGAGAAGTTTTATTCATGCGACCCCTTCGGGGTCGAATCCTGCTTAATATATTATTTTCTACAAACATAAAATCCCTTCGGGATTAGAAAAACAGATTTTTAATTTGTAAAATGATTATGATAAACATTCGATTAGATGGATGAATCCGAAGGATTCAAATATTTATAGAGGATGGTTGAGGTTTCATACGACCCCTTTGGGGGTCGTATCCTTCATTTTTATATTTTCTATAAACATTAGAACCCTTCGGGATTAATGAAAAATTTAAATAAAAAAAATTGATCTCCTTATCAATACCTTGCTGCAATCCGGAACATAAACCGTTCTGGTTGGCCGATCACACCTCCCTCTTCTCTTCTTTTCTTCAACTCATCCGATTGGTACCAGGCATTTGCTTTTGCTGAATCTATGATAGCCGACACGATGACCACTTTTTTGTCGTTCCCATCTTCATGACCATAAGTCCGCAGGGCAAGGCCATTATCCATTGTTGTTTTTCTTCCCTCTTCAAAATTGCTTTGCCAGGTATTCCAGTCTTTAACAGTAATACTGGTTTGAGTCCGGATCACTTCAGGTCCGATAAAAGAAGTGTCCTGGAAGGTCATGTTCACGAATTTAATTACAGGCTTGCCGGTTACCCCGCCTTTCTGCATAGCCGTTTTCAGGCTGGCATCATTTGCAAATGCTTTGGCTTTTGCCATATCATCACATTTCACCACCACCATAACCATATTGGGATCCTGCACACCGCGGCCTATGACATAATTGCGTATTCCATAGACCCTTCTAATAGAATCATGTTCGTCATAAGAAACTTTCCATTTTTCAAAATCGGCTACTTTATGCATGGCTATCATCATATTTTCCGGGGTAGTAATGATAGTATTCGTCTGGGAAGTTTCTGCAGGTGTAATACTTTCGCTCATTGTGGTATCAGCTTCGTTGTCTCCCCCGTTACTGCCACAGGAAACCATACAGGTTAACATAGCTGCAATACACAGCATGTTGATTAATTGCGACTGTTTCATTTGATTTGTTTTAAATGATGAGTGAATATCCGGGACAGGAAATGCAGTATTGCAGAGGGTAAGCAGGTAATAAAATTAGTGAATATTTAAAAAACTACCATTTTTTTCAGTCAGATATTGAGGATTGAATGTGTTAAGGTGTATAGTTGTTAAGGCTTTTGCTGGCATCAATTCAACCCGTATGATTTTCTTTAAACTAACATTTTTTACAACTTATAATAAGAAAACTCATACCGAATTCGATTATTAAGCCATTTTGCTAGAACAACTTTTTTTATTAAATTTTTTAATGTAAACTTTTGTTTAAATAACCGGATATTGGAATAGTTGTTCTGATGTATTATGTAAATGACTCCAAAAGCAGGATAATCTTCAAGAATTTCATTATGGAATTGCCTAATTCGATCATAAGTATATCCATGAGCTTCGAAAAGATTATAATTCCACGACTACTTATTAAAACAACATCAACACGGTTATATTGATTTTTATAAAAGAAGTTTATTAAATAATAACTGACTTTATCATAACATTGGTTTTGTATGTATTCCTCAAGGTACAGGGAGATTGCATTTGCTGCATAAAATTCAGAACGTAAAAGTGAGCGTGGCAACAGACGGTGATAGTAGTAATGCAGTTAAGTACATCCAAAAATAAATTATTATTCCAGGATGACTCTTTTCAAGTAAAAAACTTTTTCATCTATAACCGGTGTTATATCGCTGGTGATTTTAACCGGTTCTTTCCCAATTTCTATTCGCTGCGTGCCAGAAGTGGTTGTCACATCTAACGGTAATGGAGCATCGAAATTGAGCAGGCTGATATTGTAAGTATTTACACCCGTTTGCTTTACTAAAACCTCCAGCTTGTTGGTGGTGTATAAATAAAACCGGAACAGCGGCTCCAGATTTTTACCGCTGGCACTGCTGAATAGTTTTTCCACATCGGCAGTGACCACCATGTTATCATAGGTATACTGCGGATCGGTCGCCAGCTTTTTAAGAGTTGGAAAAAATATTTCATCTCCTATTATATATCGCAGCGTGTGCATAAAAAATGCGCCTTTACCATATATATCACCGTTATAGGCACTGTCGCTGTCAACCTGTTCACCCTGCACAACAGGAAACCTGTTTTGCGTTTGCATAGCCGTTTGTTTCATCCGCTGCAAATAAGCATCTTCGCCCGCCAGTTCACGGGTAGCCATCGCATCGCCAAATACACAGATGCCTTCCTGTATCCACATATGCGCCCAGTCTTTATTGGTTACTTTATTAGCCCACCATTCATGGCCAAACTCGTGATGCAGCAGCCAGTCAAAATCTTTTCCACCCAGGCTTTGATAACGGTATTGATTACCATACGCAATATTAGTTTGGTGTTCCATACCCAGGTGCGGTGTTTCAGACATGGCCATTCTTTCTTTTATCCAGGGATATTCGCCAAAATATTTCTCCAGTATCCGGGCAGATTGTTCAAACAGATCGAGTAGTTTATCCGCCTTGTGCCTGTTTTGCGGCAGCACATAATATTCCATAGGGACTTTGTTACCGTTGATGGTGGTGTAAGTGCGTTTCACTACTTCATATTTGGCTACATTAAATACAAGACAATAATTGCTGATGGTATAATTTGTTTTCCAGTGGTATGTTGACTTATTGTTTTTGGTTGATACTTTTTGCAACAGGCCGGGTGCTGCCACTACCAGTCCTTTAGGAACAGTAATGATCATATCGGCACCTTCATTGGGTTCATCGGATGGATGATCTTTACATGGAAAAAATATTTTTCCGCCTTCACCCTGGCAGGTAATGGCTATCCATGGATTGCCGAGAGAATCTTTCTCCCATTGAAAACCACCAATCCATGGTGCCCTTTCTGCAATTCCGGGTTTGCCGCCGTATTCAATTTTTACTTTTAGTTTTTGCGCAGGCAATGTTTGTGGTAAATTAATTTTTACCAGGTCATCTGTGGTATGCGTGTAAGATTGTTTTTTACCATTGACTGAAAGGTTTTTAATGGTGAGCCCGTGCCAAAAATCGAATAACAAAATGTTAGAAGGCTGCATCAGGTTAAGCGTAATTTCAGTATAACCATTGATTGTTTTTTGCGCCGGATCCACATCGAGTGCAATGGTATAGTGACGGATATCCATGATGGCCTGTTCGGGTTTGAGAACGCCACCCGATTTTAGGTTTTGAGCATAGGTTGTGATGGCTATTAAAACCAGGAAGAAACAGGTAAGTTTTTGCATAAGGCAATATAGGGATAATTTGTTTCTGTAAACCACATTACATATTTAGAAAGATATGATCTTCTGGGGGTCTTTATCATGCCGGCGAAACAGGTGTATATTGCCAGCTAAAAAAAATGGATGGAACAATCAGGGCCAATATAAAACCGGGCATGCTGGTGAATATTATTTTGAAAAAAGACCAGCGGAGCGGAGCACTTACAGAAGGTATCGTACAAGACCTGTTAACTAGTGCACCTAAACATCACCGGGGCATTAAAGTTCGACTGGAAGATGGGCAGATCGGTCGGGTACAGGAAATTATAGATGAAAACAATATTTAAATATAAGCTGCACCTAATTTTCATTTAATGCCTTGGGAAAAGGAGAAAAAGTAATCATTGCGCCACTAAAAAGTGTGATTGCCCTCATTACAAAATTTCTATTACAATTTACTTCTGAAGAACCGGATATTAAACATCCTGGTAACCGATATCAATCATGGTTTGGAATAATGACTAATGATATTTTTGCATCAAGGAAGCCATTCATAATAATCGAAATAAAAAATGGCTACGACATAACAGATCGGGGGTTTATCCGGGATTGTATTTTGGAGAACATAAAAAGCAACCGGGCAAACATATATGTTGTAAAACCATAAACCTTCGCACTAACAATAAAGCCGCTCTGGGCATTGAGTGGCTTTATTATTTTTGATTCATCGCCAGAACTTTTTGAATATTTAAAGGAATCAAACATTTAGAATATATTTTCCCCATTTGCTGCGCTCTTAAAATCGTAATTCAAGGTGATAAATAAACATTATGTCTTCGCGTCAGCTTGCTGTTATTATGTTTGCTGATATCATGAGCTATATTTTTTTGGAAGAAATCTTGAACCTAATTCATATCCCTTAATCCACTACAACACAATTTCAACATTCTTATTCTTTTCTAATTCCTTATTATATTGTTTCATGAGTTTCCTGTTCTTTTTAAACCCAACACTGGTGGAAATACCGCTTAGGGTCATTTTTACAATATAGTTGATGAATGAACTCTCCCTTTTATGTTTTGCAAACATAATACCCCTGCGGCTGTCATTTTTATTTTTAATGATGAAGGTATTAGCGGCGAAACTTAAGATCTTTTGAAAAAAAGTTGAATGCTCCGGATCTCCATCTTTAATAAATTTCAGGCGAAGATCATGATAATGCAGGTTCATTTCTCCCAAAGCAATATCATCTCTGCCAATCACCTTAAAGTTCAAAGAATCTAAAACGCCTTTTTCTATTTTTATATTAGCTACAGGAACAAGAAACGGATTTAATACAGAAAGATCAGTTCCACCAACAATTGCATTTAATACAAAGCCACTGAGTGAATCGGTATAGGATTGATTCAGATTTAAATTTATTTGCGCAGCATCCATCAAATTTGCTTTTACTGTGAGTGAGAGTGAATCGCCTGGTGTTAAAGTCCTGTTCTTAATGTTTTCAATGGTAGCATTTACATTGCTGAATAATAAATCTCCTTCCTCACGTGAGCCTGCATTTTTTTCTGAATAAGTAATAGTTCCATTTTCAATTTCAATAGTATTAACA
Organism: Chitinophagaceae bacterium; assembly: GCA_013696395.1. GTDB lineage: Bacteria > Bacteroidota > Bacteroidia > Chitinophagales > Chitinophagaceae > JACCYQ01. The sequence continues at coordinate 45,487 of JACCYQ010000193.1, forward strand.
GATACAGGTAAGTCAATATTTTTAATGATGTTCACCAATAATGGCTTTTCCTTCCTATTTGGAGAACGAGGCAACTTCAGGTCTGTATACACTTTAAATACAGGATCAGAAATAATTATTTCATTAGCAATAAATGAACTGTCCCTTTCATATTGGGCCACATCAAGGCCTGTAATTTGCATTGCCCCGGTCTTTAATGTCATATAATCAAACCGGTGAAGAGCACGGGATAAAGCAGAATCTAATGATTGGGTGGGATGATATGAAAATGAATCAAGGCTTAATGTTCTGTTCCCATTATCAAAACGGGCATTATGCCATCGAATGGTTCTATTGTTATCCATATATTTTCCTTCGGGAATATGTAACCATGCTGATAAATTAGCCTTGAATAACTGGCTAAAATCAGGTAGATATTCCGAAGACAAATTCAGGTTTCCCAAAGAAGCGTTTTCAAATAAAAAATTATTGTTTTTTCCACCCATTCCTAATCCTCCTGGATTTTGCAATGAAATAAGATTTACAGCTCCACCCCATATCATCTTTCCTTTTTTAGTAGCAAAACTGATATTGGAAAGATCCATCTCTATCTTGCCTTTTTCAATACCTATTAACTCACCTGTAGGTTTCAAATATGTTGCAGCGGATGTATGAATTTGCAAAGCGCCTATTTTCATCTCTTTTGGAGATAAAAAAATATTTGAAGCTTTTACCAAACTTTTTTCTGACCAGGGAATCTTTATGATACTTAGCGAATCGTTACGATGTGTGGTAATGGTGATATCCGGTTCAGGGGCTGTCAACTGATCGATACGTATAACATTTTGTAGCTGATCATTACTTTCCGATGTTGTAGTTGTATCCCATTTATTTAAAACTACAACCAGATCATTTGCCTGTAAAGTTTGTATGTACAGGTTATTAGAGATCAGGTCATTTAAATTTGTTTGTAATTGAAGATAAGAGGAACTGACACTTAAACTGTCGCGGCCTTTAATTTGCTTAAGACGCACAGTTGTTAATGATGAAAATTGATTATCAGATAAATCATATGCCACCACACTTAAATTCAGATTCTGATTTACAAAGAGAAATTCCTTACCGGCCATTGTAAATCCATTTATGCGAATAGGATCATTTCCTTTTTTAAATAAAGAGGTAGCAGTTAATGAAGTAATGAATGAAGAAATAATAGTACTGCCTTCAGCAATCTTTAGTTGGGTGTTATTGCCACTGAAATTCTTAATGATAAAATTGGTTTCATTATTGTTGCTTTTCCTGTTCCCTGAAGGCATTGCCTTGATGAAAACATTGGCATTTTCCCATCTTAATCCATCTACAGTTATTTCTTCAGCATCATCATCAAGCTGCACGTTATCCAGGTAAACATTGTTTATAGAAGCTTTTATTTTGTTTTGCAAACCTGAAAGAATTACCTGGTCTGCATATACAAGATTTTCTCCCGTTAACCTTGCATTTTTTAATTCCGCAGTAAGGTCTTTTGTACGGAGTATTCCTTTGCTGAATGAAAGTTGTTCAACCGCATTTCTTAATCCTTCTTTATTGATTGAATTTAATAATTTATCACTCTGAATCTTCAGATCTATATTCTGAACACTAAATGAAGTTGCCGCACCAAACTGCATATTTACCTGGCCATTTTTGATGGCAACATTTTCAAGCGAAACCATGCTATCCAGGTTTAGTAAAGCATCAAAAAGATCTAATTTTTTTCCTGCTTTTGTTGTTATGCGGCGTGAATAATTAATAACGGGATCAATTAGAACAGCTTCCTTTGCTACCATTTCCTGATCGAAGATCAACCTGTACCAATCCAATTTTGCTAATTCAAAATAAGGAACCTTCACGTCAATTAAATTTCTCAGCTTTTTTCCTGGTTTACTGAACATGGAAAAATTATTCAGTATAACCCGGTTATTAAAGAAATTCAGGCTATCAAAACTAAAGTTTGAGGAGCTGTCAGCATTGTATAAATGATAATCTCTTAAAGTCATATCAAAACTTCCAATAGAAACCGTTTTTGCTGAATCTGGGTTGATCCTTAAATTTTTGATTTGAAAATTATCTTTGTTGGAATTGAAAAATGATTGTTTGATTTTACCATGAACTTCAAAATTGATCCCTGCATTTTTTACTTCAACATAAGCAAGATCGAGATTGCCGGAGAGTTCTTTTATTATTTTATCCAAATCGGGAATTTCAGATTTCTTTTTAACAGCATCAGAACTATACAGGTTAAAATTAAACGATGGATTTTCGCAAAGAACCGTATCCGCTTTAATTATATCTTTTGAAGATAAGGCAGCAAAATCTACACCGGTAAGATGAAGTTTTTTAAAGAATATGGTATAATTACTTTTTACACTATCAGTTGCTTTTGCGGAAAGCGTACAGCTATCGAGAATAATAGCTTGCCGCAAGAGTTGCAGGTTAAATGATTTAAATGAAATATGATGACGACCACCAGGAAGGGCTATTTGCTGTCTCCCTATTTTTAACTCAATGGTTTGTTGATCTTTATTGAATGTTCTTTTTTTACCGTCCTTAGCAGGTGATCTTGCAAGATCGAAAAAGATGTTGGAAACAGTAGAAGGTTCTGTATCATTTATTTTATCTACCAGGCTAATCTCACCATTATCAATAACAATTCTTCTTATGGCAAATGCATCCAGCGCATCTGTCATAGAATTATAAACCTTGCCCAACTCTTGCGGAATAGATAATTCATTAATTGAAACATTTTCTGTTGTATCCTTCCTCCATTGATATACTTTAATGACAGGATTATACAATTTTACAGAATCAAGTAAAAGTTTATTATTAAACAAAAGTGACCATACCGATGCAACCTTAAGAGAAAGCTGCGAAAAAGATGCCTGGTAGGTAATAGGAGAATTTATGCTGTCTGTACTGATTAAAACAGCATCATTAATTTTTAATCTCTTAGTTAATAAATTCAGATCTAATCCCGAAAGGGAAAGCTGTATATTACCTTCAGACTGTTCAGCGATGTACTGTGTAAGTGCTTTTCGGGCATTGTGGGTAAACCAAAGATGTACAACGAAAAATATTACAATGGCTATAATTGTAAGAACAATTGAAATTTTTAACAATTTGAAACGAGATGTAGATCTTATAGAAGCCATTTATGGCAATGCAAACGGATTAATAATGGCTGAAACGGCCATAAAACGGGCATTACTTCAATATAGCCTTATTAATCCAGTTATCAATTTCTAATTAGATTATCTGCTTCCATTAGATTCCAGTTGCGTATGTGATTTTCATTTGGGGGAATTGGTATTTGAAAACAAGGATGTGTTTGGCGATGGCGTTAATTCCAGGCTTTACTCGATAAATTGCAATAAAATATAGCGATAACAGGTAGTTTAAGAAATGTTTTGCAGACAGTTATTTAAATTCGTCCGCCAATAAATCCATCTCTTTACTGGTAAGATGTTTACCGGAAGCAATCACAACTTTATACCTGAAACTAACTGCTTCATTTGGATTCAGTTTTAAGTTCATTTGTTCTTCACCGTTACTGAATACATTTTTGCCCAATGGATTAATGGCAAATAAACCATAACCCCGGGCATGCCAGTACGAAGGATAACCCATATTGGAGGGATGATCTAAGATGCCAATGGTAATTTCCTGTCCATCTTTTTTCCCGGTTAACAGGGTCCATCTTCCTTTTGTTCCCCATACATCGTCGCCCATTATGCCTTCACTACTTATATAATTTCCAGTAACACCCTGGTTATTGATCATTTTGGAAACTGCCGTTTTATTACCATGTGCATCCGTAAATAAATCTTCCTGCGTCGAAGGCATTTCAAGTTCTCTCGCTACACGAATAGCAAAAAATCCATCCTTTACATCTTTAAAAATGACTTCCTTATTTTGGGCTGTTAGGGTAGAATTTCTTTCAATAAAAAATTGTTTACTCTTTGCAGTAAATGTATAAGTCGTATGTTCTTTCAATAATACATTTCCTCCGGGATCTAACCAACTGGCTGCAACAACAAGAACAGCACTATCCTCCTTTGCTTTTTGTTCCATCAGTTGATCGTGCCGGATGTTGCCATACATGTTTCTTTTTTCCGGCGCAATAGCTGTTGAATTATTCCAGAAGTCCAGGCCATTAACAGATTCATAATTCATCCACATGCCAATATGATGTGGGTGATCTGTCCGTTCGCCTGCCCTTGGTTGCATGGGCCAGCCTCTTGTTACCGTGATGCCATCTAATGTATTAATGGGGAACAGAACTGGTTTTTTCAATGAATCCTCATAGTTATATGCCGTAAGCAAATTACCATTGAACAAAATGTCAATGCGCTTTTTTATCTTATGCTCAAAAATCTGGAAACCCCCCGATACCTGCGCTGATCCTAAAAAGTAAAACATTGATATTGCCAGGAATAAAATGGTATTTTTCATTGTTAGAATTTTCATTTACAATATAACAACACACTAAATTTACACTGGTTTTTTTACAAGTCTCCACTTGCTTCTTTCCCGGTACCTTTGGTCCATCAAAAAATCATCAAAAAATTATGACCCAAAAAATCAATACTATCTGCGTTTGCGGAGCCGGTACCATGGGCAGCGGCATTGCACAGGTTTGTGCTACGGCAGGTTATAAAACCATTTTATATGAATTGAATGAAGCTGTTTTGGAAAAAGCCAAAGCATCCATTGACAAAGGATTGAAATTCCTGTTGTCTAAAAACAAGATCAGCGCTGAACAGAAACAAACCATCGAAAGTCAGATTGTATTCACGAATAATTTTACAGATTGCATCGCCGATCTATATATCGAAGCCATCATTGAAAACCCGGAAATAAAAATAAAATTATTCAACCAACTGTCAGCAAACAATCAGCAAGCCATTTTTGCCACCAATACATCTTCCTTATCCGTTACTTCGATTGCAGAAAGATTACCCAATCCAAAACATCTTGTCGGTGTGCATTTTTTTAATCCTGCACCGGTGATGAAACTGGTAGAGATCGTTAAAACAAAGTTTACGGATGATGCAGTGATTGAAATGATTGAATTTGTTATCAAAAAAATGGGTAAAACGCCAGTCATTTGCAATGACGCTCCGGGTTTTATCGTGAATAGAGTAGCTCGCCCTTTTTATATTGAATCATTGCGCATTGCCGAAGAAGGCCTGGCTGATTTTGAAACCATCGATCGCCTGCTTGAAAACGCCGGATTTAAAATGGGCGCTTTTAAATTGATGGACCTTATTGGGAACGACATTAACTATACGGTTAGCTGCTCTGTTTATGAGCAGCTTAATCAACCTGCACATCTTCAGCCCTCTTATATTCAGCAACAAAAAGTGGAACAGGGAGAACTAGGCGTAAAAACCGGAAAAGGATATTATGAATACCATGATTTAAAAGAATAAAATATTAAAGTTTAGAGTTTAGAAATTAGAAATTACAGAAAAGAGGGCATTCATCCAATTCGCTCTTCATATAAAATGCATAACCTAAGTTTGCATAATCGTCTAATTATATTTTATATATGCAAAGCCTTCAGCATAATGGGAGCACGGTATTGGTAACAGGAGGCACAGGTTTCATTGGCGCTTACATCATCCAGGAACTGGTAAAAACAGGTTTTAGTGTAAAAGCCTTACACCGAAGTGACAACTTTCCATTTTACATTTCCCACGAGATCCTTGCAAATGTTGAATGGATCAAAGGTGATATTCTTGATATCAATTCCCTGGAAAATGCAATGAACCATGTGGATGTTGTAATACATTCAGCGGCCATAGTTTCATTTCATAAAAAACTTCGGGAGCAGATGTATAAGATTAATATTGAAGGAACAGCCAACGTTGTTAACATGGCATTGGAAAAAAAAATCAAACGTTTTATTCATATAAGTTCTGTAGCAGCTATCGGAAGAACTGCAAAAGGACAAACTGTTAATGAAGAAAAGAAATGGGTCAACAGCAAACTTAATACGCATTATGCCATTTCCAAACAAAAAAGTGAAATGGAAGTGTGGCGGGGAATGGCGGAAGGATTATCCGGAATTATTTTAAATCCAAGTACGGTTCTTGGTTTTGGTAACTGGAATACCAGCAGTACCGCCATCTTTAAAAATATACATAATGGATTTAGCTGGTACTCAGAAGGTGAGAATGGTTTTGTAGATGTTCAGGATGTTGCTAAAGCCACGGTTGCATTGATAAATTCCGAGATTACAGATCAACGTTATATATTAAATGGTGATAACTGGCCTTTCAGGAAATTATTTAATAGCATTGCGGATCAATTCAACAAACCGAAACCTCACCGCTTAGCCACTCCTTTTCTTGGGGAAATTGCCTGGAGAATTGAACATATTAAATCATTTTTTTCCCGCCAGGGACCATTATTAACAAAAGAAAGTGCAAAGGTGGCGCAAAGCCGGACGATCTTTGATAACAGTAAAATATTAAAGACCCTGCCCGGATTCAGTTTTACACCCCTGCAACAAACCATTGAAAAAGCCTGCAGGCAATATGAACAGGCAATAAAAAATGGCGATCTTAGTTAATTAAACAAGTAATACGATTCTATGAAATTCCTTGCAATATTATTATTCATTGTCTGTTTGCAAACTGCGGCATTTACTCAAAACATTTCTGTTTCAGGTAGAGTGGTTGATGGCGAAACAAAGGACACCTTAAAAGGGGCCTCTGTTTTTGCACAAAGTACCACGACAGGAACTATCACCAATTCTGAAGGTAAGTTCAATTTATCGCTTAAGCAAGGTGGTTATGACCTCATCATTTCATACACCGGCTACTACACCCAAACAATTCGGGTTACAGGCGATACCAGCGATATGGAAGTACAACTGATGAAAGAAGATAAGAGCATGAGTGAAGTGGTGATACAGAGCACCAATGAAGTAAGAGATGGCTGGGAACAATATGGCAGTTTTTTTATCGATCATTTTATTGGTACCACCCCTTCTGCAAAACAAACTTCATTACTGAACCCTGATGTGCTGAAATTTTTCTATTACCGCCGCAGCAACAAATTAAAAGTACTGGCTACCGAACCGCTGATGATCTCCAATAATGCGTTGGGTTATACCATCCGCTACGAATTGGATTCTTTCATATATAATTACCCAACGGAAATGAGCAGTTACCGTGGTAATGGTTTCTTTACCGAGGATACAGCTGCCTCCAGGTTCCAGGAAAGAGAATGGAAGGCCAACCGCGAAAAAGTTTACTACGGTTCAAAAATGCATTTCATCCGTTCTTATTACGATGGTGTTATAAAAGAAGAAGGTTTTTTGATTGATGTGTTGGATGCAAAAGATGATAAAAATTTTTACCGCATCGCCAACCCTTATGATTCTACTTTATTTTTTGCAGGTGATGGAACCAGCGAAGTGGAGATCTATTATCCCACCAAAATGAGCATACTTTATACAAAGAAAATTCCGGAACCAGAATACCTTATTCAATATGGTTTACCGATGGATGTAAAAATGCAGATTTCATATGTAGATATTTTACACCCCATTATTTTAAAAGAGAACGGCTATTATTTTCAACAGAAAGACTGGATAAACCAGGGATACTGGAGCTGGAAAAATATTGCAGACCTTTTACCTTTTGATTATACACCCTGATCCCTGGGATTTAAATTTTCCCATATCTCCGGAATTCTTTTTACCCAAACCAATTCTTTCATTTTGGTTCGGGCTTCATCTACCGGCGAACCAAAATAAGACTTACCGCCTTCAAGTGTTCCGGCAACACCACTTTGTGCAAATACAATTGCATCTTTTCCGATAGTCAATGTCTTATTAATACCTACCTGCCCCCAGAGCACTACGTTTTCTTCTAAAGTAACAACGCCAGCAATACCAACCTGGGCCGCCAGTAAACAATTACTCTTAATAATGGTATCGTGACCTATATGAACCTGGTTATCTATCTTGGTCCCGGCACCAATAAAAGTATCATCACTTACACCACGGTCAATGGTACAACCTGCTCCAATTTCCACATAATCATCAATCACTACTCTTCCGCAACTGTTCATTTTTTTGTAATGAACATCCCGGTTGGTTTTCTTATTATAATAAAAAGCATCGCTGCCGATCACGGTGCCTGGTTGAATAATGACATGATCACCAATTATGCAATGATCCATAATGGTTACGTTGGGATAAATGATGCAATGATTACCAATGGTTACATGGTTACCAATATAACTGTTTGGCATGATGACTGTATCCTTTCCTACAGTTGATTTATCACTGATCATTTTCATGGAAGGCTCAAAAGGACGGAAATGATTCACCAGTTTTAAATATGATTCAAAGGGATCATCTACAACAAGCAACGCCTTACCATCCGGAATCTCCGTTTCCTTATTGATGATGATAAAAGTAGCCGCCGACTGCAGGCATTTTTCATAATACTTTGGATGATCTACAAAAACAATATCACCTTCCCGCACTTTATGTAATTCGTTAATACCGGTAACCAGGCCAATTTTATTTCCGGATAAACTGGCATTGATAAAAGATGCGATCCATTCTACAGGCACTGGTTTTTCAAATTTCATAATTCCATTTTAAACAAAGGTAAAAGCCATTGAGTATAATTACGATGAATAAAATCGGTTTTACCCATGGTTCGACAAAAAAATTGAAAACTTATTTTTATACCGCTTACCCGGAAAAAAAGGGGAAAGATTCAAAATAAATCATGAATAACAGTTTAAATAATATTTCTTTTTTTAATGAAACATTCAATTACATAATTTTATTAATTCCCTGAAACATTTACCAAATAAGGCTTTCAGCTTATTCATCTTTTTCGTTTATATATAACTGTTATAATTCCAACTACATTGAAATTTAGATTGCCCGGCTAATATATGGCGTAAAAACAGGCGGCCTTATCCACAGCCTAAAAAAAAATGTGAATAAAATAAATGGAGAAAATTTTTTTGTATGGAGAAATTATTTTTAATATTGTGTAGGGAATTTTAGTTCCCGGTACTTACTAACCCATCCATATATTGATCCCGCCACGAGGCGGGATTTTTATTTTCGCTTTTTTCATCATTCAAAAAAAAAGCGGATGAACATCCGCAAAACATTTTACTACAGTTACCACAGTAAAATTTTACCAAAAAAAGTTTTTTAAAATTGTAAAGGAAGACGGGTCAATATCTCCTCCCATGTCATAACCAGGTTAGCACCTTTTTCTGTTGGCTCAAAAAACATAGTGAAAAATTCGGTGCTTGCGGGTAAGGTTTCAATGGGTATGGTAAATCGTTGTATATCTTGTTCCGGTTTAATTTTTAACCCCCATGCATAAATATTTTTATTCAAAGCAATAATCCAGTTGTCCTGGTTTGGTATACAATAAATCAAGTACCGACCAGGTTGCACTGTTTTATCCTGAATTTTTACTCGTCTGAAAAATTCAATTTCGGTTGCTTCATTTGCTCCCAGGCGCCAGATCTCCCCGTATTTTAAAAGTTCTCCGAAAATTTTTCTACCCTCCCGGTGCGGACGGCTATATATAACCCTTGCAACAGGAGCCATGTTTTCATTATCAGACATTTTCAATACAGGATAATCAACCGGGAAATAGATCATATCCATCGGTGAAATGTCAACCGGTGTAAAAGAATTCGTAGGCTGAATATTAACGACAGGTGTATCTGCCCTGGAAGGTGTGGGGTCTTCTTTAGCTTCGTTTTGAGTACAGGATATAAAACCAAAAGTCAAAAACAGAAAAACAGCAGATCGGTTCAAAATCATAAAAATTATTTAAAGGCTATGGGCATCGTAACCCTGATCTTATCCCACAATAAAAGAAGATTACATCCGGAATTAGTTTTTTCAAAGGTCATTGAAAATGCCTCTGCAACCTGGCCATTTTCTATCACCGGAACTTTTACGCGGAGAACATCCTTCTTTTCATCATAAATAAATGCGCCCCAGGTATCGGTTTCTTTATTAATGATCATAGTCCATTGTTCCTCTCCCGGAATGGCATATAAAGTATAACGCCCCTTTTCTACTTTTCTATTACCTATTACTACATCTTTATAGAAATCTATCTCAGTGGCTTCATTGGCACCTAAACGCCAAAGTTTACCGTATTCCAGTAATCCCCCGATAATGGGTCTGCCATTTAAATGCGGACGACTATAGATAACCCGGGTAACTACTGGTTCATTCACTTTATCCTGGATTTTTAAAACAGGATAATTGTTAGGATAATAACTCATATCCATGGGCGATTTATCAATCATGGGTACATCATCGCCTGAAGCCTGGCTAAAACTGATACAATAACTTATTAATGCCAGGCAGCATAAACTGAAATACTTTTTCATATGTAATATTATATATTGAAGGATACCTGTTAATCCGATTGTTTACATTCCTCTATCGCATTAAACTTATGGCCGGGCAATATCTATCGACCAATATGCTTTAAACAGGTTTCCGTTATGAGCAAAAATAATTGTTAAACGTTGCATTTTGTTTTTTTACGCTGCTGATCATGTTAAGGATTTGAAATTATTTTCAGCAAACGCTTTTAGGTCGGGAAAAAAAAGCATGTAACATTCCTTCAGTGATTCGTAATGTTTTTCAAAACAGGAAAAAGCCGTATCCCCTTCCGTTAAGTAAGCTGCCCGGTTAACCAAAGCGTGAAAACTCCGTTCAATAGCCCACCTGTTGCGATAATTAAATAACCAGTCATGTTGTTTCATAAAAGGAAACATAAACTGGAATCGGGGTGGAAATTGATCCCGGTATCTTTCTAATAACATATAGGTGTTTTGGGAAAAGCCATATAATGAATCCATGCTGAACTCATTTTTATCCAACGCCAGGAAATGATCATACACCACATCTACAAAAGCGCCTGCATATAACCCATAAGCAGGTTTAAAAAATTTCATGGCTGTTTTAGTTACATGATGCTGATCTGTAAAAGTATCTATAGCCCGGTGTAGCATGATGCCTTTTTGTACGCGGAGTTCATAATCAAACTTTGTACGACCTTTTACATGATCGCTGATCATATTTCCTAATAATACTTCCGGATCATTAAAAGAAAGGTATGCATGTGCCAGGTAATTCATAACCTGATGAAGATAAGAATTACTGGAAAGGCTTCCGACACCATTGCCTTATAAACCTTTCAAATAAGGCTTATTTGATGGTATTTAGTTCATTAAAAGAAATGTATTGCAAACAAAATGAGATCTGATTGATATTTTTTTGAAAAATACATGATACCTCATTGTGGTAATGTTTTCGGACAAGTGGTTTTTAAAAATGTTCATTGGTAAAATTATCGCTTATTCTGTTAATACCGCTTAACAACCATTTCCACCGGTCATATTTAGCTTGACATAGCCTGTAACCAGAAATACCTTTACAGCGTCATAATATCAAACAAACAAAAAATAAACCTAACCAATAAAAAAAACAATTATGAAAAAGATGATGATGGCCGTGGCACTTTTCCTTACCATAACTACCGGAAGTGCATTTGCAAACACCACAGCAGTAAACCCAAAAGTTATAAAAGCTTTTAATTCAGAATTTGTAACAGCAGCTGATGTTACATGGACTGCAGGAGCAGATTTCTTTAAAGCTTCCTTTACGTATAATAGTAAATATGTGTATGCATACTATTCAACGGATGGAAAATTTATAGGACTTACCCGCCTGATGGCAACTTCAGAATTACCCCTGATGTTACAAACCAGCATCAAAAAGAATTATGCAGAATATTGGGTATCTGATCTTTTTGAAGTGGCAAAAACTGAAGGAACTGCTTATTACCTGACGCTTGAAGATGCGGAAAATGTAATAGTCGTTAAATCAACCACTGGCAGTGAATGGGTAACCTTTAAAAAAAGTAAAAAACAATAAGCTTTAATTGGGTGTGTGGTAATTAACCCGTGGTGGATTTTTCCTCGCGGGTTTTTATTTTATGAACGCTTCCGGAAATAGTATTGATAAGTACAATTCTGCTGAAAACAGTAATTTTGGCGCTTCACAAATAATATATGATATATGAAGAAAGGACCTGTTTCAGAATTTATACAACATCATTACAGGCATTTTAATGCGGCTGCATTGGTGGATGCCGCAAAAGGATATGAGCAGCATTTACTGGAAGGTGGCCAAATGATGATCACACTTGCCGGAGCAATGAGCACTGCGGAACTCGGTATTTCATTGGCAGAAATGATCAGGCAGGATAAAGTTCAGATCATCAGTTGCACAGGTGCCAACCTTGAAGAAGATATTATGAACCTGGTGGCCCATAGCCATTATAAAAGAGTTCCCAATTACCGCGATCTTAGCCCGCAGGAAGAATGGGACCTCCTGGAAAAAGGATACAACCGGGTTACAGACACCTGTATTCCTGAAGAAGAAGCCTTTCGTCGTATTCAGAAACATATTTACAAAATATGGAAAGATGCAGAAGATAATGGTGAACGTTACTTTCCGCATGAATACATGTATAAATTATTATTAAGTGGTGTGATGAAAGAGAATTATGAAATTCCTGAAGAACACAGTTGGATGATTGCGGCTGCGGAAAAAAATATTCCTATTATCGTTCCCGGATGGGAAGACAGCACGATGGGAAATATTTTTGCCAGTTATTGTATAAAAGGTGAATTGAATACTGCAACCATGAAAACTGGCATTGATTATATGGTGTGGCTGAGCAACTGGTATAAAGAAAACAGCGCCGGAAAAGGCGTTGGTTTTTTCCAGATTGGTGGCGGTATTGCAGGAGATTTTCCAATCTGCGTAGTACCCATGATGTACCAGGACCTGGAGATGCATGAAATCCCATTCTGGAGTTATTTCTGCCAGATAAGCGATTCAACCACTTCTTATGGTTCTTATTCCGGCGCCATCCCTAACGAAAAGATTACCTGGGGCAAACTGGATATCAATACACCTAAATTCATTATTGAAAGTGATGCCACCATTGTTGCACCCCTGATTTTCGCATATTTGTTGGGGTGGTAAATTATTTTTTTGATCCCGGCAGTATTATTTCAATATAGCTGTTGTTGCGTCGCACTCTTCAACGTTC
>JACCYQ010000194.1 GCA_013696395.1 Chitinophagaceae bacterium
TCACCAACTTTCGAAATGCCTTGTCCAAAAATGATATCGAATTCTGCTGCTCTGAAAGGCGGCGCTACTTTGTTTTTAACCACTTTTACTTTAACCCTGTTCCCAACTGCTTCATCGCCATCTTTGATCTGCGCCATCCTGCGAATATCCAGGCGTACAGAAGCATAAAACTTTAATGCATTACCACCGGTAGTGGTTTCTGGATTGCCAAACATTACCCCGATTTTTTCACGAAGCTGGTTAATAAAAATGCAAATGGTATTCGTCTTGCTAATGGTAGCCGTTAATTTTCTCAGGGCCTGTGACATTAACCTTGCCTGCAAACCCATTTTACTGTCACCCATTTCCCCTTCCAGTTCACCTTTAGGAACCAGTGCTGCCACAGAATCGATCACCACAACATCCAATGCACCAGAGAGTATTAAACGATCTGCTATTTCCAGGCCTTGTTCACCATAATCGGGTTGGGAAATCAGCAAGTTGTCAACATCAACACCTAATTTTTTTGCATAAGCAGCATCAAAAGCATGCTCCGCATCTATAATTGCACACATGCCACCTTTTTTTTGGGCTTCTGCAATGACATGAATGGCAACCGTTGTTTTACCAGATGATTCTGGTCCGTATATTTCAACAACGCGACCTCGTGGTAATCCGCCAATACCTAATGCAATATCCAGTCCGATAGAACCGGTAGAAATGACCTTTTGTTCAAATACAGGCCTGTCATTCATCATCATCACACTACCCTTGCCAAAATCTTTATCAATCTTTTCAATGGTAAGTTTGAGGGCTTTTAATTTTTCATTATTAACAGACATATCAATTATTTTTTCGGTTGTTTTTGCCATCTGCCAAAAGTAGGTTTTCAATCAAGCGTGAAGAAAAATATTTATAAACAACAAAGCTAATGTATTTAGCAAAATAAAACTAATAAATTTAGAAATATATTTTAAAAATATGGACAAACATTGCGGGTCAGCATAATTTTAGGAAAGCCATTAACTTTACGCCTCATGGGTCGATTTCATTTGAACGATAGTATTAATCTTTTATCCAAACTTACTCCCCGCCGTGCTTTGAATGCGGGAAAGGTTTTGAGCAGTTATTATATCAGCAAATGGTTTAAAAAACCGGTGCAATGGGGATTTCCTATTTCCATATCTTTTGAACCTACTACTTCCTGTAACCTGCGTTGCCCGGAATGTCCAAGTGGTCTTAGGGCATTTACCCGTCCTACAGGCATGTTGCAAAAAGATTTTTTTACAGATACCATTGACCAGTTATCAAAAGAACTGATGTACCTGGTTTTTTATTTCCAGGGAGAGCCATACCTGAACCCACAGTTTTTGGATATGGTTAAATATGCATCAGGTAAAAATATTTATACAGCCACTTCTACCAATGCACATTACCTTAATGATGACAACGCACGTAAAACCATTGAAAGTGGCCTCGACCGTTTGATCATTTCTATTGATGGAACCACACAGGATGTTTACCAGCAGTATCGCGTTGGTGGAAAATTAGAAAAGGTTTTGGAAGGCGCCCGCAACGTAGTGAAATGGAAAAAAGAATTGAATAGCAAAACGCCTATGATCATTTTCCAGTTCCTGGTTGTAAAACCCAATGAGCACCAGGTGGAAGATGTGAAAGCATTAGCCAGAAAAACCGGGGTTGACGACGTATGGTTTAAAACCGCCCAGGTTTACGATTATCAAAATGATCCCAATGACTTGATTCCTTCTACGGCTAAATTTAGCCGCTATCGTAAAAATGAAGATGGAACTCACACTTATAAGGGAAAATTAAGCAATCATTGCTGGCGTTTATGGCATGACCCGGTTATTACATGGGATGGAATGGTTTCGCCTTGTTGTTTTGATAAGGATGCACAACATAAAATGGGAAGTCTGAAAGAAAAATCTTTTAAAGAGATCTGGAAGAATGGTGAATACACCCGTTTCAGAACGCAATTACTAAAAGGAAGAAAAAACATAGATATATGTGCCAATTGTTCAGAGGGTACAAAAGTGTGGAGTAACTGAACAATCTATAAAAATACCGGTTAGTTAATAAAAGGATTTTTTATAGCATTAAGCCCATTTATTAAGATGAACCTAAAGTTCCTGCACTTTATCATATTCTTGAGCTAAACTATTTATTTTTACCATTAATTATTGCTATGGCCATTGAACAGGAAATACAGCAACCTAAATTTAAAACTGAGCACCAGCGTGCATTAATTAACCTGCTGTTTACTTATGGGTGGTCCATCGAACGCATCAAACAAATGGTGTCTTGCGAAGGCATCACTCACCAGCAGTATAACATATTACGTATTTTACGGGGAAGTTTCCCAAAGCCCTTATCTACACTGCAGATCCGTGAAAGAATGATAGATAAAATGAGTGATACCAGCCGTATTGTGGACCGGTTGATTGTAAAAGGTCTGGTAAAAAAAGGCCTTTGTAAAAAAGATCGCCGCCTGGTGGATGTTACCATTACTGAAAAAGGAAAAAGATTATTGGAGAAACTGGATGATCTGCAACCTGAAATGGATAATATTTTTGGAAACCTGACAGATAAGGAAGCTGCTTTACTGAATGACCTGCTTAATAAGATCCGTGAAACCGAATAATTTGAACCCGAATTTTTTTTAATGAATAAGATATTATTATTTCTTTTCTTTCAATTTTCCCTTTTAAATACTAATAACGTTTTTGCACAACCGAAAAATGAATTCCGCGGGGTTTGGATAGCTACAGTAAGTAATATTGACTGGCCGCTGAATAAAGATTTTAATACTGCCAGTCAAAAAGCAGAATTCATTAGACAATTGGATCTTCATAAACAAAATGGTATGAATGCCGTTGTTGTACAGGTAAGGCCATCAGCAGATGCATTTTATCCCTCACCCCATGAACCATGGAGTCAATGGCTTACCGGCACCCAGGGAAAGGCTCCCTCTCCCTATTATGATCCTTTACAATTTATGATTGAAGAAACTCACAAAAGGGGAATGGAATTTCATGCCTGGGCAAATCCTTACAGGGCAAATTTCAATATCCGTACAGCGAGCATTGCAGCCAATCATCCTACCAGGACCAATCCTGAATGGTTTGTTACTTATGGGGATAAAAAATATTTTGATCCGGGCAATAAAGAAGCCCAAAAATTTGTGGTGAAGGTAATCCGGGATATGGTGAAGCGTTACAAAATTGATGCGGTGCATATGGACGATTATTTTTATCCTTATCGAATTGCCGGAAGAGAATTCCCCGATGCGACTTCATATAGAAAATATGGAAATGGTATGCTGAAGGATGAGTGGAGAAGAAGTAATGTAGATTCAATAATTGTTGCATTAAGCAAAGCCATTAAAGAAGAAAGATCCGATTGTCGTTTTGGTATCTCTCCATTCGGCGTCTGGAGAAATAAAAAAGATGATCCGGATGGCAGTGAAACTAAAGCAGGAGTAACGAATTATGATGACCTGTATGCCGACATATTATTATGGTTAAAAAATGACTGGATTGATTATGTGGCGCCACAACTTTATTGGGAAATTGGACATCCGCTTGCAGATTTTGAAGTATTACTGGACTGGTGGGCCAACCGTACGTTTGGTAAACATTGTTATATAGGGATCGGCATTTACCGGGCGGGAAGTAATAACGCATGGAGAGATAAAACACAATTGCCGCGGATGATAGACATGCTGCGAAAATATCCACAGGTGCAGGGCGCTATTTATTACAGCAGTAAAATATTCAAAAACAATCCTAACGGCTGGAATGACAGCCTGCGGCATAACTATCATAAGCATTCAGCTATAGTGCCGCCCATGGCATGGATTGATGATACACCTCCTCCGCCTCCCGTTTTTAAAACAAATTTTGATCAAAAAGATTCGACACTGACAACGACTTTTTTTATACCGGTGGATGAAGATATTCGCAACATAGCGATTTATAGACTTGAAAAAGACCGGTACGACCTGGGTGCAAACAATGTGCACCTATTAATTCCTTATTCTACGGACGCCAGATTTGTACTGAAAATGGATGATATACAAAAGGAAAAAGGATACCAGTATTTTGTTACAGCAGTTAATAAAAATAATGTTGAGAGTGAAGCGCAAATGCTTTTCAGTTTTGTAACCACCCCATTTGTCAATGAATAAACCAATTCCCTCATACAGTTAGACATTACACACTGCAATTATTCATTTAATTACCTTTGCCCACTAAAAAACAAAGCATGCCTGGATTTGAAACCTGGGGCGCCGAAGAGCGCAATGAAGTGAATGATGTTTTAAACACCGGTATCCTGATGCGATACGGATTTGATGGTCCCCGGAAAAATATTTGGAAAGCAAAAGATCTGGAAAATGCCATCTGCAGCACTTTCGGTGTTCCATATGCGCAGTTGACCAGCAGCGGCACTTCCGCAATTACAACCGCTATGGCTGCTCTTGGTATCGGGTATGGCGATGAAGTTATCATGCCGGCCTTTACTTTTGTGGCCAGTTTTGAAGCTGTATTAAGTGTTGGTGCCATACCTGTTCTCGTTGATGTGGATGATACCCTTACACTCAACCCTTCGGCCGTTAAGAATGCCATCACGTCCAAAACCAAATGTATTATGCCAGTGCACATGTGCGGCAGTATGGCAGATATGGATGCATTAAAAACTATTTGTGATGAACATCATTTGCTGCTGGTAGAAGATGCCTGCCAGAGTATAGGTGGTACGTATCATGGTAAACATTTAGGTACAATTGGAGATGCGGGAACATTCTCTTTTGATTTTGTAAAGACAATGACTTGTGGCGAGGGGGGTGTTGTTTTAACCAATAACAGGGATGTGTATACGAAATGTCATGGCTACACGGATCATGGACATGATCATGCAGGCGCTGATCGGGGCGCAGATTTGCACCCGTTTATCGGGTATAATTATAGGATATCTGAACTGCATGCGGCTGTTGGTTTGGCTCAGATAAAAAAGCTCCTGGATTTTCTCGATATCCAAAGGCGCAATCATACTGTTTTAAAAAATATGCTTGCCGAAATCCCGGAGATCAGTTTCCGGTCTATTCCCGATCCGCAAGGTGATAGTTGCACCTTTTTAAGTTGGTTCCTGCCTGATCAGGAAATGGCAGTTAGGGTGGTGAATATTATGAAAGAAGAAAATATACTGGCAGGTAATTTTTACTGGTTTGATAATAACTGGCACTATATACGCAAATGGGATCACCTTAAAAATGGAATTACACTGAATGCATTAAGCCCTGATCATAAAGCAGCTGTAATGTTCCAGGCTAATAAAGATTTTTCTGCCAGTGATGCTATAATGAGCCGGTGTATATCTACTGCTATAAGCCTTTCCTGGACGGAAGACCAGGTAAAAGAAAAAGGAAAAAAACTGGTAGGGGCCGTTTTGAAAGGTTTAAATAATTAATCAGGAAAATTTTCCAGTCTAAAAAGTAAATCCTTTTTTCACAGATTTTTTTGGGGCTCCCGGGCACTTTTATAATATTAACCTTTTTCCCAAAGGCTTTACAAATGGGGCTTTTTATTATGTTTTAACCAAATGAAAATTAAATCCGGGTATCTATTTATCATACCTACTTCTTTTATATGTAAATTTACGGCCTGATTTTTGTTAACCGCCCAAAATTGAAAAAGGGTATAAAAGGATGAGAGTATAATACGATGGCTCTTGGTCAGCATTTACAACAGAAATTATTACAGAAATTATCTCCCCAGCAAATTCAACTTATGAAGTTGTTGCAGGTACCTACTGCCATCCTTGATGAACGCATTAAAGAGGAGATGGAGGAAAATCCTGCATTGGAACTGGATGAAGCGGGACATGAGGATAAGGAAGAAAACGGCGATGAATTTGCTGAAGAAGCTTACGAAGAAACCGATGGAACAGCAGAAGATTATGATAATGTGGATATCAGTGATTATGTAAATGACAGCGACGATGATGTGGCGGACTATAAATTACGGGATGAAAACTATCCGGAACAGGAAGAAAATCGAAGCATTCCCATTAAAGTGGAGAATAGTTTTTATGAAATTTTGGTGGAGCAGTTGCGGCTATTAAAACTGGATCCCACCCAATTTAAAATTGCAGAACAAATAGTAGGTAGTATTGATGAAGATGGATACCTGCGTCGTGAAACTACTGCTATTGTTGATGATCTGGCCTTCCGACAAAACATTATCAGTACTGAAGAAGATGTAGAAGAACTGATTCAGAGAATCCAGCGTTTTGATCCTCCAGGCGTAGCTGCCCGTAACCTCCAGGAATGCCTGATCATTCAATTAAAACGACAACAGGAAGAAGGAAAGCACGTAAAAATGGCCATGCAGGCAATCAGTAAATATTTTGATGAATTCACTAAGAAGCATTACGAAAAAATACAACGCGGCTTAAATCTGGATGATGAACAACTTAAAGAAGTAATGCAACAGATTATCAGGTTAAACCCTAAACCAGGTGGAATGGTAGCTGATAACAGCCAGGCTGAAAATTATGTAGTACCTGACTTCTTCATTTACAATAATGCTGGTAAACTGGAAATTACTTTAAACGCTAAAAACGCACCTGAATTACGCATAAGTGGTGGCTATCGCGATATGCTGAAAGATTATGACCGGGGGGCCAAAAAAGATAAGCGGCAGAAAGAAGCGGTTATGTTCATTAAACAAAAAATTGATTCGGCTAAATGGTTTATTGATGCCATTAAACAGCGACAGCATACATTGATAAGTACTATGACAGCCATCATGAATCATCAATATGAATTTTTCCTCACCGGTGATGAAACAACCATGAAGCCGATGATCTTAAAAGATATCGCCGAGAAAACAAACCTTGATATTTCTACAGTTAGCCGGGTAGCCAACAGCAAGTTTGTCCAGACTGAATTTGGAACATATCGTTTAAAATTCTTTTTCAGTGAATCATTAAGTACTGATAGCGGTGAAGAGGTTAGCACACGGGAAGTAAAAAAAATTCTGAGTGATCTGATTGAAAATGAGAGCAAGAAAAAACCATTAAGCGATGAAAGGCTCACAGATATGTTACAGGAAAAAGGTTATAATATTGCCAGGAGAACCGTTGCAAAATACAGGGAACAATTAAATATTCCTGTTGCCAGGTTAAGAAAGCAATTATGATTATGAGCCCATTTGAGATTGACGATCAAAATGAATTAAGAGAAATAAACGAACCATTAGATTTTCCCACCCCGGTAAAATGGATCGCAAAGATTCTATCCTGGGTGTTTCATCCTTTGTTTATTCCCGTTTATGTTTCGTGGTTCCTGGTAAAAGTTCAGCCTTATATTTTTGCGGGGTTTGATGAGTTTGAACAACTGATCGTGATGATCCGTTTTTTGGTGATGTATGCCATGTTCCCGCTGGTAACTGTTTTATTGGCAAAAGGGCTGGGGTTTATTGATTCTATTTATCTGCGCACCCAAAAAGAACGCATAATTCCATATATAGCCAGCGGGGTATATTATTTCTGGATGTGGTACGTGTTACGTAATCAGTCAGAATTTCCAGGTCATTTGGTTTCATTTACATTCGCCATCTTCCTGGCTTCCAGTTTGGGTTTACTGGCAAATATTTATATGAAAGTAAGTATGCATGCACTATCCCTTGGTGTTATGTGTACGTATATGGCGTGGCTTGCTTTTATCCTTCAAACACAGTTCGGTTATTATGTTACGATAACTTTTTTGATTGCAGGCCTGGTTCTAACGGCTCGATTTATCGTTTCTGATCATACACCGAAAGAAATTTATACAGGTTTTTTCCTGGGCGTTTTTGCGCAGGTTATCGCGTTTGTTTTGTAAGATGAATGGTTGATATGTTGATTGGTTTAGTTTGAATAAACAGATGCAGGTAAAAGCACTTAGCCTAATTCCAAATTTTCAAATTCCTCTTTTTGCATCGGTTCTAAAAAAAACAAAAGCTCAATCATAGGGTACGAT
>JACCYQ010000215.1 GCA_013696395.1 Chitinophagaceae bacterium
ATCAATTCAAATTAAAAAATAATTATGTCCCTGGTTACGGAACAAACAGCTTTCTCTATTGAACATCTTGAATCCTTCAAATCAATTATTGGTGAACGTTATGTATTTACGGATGAAGAAGCATTGAATTATTTTGCGCATGATGAAACCGAGGATTTGCATTTTGTTCCTTCAGTAGTTTTAAAACCCCGCACCGCAGAAGAGATCAGTGAAATTTTAAAACTTTGTAATGAGCACCAAATAGCGGTTACCCCTCGTGGTGGAGGTACTGGATTAAGTGGAGGTGCTTTACCTCATTTGGGTGGAGTGGTCATTTCAACCGAGCGATTGAATGAGATTATCACAATCGATGAAAGGAACCTCCAGGTAATTACAGAACCCGGTGTTATAACAGAAGTGTTGCAGGATGCGGTAAAAGTAAAGGGTTTGTTTTATCCGCCCGATCCAAGCAGCAGGGGCACCTGTTTTATCGGCGGAAATGTAGCCGAAAACAGTGGTGGTCCAAAAGCCGTAAAATATGGTGTGGTGAAGGATTATGTATTAAACCTGGAAATGGTTTTACCTACTGGTGAAATTATCTGGACCGGAGCTAACGTGTTGAAAAATGCAACCGGTTATAATCTTACGCAATTGGTTGTAGGCAGTGAAGGCACTTTAGGTATAGTGACAAAAGTTGTTTTGAAATTGATCCCGTTGCCCAAATATGATTTGCTGATGCTGGTCCCTTTTCGTTCAGCGGAAAAGGCATGCGCTGCAGTTAGCGCTATTTTCATGGCGGGTTATACACCAAGTGCACTTGAATTTATGGAACGTGATGCACTTGAATGGGTGAGCCGATTTATGGATAGTACAACGGTTGTAATTGAAGATGATATAAAAGCACACTTACTTATTGAAACGGATGGAAATAATATGGATGTTCTGATGCAGGAAATGGAAGGCATGGCAGCCATTGTTTCAGAATTTGATTGTGGCGAAATTCTTTTTGCCGATGATGCGCAACAAAAAGCGGAGTTGTGGAAGTTGCGTCGCAGGGTGGGCGAAGCGGTTAAATCTCATTCTATTTATAAAGAAGAGGATACAGTTGTACCCAGGGCGGAGTTACCCGTCTTATTAAATGGCGTTAAGGATATTGGTCGTAAATACGGATTTCATTCTGTTTGTTATGGACATGCCGGCGATGGAAACCTGCATGTAAATATAATCCGGGGTGAATTATCGGAAGAAGAATGGAATGGCAGTTTAAAAGATGGAATAAGAGAAATTTTTCAACTGGTGAAAACCCTTGGTGGAACGATCAGCGGTGAACATGGCATTGGTTTGGTACAGAAAGAATACCTGCCTATTATTTTTGATGAAAACCAGATGCGTTTGATGAGAGCCATTAAGCGGGTATTTGATCCAAACAATATATTAAATGCGGGAAAAATTTTTGATGCATAAAGCAATAGAAAGGAAACAATAAACAATTACCGGTATGAAAAAACAATTAATCGTTGGCGTTATATCATTATTATCTTTTTCAATGCTGCATGCGCAGGATGAAAATGATGAAGAGCAAAAGGGTTTTAAAAAGGAAAATCTTTTTACAGGGGGCAGTGTTTCCCTGTCATTTGGTAACAATACTTTTTTAATAGGAGGAACGCCGGTATTCGGTTATAGTCTTACCAAATGGATAGACGCAGGGATAGCGGTTAATTTTAATTATACTTCTTACCGTGATTATCAATTATTCAACGATCGCTTAAGACAAACCATTTACGGAGGGGGTGTGTTTACCAGGATTTATCCCGTGCGGTTTTTATTTGCACAAGCCCAACTTGAACATAATTTTATTAAACAAAAATACCTTCCCCCTAATAATGGAACCCCGGTAACACAAGATCGGGATGCCACAAGTTTTCTGGTTGGTGCGGGTTATACTACTAATCGTAATCCTGGTTCAGGCCAAAGTTTCTTTTATGTTTCAGTGTTGGTTGATTTGATGAAAAATGAATTTTCACCCTATCGGGATAATGCTAACCGGGTTCTTCCGATTATTCGGGCAGGAGTACAAATACCATTATTCCAAAATGCCGACAGGTATAATACCTATTAATCCAAATAATCAGTCATTTCATCGGGATTTTTTATAATGATCAGGCTTTCTTCTATTTTTTCGTAGAGGAACTGCTCCTTTTCCAAATGTCGGATATGCATAATCAGGTGATCATAAAATCCTTCAGAATTAAGCAGGAATATGGGTTTATTATGTATAAATAGCTGGTTCCAGGTCAGGATCTCGAATAATTCATCCATGGTTCCAAAACCACCAGGCAATATTAAAGCTGCATCACAAAGATCATAAAGCCGGCGTTTGCGCATATGCATATCATCTACGACCGTAAGTTCAGTAATGTTATCAAGCTGGTGCTCTCTGTCCACTAACATCTTTGGAATAACACCGCGAACCTCTCCTCCATTATTCATAACACTTCCCGCTATAACACCCATGATGCCAACACTTCCACCGCCATAGATCAACCTTATTTTTTTCTGTGCCAGTAATAAGCCTGTTTGCTCCGCATGCTTAATATATATTGGATTGTTACCTGGCTTTGATCCGCAAAAAACGGCCAGCGAATTAATTTTCATACATTTTATTTATCTTTTCAAATCTAATGTTTAAATCGTTCGTAAAGCTTTTCTTTGCTTACTTAAAAATTCAACTATGGATCCCGTCGTTTTGTTTTCTTTTGTTATTGGTTATTTCGTATTGTTATTAGTAGTAGCCTATTTCACTTCCCGCAATTCAAATAACGATTCATTTTTTATCGGTAACAAAAAATCCAACTGGATGTTGGTTGCATTTGGTATGATAGGCACTTCGCTATCAGGTGTAACATTTGTTTCTGTTCCCGGTACGGTAGGTTTAGCGGCCTTTGCCTATGGGCAAGTGGTTATTGGGTATTTGATTGGGTATATGATCATCGCTTTTGTTTTACTGCCTCTATATTACAGGCTTAACCTTACTTCAATTTATGTTTACCTGAAACAACGTTTTGGGATGGTATCTTATAAAACCGGTGCGTTGTTTTTTATTATTTCCAGGACTTTAGGCGCCACAGCACGTTTGTTTTTAGTGATTAATGTTTTGCATCTTTTTATATTAAGAGAGATGGGTGTTCCTTTTGAAGTAACAACATTTGTCATTTTATTAATGATCATTTTATACACGTTCGAAGGTGGTGTGAAGACAATTGTATTCACCGATACTTTACAAACCACATTCATGCTTATCGGTTTGGTAGTTTGTATTTTTTATATCATGAATAACCTGGACATGTCATTCGGCAGCTCTATGGCTGCTTTGGATGAAAGAGGATTAACAAAAATATTCAACAGCGAACCAGGCAGTTCTTCTTATTTCCTGAAACATATATTGGGCGGGGTTTTTATAACAGTTGGTATGACCGGGCTTGACCAGGAAATGATGCAAAAGAACATCAGTGTTAAAAATCTGAAAGACTCTCAAAAAAACATGATGACGTTTACTGTCATCATGGTCATCGTTAATTTTTTATTTCTGTTTTTAGGTGGATTATTATACCTGTTCGCTGCAACTAAAGGAATAAATGTAGCCGCTGATGACCTGTTTCCAACTGTTGCTTTAAGTTATATGCCAACCGTGATGTCTGTTATATTTATCATTGGATTGATTTCTGCACTTTTCCCAAGTGCCGATGGTGCATTAACAGCGCTTACTTCATCTTTCTGCATTGATATGTTAGGGTTGAAAAGAAGGATGGACTGGAGTGAGAAAAAAAGAAGAACCATTCGATTAACCGTACATTTCACCTTTGCATTTATTTTCTTTTTGATGGTAATTGGTTTTAAATTGATTGATAATAAATCGATCATTGATGTAATCCTGAAAGTGGCAGGGTTTACTTATGGGCCATTACTGGGTTTATTCAGTTTCGGTATTCTTACCAACCGCCAGATTAACGACAGATTATCAATTGTAGTTTGTTTACTTGCTCCGGCGATTATTTTTGGCGTTGATTTTGTCAATAACATTCAATGGTATGAAGCACAATTAAAGCTGGAAGGGAGTTTTGTTCAGAATATTAAAAGCTTTTCAACATCCATTTTCGGCACATTTAAAATCGGCTATGAGTTACTGATATATAATGGGATTTTAACTTTCCTTGGATTATTAGCGATCTCCAAAAAGTCAGAAAGCATTAATACTGATTAATACGATTATAAAATGCCCCTTTTACAGGGGTATTTTTTTGCAGGATGAATTAACTTTATAAAAATTTATAGCCTGGACCTGATAAACCCATTGTTACAAAAGTATGCTGAGGACTTATCTTCACCAGTTGATTCTGTTTTGCAGAATATTGAAGATGATACTTATCAGCATCACGCCGATCCACACATGCTGAGCGGCCACCTGCAGGGAAAAGTATTGGAAATGATCAGCCGGATGATAGGTCCAAGAAGGATTTTAGAAATCGGCACTTTTACTGGTTATAGTGCATTATGTTTAGCTAAGGGTTTATCCTCAGATGGTATTTTACATACAATAGAATTAAGAGAGGAGGATGCTTTCATCGCCCGTGATTATTTTAACAAGGCTGGTTTGGATGAAAAGATAATAGTGCACACCGGAAATGCGTTA
>JACCYQ010000024.1 GCA_013696395.1 Chitinophagaceae bacterium
AATAAAACCAAGCAACTTGATGCAATTGAATTTTACCTTCATTTATAAAATGGCCGGGAATTCAACTTTATTAATCAATTAAAAAAATTAAGCTACCTATTTATGTCTTTGAAATTTAAGCAGGTCCTCATTGCTTTACTCGTTATTTTATTCAATCATTCAACCTATGCGCAACCTGACAGTATTGATGTTTTTGTGCAAACTGAAATGCAGAAAAGAAAAATTCCCGGACTGCAATTAGCCGTTGTTCAAAATGGCAAAATCATTAAAGCAGGTAATTACGGATTGGCTAATGTGCAGGATTCAATTCCGGTGAGTAACAAAACTGTATTTTCAATTAATTCAATTACAAAAGCATTTACCGGCGTTGCCATAATGCAATTAGTGGAAGCAGGAAAGCTAAATTTGTCCGCACCTGTTTCTGATTACCTGGATGGATTGCCAGATGCTTGGAAACCTGTTTCCATTCAACAACTGTTATCACATGCTTCCGGTATAGCTGACATTGTAGATGAAGAAGAATCCACTTTAATTTTTCCTACTGCGGAAATGTCATGGGAAAAAGTTCAGGCGATGCCTGTTGATTTTTTACCCGGAGAAAAGTTCAGGTATAACCAAACCAATTATGTATTACTGGGTATGGTGATAGACAAACTAACAGGAATGCCTTTTGCTGAATTCATTACAAACGAACAACTATTAAAAGTTGGAATGTCAAAAACGATCAGGTCTGGTTTCGGCGCCACCAAAGAAATCGTTCCTAATACTGCCGGAGGATATCGCTATTCACAGGGAAAACTCATAAATATGTTTTTTTCCTTCCAACCATTTTTGCAAACGGCAGCGGGCATGAGTTCATCTGCAACAGAATTAGCAGAATGGATCATTGCATTACAGAACATGCAGTTGTTAAAACAAAAATCGAGTCTCGACGCACTGTGGACTCCGGCCAGGCTAAACAATGGCCAACCAGGCGGCTTTAGTAATTTATTGAATGGCTATGCTGCGGGCTGGCCTATTATCGCCAGGTCAGAACATCCAGCTGCAGCGGCTGTTGGTGGTGGTCGTTCAGCATTGTTTGTATATCCAAACGATGATCTTTCCATCATCGTGCTCACCAATTTGGCAGGAGGTTCACCAGATGCATTTATAGATGAATTGGCAGGTTTGTTTATACCGGATATGAAGGCGTCCAATGGTTTTGGACTTTCTCCATCCATAAAAATAGTAAAAGCGGGATTGGATAAATCAGGGTATAAACATGCCATTGAGCTGGTAAATAAATTAACAAAGACTAACAAAGATTTTGCAATCAATGAAAGAGAAATAAATAGCTGGGGATATAAATTACTCAGTCAAAATAAGATTGCTGATGCGCTGGAAATATTTAAATTAAATGTTCATTTATTTCCAGAAAGTGCAAACGCATTCGATAGCCTGGGAGAAATTTATGCTGAAAATGGTGACCCTAAACTCGCCATAAAGAATTATGAACAATCGCTTAAATTAAATCCTCAGAATACTAACGCGGAGGTTCAATTGAAAAAGCTTCGGGCAAATTAATAATGGATCCAGACTTTGCTTCCAATTTCTGTATAAGAACAGCAAGTCTCCAAAATGATATATGAATAAATTTAAACTGCCTCCATACGATAATTTCCCTATCATCTTCGATAGTAAAGTATTACTGCGCCAGGTTCTCCTTTCGGACATAAAAGATTTGGTGGAAATTTCATTTTACGACGCCGTTCAGGCAGTTTCCATAGAACAAGCATTGAATATGCAAAATAAAATCAACCAGGACTATATGAACGGACATTCCATTCATTGGGCAGTTACAGACCAGGCGACCAATAAAGTGGTAGGCACCTGTGGCTATTATCGCGGATTGAACGAAGGAAACGGTGAACTTGGATGTGTTCTTTTACCTGAATGGAGGGGGAAAGGTTTCATGACGCCTGCCATGAAATTAACTATCCGTTTTGGACTTCATACTATGGGATTAAATAGAATTTGGGCTGTTACAGGAAATCAAAATGCAGATGCATTAAAACTGCTTGCAAGGCTTGACTTTATGAAAGTGGCAGACTTGCCGGGTAATGAAGTAGCATATGAATTAAGAATAAAGCCTTCATAAAAATGCTGAAGACCGGTGTATTTACATGAGATATTGGATCAGGATATTCCAACCTTGTGATTAGATATATTTGATCGATTGTAATTTTCTTATTCACCCGATTTTTGCAATCTGGGGATTTTGAATAATTCAAATAGTTTCTTTATGCGGAAATTTTTAAAACGAATATACTTTGCCATTAGACCATCAAATCGAATGGTCATTCTTGATTACCCGGTTGAACCTGTAGCTTTATACACTAAAGAAAATCCTCACCAGAAATTAAATGAAATCATTTCTGAAAATCATTTAGAATATGAGAAATTATTACAGCATGCAGCATCTCTCAAAGAAAATTTTACAGAAATAAAAACTAAGGATAAGGGAACAAATGTCTTGGAACCCACATGGAACAATAAATACGTCCCCGGTTTGGATATCATCATTCTTTTTACCTTATTAGATTACCTGAAACCCAGGAAATATATCGAAATCGGAAGCGGTACAAGTACAAAAACTGCCCTTAAGGCCAGGAACGAAAAAAACCTGGATTTTACCATAACATGTATTGATCCAAAGCCACGACAGGAAATAAAAAAAATAGCGGATTCCTGGCATGCCTCGGCTATCCAGGATTTGCCGCTGGATATATTTAAAAACCTGGAAGAGAACGATGTTGTCTTTATGGATGGAACCCATTCCCTTTATCCTAATTCAGATGTAAGCTGGTTCTTCATAGAAATTTTGCCCATATTACCCAAAGGTGTTATTGTTCAAATTCATGACATATACCTTCCATATGATTACCCCCAGTTTATGCTGGAAAAGCATTATTCAGAAAATTACCTTTTAGGTGCCGTAATTCTGAGTAACCCTGCTAAGTATGAAATTATTTCCCCTAATTTTTATATCAGCGAACAGAAATCTTTGTCCGGTATCCTGGATGAAATTTGGAACTACCCAAACCTAAAAAATGCAGAAAGGCATGGCGGATCATTTTGGTTTAAAATCCAATGATATTTACCAAAATAAGTGTTTATAAATAATTTCCTGAATGTAAAAAATGCGAAGCTAAAAATCCATTTGACCATGCGTGGAGAATTGAATAAAGTCCCAGGAAGACTGGGAAAAATTGCTTAATAACCTGGGATGAACGGATTGCGACCCCGCACCATTACGGGGCAGGCTGCAACAGAAGATCCTACAGGGGTATATGGCTGGTATAAAAAAGTTTTTAAAATTTTATTTAATGATTTTTTCTTAAAGCGGTTTATTTTATAATTTAAGTATCAAAATGGGCACATACATTTACTTTGCTGGATTAAGTCATTTGTTATTTACAAATTGTCCAGCAGCAATTACCGGAATAGGGTGGGCGACAGACCACTCATTTAATTAATAAACTGGAAATTCTCTTTAACTTCCGGCAGTCCTACGGCTGCTGAAATATTTATTTTATAACAAACATTTTTAGCGGAATTTCCCACATTTTCATCCAGGAATTTTTGTACTTCTTCAGTTGTATGCGCCTCCCATAAACAAACACCGCTTTTCATATCTTCTGATGGATAAACGGAATGGAGTTTTAATGTGGATGGTAAATGGGATGTAACATCTTTAGCTGTTGACCAGAAGGCTTCCGGATTACTGATAGTGTGTTGAGCAATGACTAACATAATACAAGATTTTTTTAGTTGATAAAAAGGGTAGTTAATCTTGTACAGATCGTTGAGTTATCATAGCGAAAGGAAGAAAAATACGTTTATCTAATGTACGATTTTTCCCTCCTTCCAAAAAATATGAGTTTGCACAATTATTTCACCCTATTTATCATCCAGGCGCTTACTTGTTTTCATTCAATGTATTTATTTTGATCTGTTAATAGCAATTTCTTAATTAAAAATTAAAGGAAAACCCGCCATAAAGCCTGCCGTTTAGAATGCCTGATTTGCCTTTTCTTTTTTCATTAATTAAAAAATCATTGTCATCAATATAGGCGATACGGAAATGTTTTAACCTGAAGGCCAGCGAATAACTGGATTGGTTGATGGCATAGCCGGCGGATATTAACGCATCATTAAATGGCACATAATTAATGCCGATGGTGGCATCGTAAAAATCATCTTCCGTGAATAAAATATCGGTGCCGAAATTAAACCGCTGGTATTTGTAATTGAGTCCAACACCCAATGAACGTTGATTCTGAATGGGAGCCAGGTTTTCTTCACCAGGTACAAAAGCATCGGCGTATAATTCAGTTCCTGCCAGGTTCATGGCATTGATGCCAACCTGGAATGATTTGGAAACTATATAGGTAAGCGAAAGATCTGCATCAAAATATTGTTCTTTGATATCCTGGAAAGTAAAATCATTGGTTATTTCATTCGGTTGTTGGATGTTCACATTTACCGGTATACTAAAATTTTGCCAGATTGATTTTATAGAAACGCCCACACTTAATTTGTCGTTTATTTTATATGCGGGACTGAAGTAAACAGCATATTCTTTTAAATCAAATTGAACCGAATCTGAACTTTTTTGAGGTGGTGGAGTTGGAGTATCAAATTTTACAAATCTGAACTCGTCCTGCATCGTAAAAATAGCGCCTGCACCTAAGGAAAATTTATCCGAAAGCTTTGCTGAAAAATTTAATTTACCATTATTCTTTACATTGGTCAGGAGGCTGATATTATAGGGTTTGATACTGTTAGGCATAGCCGAAGGATTCCAGAAAACAGATTCACTTAAATCCCTGGAAGGTGAAAAATTGAATCCCGAGTTTGCAGTATGTGTCATTGCGGATGCAAATAGAAATTGTCCATAATTGATTTGGCCTTCACCAATTTCAATTGCATCGAATACACCAGTTGCAGGTGGTACCAATCCTACTACATTAGTTAATGTAGTTAATAAATTAAGAAGGGCAGGTGTTCCGGCAATAGCTGTTGCATTGGTCAGCTCACTGAGTTTTTGTTCCGGTTGTTTTTGAATTTCAGCCAATATACTGTCTGCATGATATGGTGTTAATTCAACTTCTTCGCAATTGTTGGCAAGCATCCATTGTTTGATGGTTACATAAGATTTTGAATCATCTTTATTTTGCCTGTCCTGGTCTTCTGAAACAAAAACTCTTTTTACAATATCCTTACAACCTGCACAGCGGGAAACTACATAAACATTTACCTGCTTATCCTGCAATGTTTTCAATGGAATGCCGGTATTGAATTCAAAATATCCCGAAGGACTGGAAGCGGTAATGGCTGACCGGGAGGGTTTGAAAGTGGGAACAACAATAATGTTTTCGGCGCCTTTGGTAGAATGGGCGCTTTGATTCATACATCGCACCCTTCCTTTAATAATCAGTTCTTGTGAAAGTGCAACCTCACACAACAGCAGCATGATGGTTAATAAGATCAGGAACTTTTGCATGGTAAAGGTTTTAATGTTAGTAATGAAAATGCATTTTAATGAATAGGGAACGCATTAATCATACATATTCACGGGGTTGGATTGAAGAAAACTTTTAACCGTTTCTTATTGATCTACCGGTTGCAGAACAAAATCTATATCCTTAAGCTCAGGTGAACTTATTTTGAGCGACCTGGTTTTAT
The DNA here is from genome assembly GCA_013696395.1 of Chitinophagaceae bacterium. Taxonomy (GTDB): domain Bacteria; phylum Bacteroidota; class Bacteroidia; order Chitinophagales; family Chitinophagaceae; genus JACCYQ01. Next base: position 5,728 of record JACCYQ010000024.1, read on the forward strand.
CTTCGAAACCGCCATGCATTGTGGTAATGGTTATTTCGTCACCCAGTGTATATTCCTGAAGCCTGAGTTGGTAAGTTCCATTACTGATAGAGTAGGCTACATACCGGGTACCATCAACATTTATTTCCACATCGCTGATCGGAGTTTCGTTAGCCCTTTTTACCTGACCCGAAATAAAAACCACATCCGAAAGGGGAAGCATGATATCAAGCGTTCCTTTTTGATTCAATAGGGTATCAACGTGCAGGGTGGCATAACCAGGGCTGGAAACATCGATCCTGATCCTGCTTCCTTTTACGTTTTGGGGTATGCCGGTAAATAATGCCTGTCCCATTTTATCGATGGACTGGCTGCGGATATATTCAGGCAAATAAATTTTTACATCGCCTGCTGTAACTGGATTTTTATTCTTATCAAAAACCCTGACCGTTACCGTTGTATCCACCGGTTGGGGTGAAAAATAAAAACCTCCGAAAACGGTTAATACCACACCAACAATGGGACCGGCAAGCTGTATTTTTTTATTTAAAGTTTCTCCTTTCAGGCTGGCATATGAATTCATGAGACCAAAAATCACGGCACTGACGGCTATCCCAAACACTACAAGGATTAAATAAAAAATTCGCTGGTCAACCTGGTCTGATAATTTTTCCTGTAAGCTGAGGTAATAATAAATGGAGAAAAGTGAAACGATAAATCCTGAAACGGCTATTATAATATTTGTTTTGACAGATCCGGGTTTATCAATTTTTTTTTCGGTTGACCATATGGTTGGCTTGTGGGATTCCGGTTTTAAAATAGTAGACGAACTGCCGTTTTCTTTTTTAGCTTTTTGTTCCCGGATAGTAACTTCAACCGCATTGAATAAAAGGGATAACTCCGGGTGATCCTCTTCACCCTGCCAGCCCGTTAACATAGCAGTTTCCGTTCTTTTGAATGCCAGGGGAATGGGAACATTTTCCAAAAGTATCGGTACCAGTTTTCCTAATTGGGCGGCTTCATTGGCTTCATTTTTTACCCATTCAGAAGCAATTGAACGATGTGTCCATACTACAATTACACAATTGGATTTTTGCAATTCTTCTTCAATAACCGTATCAAATTGTTTACCAATGGGAATTTGCCTGTCCCACCAAACAGACCAACCTTGTTGTTCAAGCAATTGAGCAATCAGTTTTACGTTGGTTTTATCCTCGCCCGAATAGCTAATAAATATATCAGCCATAATCTTATTTGATTTTAGGAAATGAAATGTACCAATAAGAAGCCTTAACCTTTTGTTGCCAAAATTCTTTGATGAGTATGTTTTCAGAGTGGTGCAGTCGGGTGAGGACTAACGGGGTGGGGTGGCTGAAACACAAATTTAGTATAATAAAGTTTATAGTTGAGTGG
>JACCYQ010000052.1 GCA_013696395.1 Chitinophagaceae bacterium
ATGGAAAGTGAATTTGGGAAAGAATTTGGTGCACATGGTGGCGTGTGGGAATGTCCTGATCTTTTTCCATTGGAATATAATGGAGAAACTATTTGGGTATTATTGGTCAGCATTAATCCCGGTGGCCCTAATGGCGGATCTGCTACGCAATATTTTACTGGCCGTTTTAATGGAAAAACATTCACCCCTTTTCAAACAGATACACGCTGGCTGGATTATGGGCCTGATAATTATGCAGGGGTAACCTGGTCCAACACTGGTAAGCGCAAAATATTTTTAGGCTGGATGGGTAACTGGCAATATGCACAGGTGGTACCTACGGAAAAATGGCGCAGTGCCATGACGGTTCCAAGAGACCTGGCAATTGAAAGAGTGGGCGAAAAATATTTAGTAAGTTCCCATCCTGTTCCTGAACTGGATGCTTTATCATCATCAACGGTGAAGCTGAAAAATATTAATATCAATAATTTTGATCTTACGGAAAAAACAGGAAAGCTTACAGTGCCTGCAAGATTAAGCCTGCAAGGTGCTCAACTTGCCGGGTTAACCATTACATTGTCTAATGATAAAGGACAAAAAGTAGTGATTGGTTATGATGAAAATAAAAATGAATTTTTTATGGACCGTCGTGCATCGGGAAATGTTGATTTTGAAGAAGGATTTGCAGGCTGGCATACCGCACCCCGTGTAAGTGATAAACAGAACATGGATATTACCCTGATCATTGATCTTGCATCTGTAGAATTATTTGCCGACAACGGACTAACGGCAATGACACAGGTATTTTTTCCGGATAGCCCATTTACAACTATCACGCTTCAATCATCTGAAAATCTTTTAATACATACGTTGAATTTCAGTCACCTGAAATCAATGTATAAATAATAGATTCAAAATGGTACACTTGATTGTTTGCATTTTTCAATTAGACCGCACCTTGTGAGCAATGATATGTTCTATGCCTGATGGATACTAAATTTAGCATTCTAACAAACCGTGAAGCGTTGTTGACGTGTGAATGGCTTTCTAATTTACAAGTGACTATTCCACCAGGTATCTAATCACCGCTCATTCATTTTCTTCCTGTTTTTTAATATACAGTTCCTGAACCAAAACAATGATGATGGCAACCAGCGGTGTGGCAAGTATAAGACCCCATCCTCCTATTAACACTCCCATGAAAAGTTGCGCAAGAATGATCACTGCCGGTGGCATATTAATTAGTTTTTTCTGAATCTGCGGCATGATCAGGTTACTCTCCAAAGCTTGCACCAGGATATATAATCCTGCAATTAAAAGAGCGGTTGTGGGACTCTGCATCAAACCTACCAATACGGCGGGTATCAATGCTATAAGAGGTCCGAAATTTGGAATAAAACTAAGCAGTCCGGCAATCAGGGATAGTACAAGCCATAAGGGAACACCAATGATTGCTAACCCGATAGCAGTTAAGGCAAAAACTACAAACATGCTGAAAAGCTGGCCTTTTAACCATTTGGTTAATGTAAACCCCACTTTTTTAACTACTTTATCCGCTTCTTCCCTGGCCTTAGGGGGTACTAGTTTCAACATCCCGTCAATATAAATACTGGGTGAAGCCGTAAAAAAAATGCCCAGGAACAACACTACATAAATATCCCCAATTACACCAAATGTGCTTCTGAAAAAGGACTGAATAAAGGATGATATTTTCCCGGTGTTTGCACCCGAAGAAACTCTGTCCATCACCTCTCGTCCTGCAGGACTTTCATTTAACCTTTCCTTGAAATTCTCGAAGGCGGAAGGAAGTGTATCACCTAAGTCTTTGAATTGTTGCTGCACCCGGTCTCCGGCAAACCAAAAGAAAAGGAACAATAAAAGAAATGAACCCAGGATAGATACCAGCAGGCTTATTTTTTCAGGCAGCCGGAGGTTTCTGTGCAACAAACCGCTAAGGCCATGAAAGTATAGGGCGATCAGCGCACCGGCCAATACCAGCAACAGTACATTAAAGGATATTTTTATAATCCATATAATGATAATGAATAAGGCTGCAATTGATAATGCTGTCCAGACTTTTTTTCTGAAACCGGTCATCGGGTCATTAGGCGTTTCTTTCATGCATGATTATTTTTTGGTCATAACTACTTACTGTAAAGGGTAACTGCTTATTAATGATGATAATCTACAAAATAGTATCAGTGAAAGAATCATGATCCTGCATTCTATCTGAGAAAGGAATTATACAATTTCGATACCAGCGGGTACGGCAAGCAATCATTCACTAATATTTTATTCACGCAAGTGCGGGAAAAACAGGTAACCCGGTTTATACTTCAGCCGCATCATAAACCACCACCTTTGACCAGAGATGGCTGTACTTTTCAATAAATAACTGGTGAATGGGATGGTCCTGGTAAACTTCCTGGCCAGCCTCATCATCGAAAAACATTAATTCAGATACATGCCAGCTGGTATCCACCACGTCTCTTTCTTCTGTTGATGCGGGAACACCCACATGTAATTTGCGAATGGTTTCAATACCTTTCAAGGTTTTAACCCCTTCAACCAATTTGTCCCTGTCAGCTATAGAAGATGGATTTTTCAGCCAGAAAAAAACATGATGCACCAATTGCTTTTTTTCTTTGTTATTAGTTGCACACGCACCCAGGGTTGCTGTTCCTGCCGATAGTGCAGCTGCTGTGATAATAAATTTTCTTCTTTCCATCTTTTAATATTGGTTGATGATTGAATAAAAATACAATTCTCCATAAAATTTATGGCCTCTGATTTTGATCAATGCATTATATTAAAGGTGGATAACTATACTCATTTTACCACAAAAATAACGATACTACAACTGTGATTGAATTTACATTGCCAGCCGTTCAAACGTTTGATGTGTTGCTGTTGCAGGAAAATATAACCAAAGGGTCAGCGGATAGAAAAACTTGTATTTTGAATTTGAGAAAGATGGAGAATGGAAATCAATTACGGGTGGAACCACGGTGGGGCACAAACGATTACTGAATTTTGAACCCGTTAAAGCGCAAAAAATTCGTTTGCGTATTGAATCTTCCCGACTTAAACCCCATATTGCAGAAACAGGGATTTATAAGCTACCGGAATTGAAATAATAAAAGCAAAATTGTTTGTATGTTTTTTGTTATTCCCCGTTACATCGTTTGCCGTTATGTAATTTTGTTCATTCAGAAATTCTTTGCCCCATCAGCATTCAAAAAACATCAATCGCTAATTTTTTCAGTATTGTTCATTTCAATCACTTTTATTCCCGTCAGGCCTCATTATAATTATCTTTATCATTATGAGTGATACCATTGAATCAAAAATAAAAGAAATGGGTTATACTCTGCCGCAATTGCCTCAAAGCAAAGGCCTGTACAAACGTTGTGTGCAAACGGGTAACCTATTATTTGTATCAGGCCATATTTCAGTGCATGCTGATGGCAGTCCCATTACGGGTAAACTGGGCGATGACTGCAGCGATGAGCAGGGAATTGATGCAGCCCGCCAGTGCGGACTGGCCATACTGGCCGCGGTAAAGGAACACCTGGGCTCCCTGGATAAAATTGATAAAGTTATCAAGCTGCTGGGAATGGTAAACAGTACAACAAACTATACCAATCACCCCGTCATCATCAATGGTTGTAGCGAGTTTTTTCGCGATGTGTTTGGCGAAGCAAAAGGTATAGGTGCCCGAAGTGCTGTTGGCATGGGATCACTTCCCGGCAATGTGGCCGTAGAAATAGAAGCCATTTTTGCATTAAAAGATTAACCATGGGCAATAAATGGTATCAACTAACGGAAACGCATAAACTGGATTCACCAGCCCTGCTGGTGTACCCGGACAGGGTGAAAAAAAACATAGCCATGGCTTTGGCTATGGTGGATTATGATGCAGATCGTTTGCAACCGCATGTAAAAACCTGCAAAAGTGCTGAAGCCATCGGGCTGATGCTACAGGCAGGTATTTATAAATTTAAAGCGGCTACCATTGCTGAGGCCGAATTGCTGGCTAACTGCGGTGCAAAAGAAGTATTGCTGGCTTACCAGGCTATTGGCCCCAAACTGGAAAGACTGCTGCAACTGGCTGCCCTTTATCCTGGTTCCGCTTTTTCATTTTTAACCGATAACCTGCATTCGGCATCCCAACAAGCAGGCAATTGTGCCGCACATAATATAAAAGGCCAAGTGTACATTGACCTTAACGTAGGCATGAACCGCACCGGTATTGCTCCCGGTGAGGATGCGGTTGCGCTTTACCGTTATTGCCATGAAAATATACACCTGAACATTCAAGGTCTGCACCTGTACGACGGGCATATCCGCAACCCCGATTTTGATCAAAAGAAACAGCTTGTTGATGCAGCCTTTGCACCGGTACAGGCCATGGTGGATACCCTTGCAGCAGCGAAGTTGCCGGCACCGCAATTGATCTGTGGTGGATCACCTTCATTTTCTGTACATGCACAAAGGCCGGACGTGGTATGCAGCCCCGGCACATTTATATACTGGGATCATGGTTATGCAAACATTTGCCCCGAACAAAATTTTTTACCCGCTATTGTTATTTTTGCCCGGGTAATCAGCAAACCGGCAGCAGGCATCATCACTGCCGATGCGGGTCATAAAGCCATGGCTTCAGAAAATGACCTGGCCCGCCGGATCCATTTTTTAAATGCCAGTCATTTAACACCAATCAACCAGAGTGAAGAACACCTGGTTCTAAAACAAGAGGATGAAACAGTTTATACAGTCGGTGATGAGTTGTATGGTTTGCCCTATCATGTATGCCCAACCGTAAATTTATACGAAAGATTGCAGGTGGTGGAAAACGGTGAGGTAACCGGCTATTGGAAAACGGTTGCAAGAGACCGTTACCTGCAGTTTTAAAGAATCTTTTTACGATTGTTGAAAAGGTGTTTGATGGGTATTAAAGATGAAAGATTTTCTATTTACTTTTTCCCAAATAGAAAATCAAAAAAATTACGACTTATTTTTTTCTTTTACTCTTTTGCTGGCACAAAAAAAAACCAAAAAGTGTTCACGGCAATCCTGCCAAAGGCAGGCAGGGATATACAGCGCTTTGCCTGGACTTACTGCGGTCTGTTCAATGAAAGAATAGCCGGTTCCATTAAGGCACTGCATGTTGGGATTGCTTATGGAACTTTTACCAGGATCATTTATTTTATTGCCTGTCTTATTGCTACCAGTCTGCCTGTTACAGGAACGATTTGGTTTAATAAATTGAAGGAGAAAAGAAGAAGGAAATCCAGGGAATTTGTAAAAAGTCAACATACCATACAGCAGTGCAGTGTAATACCCGCTATTAAATAATGAGAAGTTGATTGAAGGAGAATAAGCTATTATCGGCCTAACCACGGTGAGGTATAGGTGATTATCAAATGGTGAATGGTTGCACTAATAATAAAAGTTTGTTTTTAGTATTCCTGAATTAAAATTGGAAAAGATTAAATTTAGGATATATGCAGCCTGCCTTGCAGGTTGCATCACCAAAACCAATTGTTTTAAAAACTAAAACTAACAATCATGCAAAAAGCAATTATCGGTGCCATCGTTGGCGGCATCATTATTTTTCTCTGGCAATTCCTTTCATGGACGGTTTTGAATTTACACCAGGCGGCTAATCAATATACGCCCAACCAGCAAGCCATTATGACCGCTTTGGAACAAAATCTTCCGGAAGAAGGCGGTTATATGATTCCATCCCTGCCTCCCGAAGCATCCGGTGAAGAGCATCAGCAGTTAATGAAAGATGCTGATGGAAAACCATGGGCAAGTATCCAATATCACAAAACCCTGGATACAGACATGACCATGAATATGATCCGCGGATTAATCACCAATATAATTATGGTATGGTTGCTATGCTGGATATTATTACGAATGAATGCACCGGGTTTCGGTACCATACTAACGGCCAGTATATTTACCGGTCTCATTGTTTTTTTAAATGCACCCTATACCGGAAGTATTTGGTATGATTGGTTCGACATCATGGCTCATTTTTATGATGCCATGGTGAGCTGGATTGCCTGCGGATTATGGCTTGGATGGTGGTTAACCAGGAAAAAATAAATTCATAAAAAATGCAAGGAGCCGGTATCGGGCAACCCTTGCATTTTTTTTGGTTGAATAAGAATAAAATTACTTTAATTCTATGCGTGTCGTACCTGGTCATTTGGGCGGTGGTTAATATCAAAGCATATCTTGAATTGAAATTTCCAATGGATTTTTTATATGTTATTCTTGTTCATGTATCTTCTTGCTTTTTATTAGATGGTTATTTTTTCATCAGCGTTTCCACAACATATTTCCCGATATCCCTACCCATCTTCAGACCCACTTCATTATCGGTTTTAAAATGAATACCTGCATAAAATCTTGAATCCGCACAATCTTTAGCCAGCTGCTGAAATTGTTGTGCATCTGCAGGAAAAAAATATTCCAGTACTGCGCTTGCAGTGCCTGCACCTAATGCATGGCCGGATGGATATCCAGGAAAGGGCGGTGTTTGTAACATCGGTTTATAGCTGCTGTCATATTGGTTAGGCCTGATTCCCCAATAAGCATATTTCGCATCCATGGTAGCCAATGCAGCATCCCTTGATGCGATATGCATGATGGTATATATCCGGGCAACAGCCGGTGCATTATCAGACAACCGGGTCTCAAATATTTTGCGGCCCGCCAGGTCACTCCAGAATTCAAAGGGAATATTTCCCCAGTAATAGGCCAGCGATGTAGATTTAAAATTTGGTTTGAAATCTTTTATTTCCTTCATCTCCTTTTCAAAATCGGGTGGTGGTGGCGGCCTGAACTGGTCAGCTGATTGTATGACCAGTGGTGTATGGGTGAGTAATGTAATACCTAACGCGTAAGGACCGGTCCATTTTTTAGGATCTTTATTTACAGCACCCTCCCACTTATTGGCAGACCCATCATTTTTTGCTTTTTCTATAATTTGCCGGGCAACTTCCTCTCCCAGTTTCCAGCCTGCTTCCACATCACTGGGAAATTGTACGCCAGCATCAATGCGTGATTGCGAAGCGGCTTTCGCCAGGTGCAATATGGAATCTTTTATTGCGGGAAAAAAATAGGCAAGCACATTTGCGGCAGCAGCAGCGGTTACAGAATGTTCGCAAGGATATGAGTACGTGAGAGGAGCAAGGATTGCAGGTTGTAACATAGGATCTGAAACCTGCGGGCGGCTTCTTTTATATTTGATCTTTTCTTTCCACGCCAAAACAGTTGCATCATAAATAGCCATATTCATCCATGCTGTAGGGAATCGCAACACGATATCCACTTTATCCCATGAAATTAATTTAGGAGCAATCTGGTTCCATCGGTAAGCAGGTGCCCCTGCATCCCAATATTTTATGGCTGCCAGTTTCTTGTCGTCCAGTACAGCAATGCTGTTCCTGATTGTAACTATTTCAATTTTTGATTGAGCCGCATCCGGTGGGGGAGCAATTTTTACCTCCTGGGGGTTGGCTATCATCCATGTATTCCATTTGGCTGCTTCATAATAGGATGCCGGGGAAACCTGGTCTTTTTGACCAAGGGCATTTATGGCTGTGAGCAGAATTGCCAAAATAAAAATAATAGTTTGCATGTTTTTATATTTTAATTAAGCATTTATTAACCGGGGCGAATAATGTTTTTTATCATTACTCCCGTTTCAATACAAGATTATTTAATTAAAGATTGCATAGAACAGCGGCGTCAATAAACAACCTTTGGTGGTATACGAACTACATTTTACAGGCAATAACCAAAAGTATATCCATTATAAAAGTCATGATATGCTGAGAGGATAAACTGGGTTTTCCTGTTTTTAAGTTTGTATTTTTCATGTTGTTGGTTTACTATAAACCGGCTTCTGTAGACTGTAAAATGAAAAGACAAAGTTTTGACGATATTTATCCCATATTAACACGATGAAAATATCAATCCATAAAGCGCAGGTACAATTTTATGTTTGGGTTGGTACTGGGTTTTTATTGATATGGTTATTAAATGTTCTGGTAAATTATCCGGAACAGTTTGTCATAAGATCCCTTAATTATCTATGGAATATTATATATCTTACTGCACTCAATTTTATTTTTTACGAGTACACCTTACGCCAGGCCTCCCTGAAAAATATCTTTAGATTCCTGTTTCTTTTATTCGTTCATTTAATGTTGTTTTCTTTTGGGTTGTACTTATGGAGGGGCATTGGTATACTATTGCATATTTATACACCTTTAATGGTTTTTGAAACAATAGAAAAAGGGGTAGAGTTTCATTTCCCCCTTAGTGTGGCTTCGCTTTTCTTTTTTGGAATTATCAGGCATATCTACCGGTATATTCAATTAAAAAATGACTCACAACAACTGCGTATTGAAAAGCAACAGGCAGAGCTCAATTATCTAAAATCGCAAACCAACCCCCATTTTTTATTCAACACGTTAAACAATATTTATTCATTGGCAAGAGATAAGAGTGACCTGGCGCCGGAATCTATTTTACGGCTTTCAAAAATGCTGCGTTATATGTTGTATGAAGCCGGCAGCTCATTCATCGCCATCGAAAAGGAGTTGAAAATTATAAGCGATTATATTTCACTGGAAAAATTGCGGTATGATGATTCCCTGCATATTAATTTTAATTATGACGTTGAAGACATGAAACAATCCTTACCACCTTTATTGCTGATTCCATTGGTGGAGAATGCGTTCAAACACGGAGTGTCCGAAACTCGACACCAACCTTATGTAGATATTCATCTTTCCGTTAAAAAACGACAGCTGAAACTCCTGGTAAAAAATTCTACGGATGTTTTCCAGGAAGAGAGGAACATTAAAGAAAATATCGGGCTTTCAAATCTCAGGCGTCAACTGGAATTGCTGTATACGGATTATGGCTTGTCTGTTCAGCAGGACTCATCCGGATTTACGGCTACCTTACAAATAAACCTGGCCAGCCATGTCTAAAATTAAATGCATCATCATAGAAGATGAACCGCTGGCAACAAAAGTTTTGTCGGATTATATTTCGCAGGTGCCTTTCCTGGAATTGCAGGCAAGTTTCAAGGATGCGATCCTGGCAACGGATTACCTGAGGCATCATACAACCGATCTTATATTCCTGGATATTCACCTGCCTAAATTAAAGGGCATAGCGTTTTTAAAAACGCTTGGCGATCCTCCGGCGGTAATAATTACCTCCGCTTATCATCAATATGCGGTGGAAGGTTTTAACCTGAATGTAACGGATTACCTGTTAAAGCCCATTGAATTTGAACGTTTCTTAATGGCGGTTACCAAAGTCAAATCGACCCAAATGGTAAGGCCAGCATCCCATGAAAGCGAAGTTCCAAAGGATTTTATATTTCTGAACGTGCAAAAAAAGAAAGTGAAAATTGTATTTGCGGAAATTTTATTTATAGAAAGTCAGCGGGAATATATTAAAGTGGTTACTCCTAAAAACGAGTACATCTCTAAAATGAGTACGCATGAAATTGAAGAACTTTTACCCACCCATCTTTTTAAACGCATTCACCGTTCCTATATCATTTCCATCAACCAAATCGACTCTTATACCGCGGAGATGGTTGAAGTGAAAGGCGTGTCTATTCCCATCGGCAGGGGTTACCGCGATGTTTTGGAAAACCTGTAGTATATGAATCATTATTTCCAATGAATGGCCGGATCCTTTAGTGATAAACTACATGAAATGTTTTGCTTACTTTATGCTATAATTGGTTTGATAATATCCCCTTTAAAATTTGGTTCCATACCTGCATAACTTTTAGGATAAACTGATCAATCTTGTAAATGAAATAATCATCATGAAATTTATAAAAAGATTTTTATGTCACAGTATCATAATTATATTTTCATGCACCAATAAAATAAGCGGTCCGGGATTTACTGATTATAGTGAAACAGTTAACCGTCAATTCTGGACGGCTGCCTGGAGCCCGGATAATAATTATATAGCAGTTGGCGGCGTAGACAGTATGCTGCGAATTTATCATGCCCGCAATCTCAAATTATATAAATCGTTCCCGGTTGATAGCTGGATACATATCGTTAAATGGCATCCCGGAGGCGAAACACTTGCTATAGGCACCCTTGATAAATATGTATATCTGCTGAACCCGCATAGGGGTAACATAAAATCTTTAAAACACCAAGGCGGAACAAGAGCTCTTGACTGGAATTATAATGGGGAGCTACTTGCTGTTGCAGATCTTGAAGAAGGCATCAACATCAGGAATACAGTAGGGGAACACGTAAACAATATCAAAAAAACATTCGATCCGGAAACACCTGGAAAAGCTTACCTGGCGTTGGACTGGCATCCATCAAAAAACATCATGGTAGCTGCTAATTTTCAAATAAATCTTTTTGATGCTGATGGCAGAACACTGAATAAGATGGAACACACTAATAAGGCAGCCATTATCCTTTCTGCCAGCTGGCATCCGTCGGGTGAATTTTTTGTGATTGGTGATTATGGTTATAACTGGGAAGGTGAAAATGTTCCCAGCCTGTTGCATTTCTGGTCGCAGGAAGGAAAGTTAATTAAAAGTGTTTATGGCAGTAAAGCGCCTTACCGCAATATTGCCTGGAATAAGGAAGGCAGCAGGCTGGCCACAGCAAGCGATGTGTTGAGGATTTGGACAAACAGTGGAGAACTGATGCATGAAAGCTTGCAGGATAGTACTAATTATTTATGGGGGATTGACTGGTCTGCCGGCAGCGATAAAATAATTACGGCGAGCCGGTTTAAATCAATAGCATTATGGGACAGCACTGCTTCCCTGGTGAAAAGAATCGATATAAAGTGATGTGTAATATTTACAGGGCAAAGGTTAATTTCAATAAATGCTGCGTGGCACTATATGACGTTTTATATTTTTTATTATCTTAAGTATCATGGCAAACACATACACTCAACTTCACATTCAATTTGTTTTTGCAGTCAAATACCGGGCTGCCCTCATTAGCAAAGAGTGGAAAGAAGAATTGCATCAATATATTACTGGCATCATTCAGCATAACGAACATAAGATGTTGCAAATAAACAGCATGCCGGATCACATACATATAT
>JACCYQ010000065.1 GCA_013696395.1 Chitinophagaceae bacterium
TGTCGGTGTTGATCATTGGTGAAAGTGGTGTGGGTAAAGAAGCTTTTTCGCAGATTATTCATGCATTATCTGCCCGCAAGCATAATCCATTTATAGCCGTTAACTGCGGTGCTATACCTGAAGGCACTATTGATTCTGAATTATTCGGGCATGAAAAAGGTTCCTTTACAGGTGCTGTAGAAAGTCGTAAAGGATATTTTGAAACTGTTAACGGGGGTACTATTTTTTTGGATGAGATCGGAGAAATGCCATTGGGAACACAGGCAAGATTGCTTCGTATGCTGGAAACAGGTGAATATATCCGTGTAGGTTCCAGTAAAGTACAGAGAACAGATGTAAGAGTAATTGCCGCATCCAACAAAGATTTGCTGCAACTGGTACAGAGCGGACGTTTCAGAGAAGACCTCTATTACCGACTAAGTACGGTACCCATCAGGGTGCCTGCTTTAAGAGACAGGAAGGATGACATCATTTTGTTGTTCAGGAAATTTGCTGTTGACTTTGCTGAGCGTTATAAATCTGCACCCGTTCAGTTGGATGATGATGCAAAAAGCCTGTTAATAAACTATACCTGGCCGGGCAATGTTCGCGAATTAAAGAATATTGCAGAACAGGTTTCAGTATTATCAACAGATAAATACATTGCAGGTGCTGTTTTACAAAAGTATATTCCGATTGATACTATGAACCGGTTACCAGTATTGGCACATTCGAATGGACAAGGGCCACACCAGGATTTTAACAGTGAACGAGATATTTTATACAAGCTTTTCTTTGATATGAAGAAGGATGTGACGGAATTGAAAAGGATGTTTTTTGATGTATTGCAAAACCCCGAATTGACAAACCATAATAAAAATTTTCTGAATGAATTAAAGGAATTTAAAACACCGGAACTGCCCCAACCTTCAGGCCACCAGATTGCCGCATCCCAACCTATGATTATGCGGAATAATGAGATACAGGATCATGAGGAAGTTGAAGAAAGTCTTAATATTATGGATAAAGAACGGGAGCTAATCATAAAAGCATTGAAAAAACATAGAAGCAAAAGAAAAGATGCGGCGCTTGATCTTGGCATCAGTGAAAGAACATTATACCGTAAATTGAAAGAATACGATATTGAAGAATAAAAATGAAGTTGCTTAAAATACAGGATCGGGTAATAGATGTATTTACAAATAATTTAAAAAGCTGAATAGAATTACCAGACGTAAAAGAGAGTGACACAACAAAAGCCAAATAGAAATCAAATGCCGGTAACCAAGAAAATATTTTCCTTCTCAATGATTGTCATTATTGTTTTGGCAACATTCAGCGGATGTAATTATAAATTCAGGGATGTTAGTATTCCACCTGAGATACAAACGGTTAAAATTAATTTTATAGAGAACAGGGCACAATATGTTAATCCTCAATTGAGCCAGCTGATTACAAATCAACTACAGCAAAAAGTAGTAAACCAGACCAGGTTAAACAGGACTAATAATGATGATGCACATTATGATATCAGCGGGTTTATTTCGCAATACAGCATCAGCACTTCGGGAATCAGCAACCAGCAAACGACTACCAACCGCCTGACCGTGGGTGTTCATATAACTTTAGAAGATCGCGTAAACAATACAACAAAGGAGTTTGACATCAGCAGGCCTTTTGATTTCAGTGCACAAAGAAGTCTGCAGGAAGCTGAAGCAAGTTTGAATGATGAAATAGTCCGGAATATTACGGATGAAATTTTTAACCGCATTTTCTCCAACTGGTAAGTTCAGCTTAAATTGTGTTTATGCACGGAATAGAATCATTATTAAAATCCGTTTTGGGGAAAGAGCAAATTACAGACTGCGGTTTAAGTGAATTGCAAAGCCTGGCCCGCCAATATCCATATTTTGCACCATTGCATTTATTACTGGCGGAAAAAATTAAAACACTGGATGAAAGTTTATATGAGCAACAACTTGAAAAGGCTTCTTTATACGTGCAGCAACCGCTCTGGCTGCATTACCTCCTGAATCGTGAAAAATTTTCAATTGAAATAATTGGAAATGAGATTTTAAATGAATCCGAGGATCGTTTTGAGATTCCTGGCGCCCCTATTTTTTCTGAAACGGAAACTGAATTAGTAGAATTAAATGATGAACCCGGTGAATTTGAAAAAGAAACAACCGAGAATGTAAATAACGATACAGAAAACTTTATTCAAAATGAAGCGATAGAGGATGCAGTTTTACCTTCAGAGGATGAAACAATTATAGAAACCCATGAAACACAAATTCATCCAGCTGAAGAAAATGAATTGTACAAAAGAGATATTCCACAGGATGAAAATACAGACTCAGAAATTGTGAATGCGGTTCAAAATGAACCGGAAATGGATGTCCCTAATAATATTTCAGAGCCACTGTCAAAAGAAACAGGTTTAAAAAATGCAGATCATCATTTTATCCCGGAAGCAGATGAATATGACGAGGCTGAGCAAGAGGATGGCGAACTTCCTCCATTCCATATCCCCACTTTAAAAATTGAGCCCTTAAAAGAAACGGGCAACGATATATTATTTGAACCCTATCATACTGTGGATTATTTCGCTTCTCAGGGAATAAAAGACCAGGTTGAAGAAATTCCAAAAGATCGATTCAGTCACCAGTTAAAAAGTTTTACGGAATGGTTGAAAACCATGAAGAAACTTCCGGATGATGCAAGGGAACTCCAAATGGATACAAGCTCAGAGGAAAAAGTGCAATCGCTGGCAACACATAGTATTGAAGAAAATGAAGTATTAACAGAAACAATGGCTGAAGTTTGGATAAAACAGGGCGACCTGCAAAAAGCCGCCGAAGTATATCGCAAATTAAGTTTGCAAAATCCCTCTAAAAGCCATTATTTTGCAGCCAAAATAGAAAGTTTAAATACGAATTGATATGACCATTTTATTTGTTATACTTATTGCCCTGGCCAGCGTGATACTTGGTTTTTTAGTTTTGGTTCAGAATCCAAAAGGTGGTGGCCTGGCAGGTAACATTGCTGGTTTCAGTACCCAATTCATGGGCGTTAAACAAACAACAGATGTTTTAGAAAAAGGTACCTGGGTATTTGCTGGTGTTGTAGCAGCCCTTTGCATTGTATCTACCATGTTTATTTCAGGTACGGGCAGTGGAATAGAAGACCGTACTGAAAAAATTGGTACTCCTGCTACAACTACTCCACAACAAGCGCCATCAAATCAAACCACTTTTCCAACACAACCGGCACCATCACAATCAGATTCTAATTAATAATCAGATTCAACATATTTGTAACCCTGTCCGTACGACGGGGTTTTTTTATGTAATTTGAACGCAGAAACCTGACATATGAAAAAATTATTACTCATTATATTTTTATTGATCCTTATAGCCGGCGCTTATCTTGGCTGGACATTCCTGGGACCTGCCACTGGTTTCAAAGAAGACACAAAATTTCTTTACATTAAAACAGACAGTGCTGATAAAAGCGCCATTATGCAAACTATTAAGCAGGGCGATTATATCCATAACCTGAAAGCTTTTCAATGGCTTGCAAACCAGATGAAATACTGGAATTCCATAAAACCAGGGAAATATAAAATTGATAAAGGAGAAAGTATGCTCACCATTATACGCCGGTTGCGTAATGGGCAGCAAACGCCGGTTGACCTGGTAATTACCAGGATACGTACCAAAGAAAATTTTGCGCGATTAATAGCCGGCAAATTTGAGATAGATTCAACTAACATGATCAGTTTTTTAAACAATGCTGATTCGATGGCCAATTATGGAGTGACCCCAGAAACGGCAATGACAGTTGTTTTGCCCAACACGTACACTTATTTCTGGAATACAAAACCAGAAAATATCTACAAGAAACTTTATGATGAATCTCAAAAATTCTGGGATGACGCTCGGAAAGAAAAAGCCACGCAGAAAGGACTTTCTTCCCAACAAGCTTATATACTGGCATCCATTATTGAAGAAGAAACCAATGCAAAAACGGATAAACCAAATATTGCCAGCGTTTATTTAAACAGGATAAAAATAAATATGCCTTTGCAGGCCGATCCCACCGTAAAATTTGCACTCAAAGATTTTGGCATAAAACGGATTCTTCATAAACACCTGGAAGTTGAATCACCTTATAATACATACCGGAACCTTGGATTGCCTCCAGGTCCGGTTACAACTCCAAGCCAGGAAACCATTAATGCTGTGCTGGACTCACCCCCAACCGATTACATTTATTTTGTAGCCAACAGTGATTTTTCTGGTACACATATTTTTACAACCAACTATAATGATCATTTGAAATTTGCACGCCAGTACCAGCAGGAACTTAACAGGTTGGATTCAACCAGAAAAGCAAAACAAGGTGTTAACTAATGGATTGGTATACGCATTTTAGACGCAAATTCATAACCTGGGGGCCCATAAAAATGGTCATCCGTAAAAGCAAAAAGATCATTTTGCCAGGCTTCAAAGGCATTCCCCTGTTTGATGTGGTGAGATTTCTGTTTCTGCAATTTCAAAAAACAGGACTCAGTGAAAGAGCTGCTTCAATTGCTTTTAATTTATTAGTGGCATTACCCCCGGCTATCATTTTTTTATTTACGTTAGTTCCGTTTTTACCAATATCAAGACAATTTGTTGAAGAACTATTTGATTTAATAAGGGATGTAATTCCTTCAGGAAAAGACAATACAGTGCTGATCACATTCCTGGATGATTTTTTACGTAACCCCCGCAATGGTTTATTATCATTCGGTTTCGTACTGGCCCTATTTTATTCATCCAATGCCATGTTGGGAATAATGCGCTCATTTGACCGTAATTATGCTGGCTTTAGAAAAAGAGGAGTAATTCATAGCAGGATAACTGCTTTGAGAATTACGTTGATACTTTTTCTGGTAGTTATTCTATCGGTAGTACTGTTGATCATACAGGATTCGGTATTGGGATGGCTAGGCATAACTAATGTTATAATGGTTGAATTTATTAAAGTTTTAAGATGGATTCTGGTGATCATGTTATTTTTCGTTACCATTTCATTCATATACAGGTACGCCCCAGCGGTTCAAAAAAGATGGAAACATGTCAATGCAGGATCTATCCTGGCAACTTTCCTGATGATCACCTTTACATTCCTGTTCTCCATATATGTAAACAATTTTGCCAATTATAATAAACTATATGGTTCCATTGGTACCATTCTAGTACTCATGCTGCTGATCTTTTTCAATTCTTATGTTTTATTAATAGGCTTTGAACTGAATGTAAGTATTAATGCTCTTAAACGGGAGGTTGATGAAAGAAAGGCCGCCGAAGAGATCAAGGCCCGCCATGAACAGGCCCAAGTGCCTGCTTCCTCATAAATCCTGCTTCCTCTTAAATAAATCCAAAAAATATATAAGCGGTTAATATTTCATTTATATTTTAGAGAACTTTAAATAAATAAAAACTATAGCATGAAAAAGATATTATTCGCCATTCTTCCTTTGGTAGCCATAACCTTACTTGCCCTGAAACCTTTTAATGTTTTACCTATTGGTTCAACAATGCCAAAAGCTGATATTAAAATGAAAGATATCAGTGGTAAGGAAGTTTCTTTGAAAGATGCAAAAAAGAAACAAGGTTTACTGGTGATGTTTAGTTGTAACACCTGCCCTTATGTAATTAAGAACCAGGATCGTACTATTAATATTGCCGCTTATGCCAGTAAAAAAAATGTAGGAGTAATACTTTTAAATTCAAATGAAGGTACCCGGAATGGAGGTGATTCATATAATGCAATGAAGCAATATGCAGATAACCAGAAATATTCTTTTTATTATACCATAGATAAAAATTCGGAACTGGCAGATGCATTTGGTGCAAACCGTACACCTGAATGCTTTTTATTTGATGAAAATGACAAATTAGTTTATCATGGGGCAATCGATGATAACCCATCCAATGCTTCAGCAGTAGAGAAAATACATCTTAAAAATGCAATTGATCAGATGGTTGCCGGGAAAGAGGTTGCGGTAAAAGAAACCCGTTCGGTTGGATGCAGCATAAAAAGGTCAAAATAATAATTCAGCTAAATAAAAGGTTTGCTCAATAGGCAAACCTTTTTATTAATTCAGCATCGCTTTTATTTCTGCATCCAGTTCTTCTTCAGTTAACTGATCTTCAAAAAATTTTCGATAACCAGTTTTGTTATTTACAAATAAAGTGGCGGGTATAGCACCTGACCATTCCTTATCTATCCGGGGACAGAAGAGATCAGCATCTGTTTCATTAAGCCAGGCTAGTGGAGCAGCAAAGTTTTGTTTAAGTGCAAAACTTTTAATTTTTGCCGGATAATAATCTTCCATATCAAGACTGACAAGCAAAAGTGATACATCATGCTTCTCGTATTCTTTTGTTTTTTTTATAAAATAGGGAATTTCCTCAATGCAGGGTATGCAAAATGTTGCCCAAAAATTAACGATCATTGGCTTTTCACTTTTATCAATTAAAGCTTCCAGGTCGTTTATTTTATAAGCAGGAATTTTCTGAGCATTCAAATTTTGAAAGAGGAAACATCCCCCTAGTAGTAGTATGCTGATTTTAAAAAAAATTTTATTCATCCTGATACCCCCAATTATTTAATAACATATCTATTTGTTGTATAGGTAGTTTTGATTCTGAATAATGACCAGCCATTTGCTTTTGCCTGTACGCCTCATACAACGTCACCCCGCAGGCAACGCTGATATTTAAAGATTTGATCATCCCAACTTGTGGAATGAGAAAATTACCGTCACATAAATTTTTCATTTCCGAACTGACACCATCTTTTTCATTGCCAAAAACTAATGCCAAACTCTGTGTAAAATCAATTTCATATAAATTTACTGATTCGTGGGTCAAACAGGTTGTTAATATGTGCTGATAGTTTTTACGCAAGACAGTTACACAAGCCTGCGTTTCATTAAACTGATGAACAGTTATCCATTTATAGGCACCGCTACTACTCCGGTAACCCCAACGCTGATGTGGGGCCATACGCGTAGTCAAAACATACACGTCCTGAATTCCAACAGCATCACAACTCCGTAATACGGCCGATATATTATGTGGATCAAATACATTCTCCAAAACCACGGTAATATTCGTTTGCCTTTTATTTAAAACGGATAACAGGCGTTGTTTACGTTCAGGGGTCATGAGGTTACATTAAATCTTTAAAAACCATCTATCCTTATAATTCCAATGTATATCTGATGAATAATTGCTGGTATTTACCTGAAATAATATTTTCATGTATTGTTCCGGAAAGTTGGTATGATATTTTAAGATAAGTTCTTATTCAAATAATCTTTAAAACTTTATACTATGTTCGGAAATAACAAAGGTAAATTCTTATTAGCCGGGTTAGCAGCTTTTGCCTGGTATAAGTATTCAAAAATGAGTGCAGAAGAAAAAAGCAGAATCACCCATGATTTAAAAGAGAAAGGGAAAAAAGTCTACGATCAGTATGTTCCGCGTGAAGTGAAAGATATGATTGGCAAGAAAAATAGCAGCAATCAGGCTTATTCCGAAAACACAGGTTACTAACCCAGACTCATATTCACTTTAAAAGCCAAATTTTTATTTGGCTTTTTTTATGTTATAACTACTGCATCCAAAAATTTAAAAAAATTAAATAATAGTTTCCCCTTTCTTTTTTCATTATTGTTTTGGCAGCCCGGTAGCACACTTGCATGGGGTGCAAGGAGTCGCCCCGATTTGGATCGGGGTCGTCCCGGCAACAATAATTCTATCATACTTTTCATTCCAAAACTCAAGTTACAAATTTCACAAGACCAGATTATTTCTGGCTTTTAATGACTCTTTGTGAATTAATAATTTAAAATTTAAATCATAGATTTGCCACCCGGTTATTTTC
>JACCYQ010000088.1 GCA_013696395.1 Chitinophagaceae bacterium
CCCCGCATGTCTACGGGATAATGCAGGAAGACAGGACATACCAAGTCAAAAATTAAAAAGTTAAAAGTCGAAACTGTGAACAAGTGGAATAGTTGATTAGTTGATATGTTGATTGGTCCTTCGACCACCGCAATACTGCGGGGCAGGCAAGCTCAGGATGGAATTGCGAATTTGGCTGATTGTGCATTGCGCATGCCTAAATTCAATTGACTGGTACTCTAAACCCTAAACGCTAAACCCTAAACGCTAAACCCTAAACAGTTAACACTAAAATTTAAAATTATTTAACCTCTAAAAGTTCTACTTCAAAAATCAAAACAGAACCGCCGGGTATAGGATAGCGATCTGTTGTTCCGTAAGCCAGGTAATGAGGAATGTATAATTTGTAGATGGAACCAACCGGCATAAGTTGTAACGCTTCTGTCCAACCCCGGATAACCCCTTTAACCTGGAAGGATACTGGTTCACCCCGGTCATAAGAATTTTCAAATTCTTCCCCATTTAATAATTGACCTTTATAATGACAAAGCACGGTATCCGTTTCTGAAGGCAGGGTACCCAAACCCTTTTTTAATATTTCATATTGTAATCCCGAGGATGTGGTTAAAACCCCTGGTCTTTTTTGATTTTCGGTTAAGAATTTCTCACTTTCTTCAATAACCGGTTTTGCTTTTTCCATTTCAATTTTCCCCAGATAATCCATAATCGTATTATTGGCCTGGTCATCATTGAGCAATACTTGCTTCTTATTAAAAACATCCAGGATGGCCCGGCTTATTAAATCAGTATTTAATTGCGGCACTCCCTGTTGTCCATAAAAATTGGCTATACCAATACCAATAGCATAACTGGCTGAATCCAATGCATTTTTAAGAGGCGTAGCATTTGCCATTGGTTTTACCGCAGGTTTTGTTTGCTGTGCAGCGCAGGAAAACGAAATGGTAAAAAAAATCAGGGGCAGGAATTTTTTCATCTTGATATTTTAAATTTTGAAAAGCCGGTTTTAATGATCGTGTAATATTAATCAGAAGCTAACAACCAGGTATTGGTTGCGAGCGATATGTTCAAAAATAAAGCTTCATGAGCAGGTTTTTGAAGAAAGCATTTCATGTAATTTCGTCCATTCATGTTAAAAAGTTCCTTAAGCCTTTTTAAAAATGCCTATTCTGGTCTGTCACCATCTGTATGGTGGCTTTCTTTTGTCATGTTGGTAAACAGGGCAGGCACCATGGTTTTACCTTTTTTAACGGTTTACCTCACAAGCAGGCTTGGATTTTCTATTGTGGAAGCTGGATTGATCCTTGGTTTTTTTGGCGTTGGATCTATAATCGGTGCCTTATTGGGGGGCCGGTTAACAGACCAAATTGGTTTTTATTATGTGATGTTTTTTTCTTTGATTTTAAATGGCATTTTTTTTATGATCCTGGGTCAGATGACCGGGTTCTGGCAATTTGGAATCTTCATTTTTATATTGGGAACAGTGGGCGAAGGCTTCAGGCCGGCAAATGCGGCAGCCATTGCAGAGTATAGTAAACCCGAGAATATTACCCGGTCCTATTCACTAAACAGGTTAGCCATTAATTTGGGTTGGTCCGTTGGTCCGGCGGCGGGTGGTATTATTGCCGGCTATAGTTACCAGCTTCTTTTTATATTTAACGGTTTGGCCTGTATATCTGCGGCTATTCTTCTCCGTTTGTGCCTGGCTCCCCCCGCCAGTAAAAGGAAAGAGAAAATAGCATTGCAAATAACTCCCCAGGGACTATCAGCATACAGGGATAAAGTTTATATGCGTTTTATGATTGTTGTTTTTATGGTGGCTGTTTGTTTTTTGCAACTTTTTTCCATTCTACCATTATTTTATAAAGAAAAAATGGGGATGTCGGAATCTAATATCGGGATCGTCCTGGCGCTGAACGGATTATTTATAGCCCTGGTTGAAATGATACTGGTATATAAAATCGAAGGGCGCAGACCCATGAAATTTTATATGGCTTTAGGTGCTGTATTGATCGGTTTATCATACCTGCTTTTAAATATGGGAATTTTGAATATGAGCCTGGTGATCTTTAGTATGCTGATCATTACTTTTGGAGAAATGTTTTTGTTCCCATTTATCAATACTTTCTGGGTTTCCCGGAGTAATGCACAGAACCGGGGTCAATACGCGGCGGTTTTTACAATTGCCTTTGCAGCGGCCAATGTTGTGGCGCCCACACTGGGAGCCCAGGTAGTTAATTATTTTGGTTTTGAAGTCTGGTGGTATATTGTTTTCCTGCTTTGTATTGTTTGCGCTATTAGTTTTTATAGATTAAAATATTAGTCATGAATGATTTTGTAACTCATGTACAGGTGCGTTGGTCTGATCTTGATCCTAACTTTCATTTGCGTCATTCCGTTTATTATGACTGGGGCGCTTTATGCAGGATAAATTTTTTTTATAAATTTGGATTAACCTCTTCGTTGATGCAACAATTCCATTTGGGTCCCATTTTATTCCGGGAAGAATGTATTTTTAAAAAGGAGATCCACCTGCAGGATACAGTAATGATTGACCTGATTTTGAAAAAAGGAAATCGTGATATTTCCAGATGGTCCATTCAACACCGGGTTCTAAAAAATGACAATATCCTGTCAGCTATAATTACCGTAGATGGCGCATGGATAGATACTTCAAAACGCAAACTAACCGTTCCACCGGACCAGGCCATTGCTGTATTTGAACAAATGCCAAAAGGAGCGGATTTTGTTTGGAGTTAAGTATAATAAAGTTGAAAGAAAATTTATACAATGAATTATGCGGAAATGCTTAAAATATACTGGTTTGTATATTGAAAGTTTCCTGTAAGGGTAGCTGATCCGGTTTTAAAATAGAACCTGGATTCAGGATCTTCACTTTGGCC
Source organism: Chitinophagaceae bacterium (assembly GCA_013696395.1). Taxonomy (GTDB): domain Bacteria; phylum Bacteroidota; class Bacteroidia; order Chitinophagales; family Chitinophagaceae; genus JACCYQ01. The sequence continues at coordinate 2,901 of JACCYQ010000088.1, forward strand.
GGGAAACGGGAAGCATAATTCAAAACAAGGTTATGTGTAAAACTGCTTTCTTTTAGAGGTTTAATGAAGTCTTTCAATACCATCATATCGACCGGATCTTTATCATTTGGTACAGATCCCATTCCATAAAATTTACCATCCCATACCAATACGCAGGCCTGTTCAAATGGATTACAGCTATCTTCAACTATTACAAAAGAAGGTTGCACGTTCAGGGAATGAATGGCTCGCTGCACTCTTTCATTATAGTCTTTGGGGTTTTCTTTTTTTTCACATGCTCCGCAACATGTTTTATCTGTCAGACCTGCGCATACCTGGTTTCCTTTTTGTAAAGAACACAGCTTATAACATAATTCAAATTCTTTGGTTAGCCTGCGCATAATAGCCTGGCCTTCTGCCAGGTAATGAAAACGGTAAATGGGTTTTAGGTGTTGCTTATTTTTTTCAATAGCCAGCCTTATATAGCCGTTTTGATCGGTGTAAGAAAAAAATCCATAAACATCCTCTCTTCTTTTTTGAGATAAATTAAATACCGGCCATAGTTTTTTTATTTCCGCTGATTCAAGGATACATGCCATCAATTCGGTTGCGCATGGCTGGTAGCTAATGGAATGCGTGTGTTTTATAAAATGTTGTTTCTGCCGGCTGGCTGAGTTATTACTGAAATGACTGTTGACTCTTTTTCGGATGTTCAGCGCTTTGCCAACATAGATTACTTTCCCTTTGTTGTTATGAAAATAGTACACACCCGGTTGAGAAGGTAATTTCGCAAAATCATTTTCGGACAGGTTAGGTGGCAAAACCTGTTCTTTTGAATCGCGGCGCAGGCTGTTATTGATCTGGTTCTGTGTATCTGCTGCTAACAATTTTTTAAAAACGATGACGGTAGCGGCAGCATCACCACCAGCCCGATGCCGGTTATGCAATGTTATACCCAGTGAATGGCAAAGATTTCCCAGGCTGTATGATGCGAACCCTGGAAAAATTTTACGACTCAGGCGAACGGTACATAATTTCTTTTCAGTAAAATCATATCCCGCAGATCCCAAATGGCTTTTTATAAATGAATAATCGAAGTTTACATTGTGAGCTACAAATACCTTTCCTTTTAAACATTTGTAAATATTTTCCGCTACTTCATCAAACGAGGGTGCATTACGAACCATCTCATTGGTAATGCCGGTAAATGACTGTATGTATCGGGGAATGGGTTTTTGAGGATTGATAAGCGTTTCAAAAACTTCTACAATTTTTCCCCCATCAAAAATATGAATAGAAATTTCCGTAATGCTGTTTGCGGCAGCATAGGTTCCGGTTGTTTCAATATCAACGATTGCGTATTGCAAAAAATATATTTAGGGTTGGTAAATTTCGTAAAAAAAGCTGAGTGAGAAGGATGAATTTTCTATAAGTAATTTCACCCATTTTATCGAAGATCATTCTGGATTTCATATAAAGTGCAAAAAAAAGTGATAGCAGCACTATCACTTTTTTCATCCAGCCAACTTATGAATTAATCATAAAGTTTTCAGTACATCATTCATACTTCTTACGGCTTCTGCACTTTTATTAAAAGCTGCCTGCTCTTCTTCATTCAATGGAAAGTCAATGATCTTTCCCCAGCCATTTTTTCCTATTACAACCGGTACGCCCAGGCAAATGTCTTTCTGACCATATTCTCCATCCAGGTTAACGCAACAGGTAAATAATTTCTTTTCATCTCTCACTATGGCTTCTACCAGAGCAGCACCCGCAGCTCCCGGTGCATACCATGCAGATGTTCCGATCAGTTTAGTTAAAGTGGCGCCACCAATCATCGTGTCGGCCACAATTTGTTTTTGTTGCTCACCGGATAATAAATCAGTAACCGGAATACTGTTCCATGTTGCAAATCGGATCAACGGGATCATGGTAGTATCGCCATGTCCGCCGATGACCAATGCATTTAAATCAGCAGCACTGCATTGCAGATGCTGGCTCAGTTGATATTTAAACCGGCTGCTGTCAAGTGTTCCGCCCATACCAATGATCCGGTGCTTGGGTAAACCGGTTGCCTGCAAAGCCAGGTGGGTCATTGTATCCATTGGGTTGCTGATGACAATAATGATGGCATCAGGTGAGTGTTTTAAAATATTTTCACACACGGTTTTTACAATACCAGCATTGGTGCCGATCAGGTCCTCACGGGTCATTCCGGGTTTTCGGGGAATCCCGGATGTTATCACCACCACCTGGCTACCCGCCGTTTTACCATAATCATTGGTACTGCCAATGATAGTGGTATCAAATCCTAACAGGGCACAAGTTTGCATCATGTCCTGGGCTTTACCTTCGGCTAAACCTTCTTTGATATCCAGCAATACCAGATCCTCGCATAATTCTTTGCGGGCAATATTATCAGCTACGGTTGCGCCAACAGCGCCGGCACCTACAACTGTTACTTTCATATGTATTTATTTAGTTGATTTTTAGCCCAATGGAATTTGCCATATAATGGCATTTCTTAGGCTAATTTATTTTGAATGAAAAAATAATTTGCGCAGCAAAGGTATCGGAAGTTTGGCGGACAGGAAAGTATAAGCCGCATGATTAAAAAATGAAATTTGCCCTTAATCCGAAATCACCATCTTCTTTCGAAAATGCATAGGATACAAATATGGAAAATTTATTAAAGGGTGATAAAATAATGCCTGCTCCATAACCTGTATGCCAAACCGAAGAAGTTTCTCCGGGGTGCCAGACCCTGCCGGCATCCAGCAAAGCCATAAATCCTGCTTTCCCATTAAAAATTCTGGAACGTACATCTTTTATAAAATGTAATTCATTCTGGTTAAAAGCCATCATTTTTCCATAGAACCGTGATCTTCTAAAACCTCTTAGTGTTTCACTGCCTCCCAGCATATTTAATTGGTAGAATTCGGTTTCCCCATTTAGTGAAGCGGCACCTGCACGTATTCTTAAAGAGAATGATCCTGATAGGGGAATGTAATAATTAATGGCAGTGGTATACCTAGTAAAAGCACTGTCTGTTTGCTCCAGGTTTCGGGTATAGCTTAAACCCATAACCCATTCTGTTCCTTTTGTAGGTAGTAATGGATGGTTAAGCCGGGAATAACGATATTGAAAAGAAAGACCCCCAAAATGTTTACGATCAAACACCAGGCTTTTATTAAAAGGTGGATGATCAGTTAAGAACCGATCTTGATCAGGAAGTATTTTGATGGATTGATAGAACAGGGCAAAATCAAAATGATGATAAAACGCCAGGAGGCGTTCAATGCCCGCCCTGGCAAAAAGCTCTCTGGTTCGCATGCGGTGAAAATCACGTTCATCAGTGGTCAATAGCGTTTCATTTCCAATGCCATAATAATTTGTCCAACGGATATTGTCATAGTTGAAGCCAATATTTCCATTCCATTTCCCCAGCAAATTAATGAAATGAGATTGATAGTTGGCGCTATAGGAACCTTCGCTAAATGAATAATGATAAGCCAGGCGATGCTTTGTTCCATACGGGTATTTTCGCCAGCTTTGGTTGATGATTGTATAGGCAATGCCCGCATAAATCCGGTCTTCAGTACTATAAAAAAACAATGGCATCAGGCCTTTTTTGTTGTATTTGTACTGGTCATAACGGTATTGATGAACAAATACATTATCGGAAAGTTGTTTTTTCAATCCACCCGAATTCGTAAAATCGTTATACTCATTGTCGTATATCCATATACGTTGGTTTGCCTGGCTACTGCTATTGTAGGTGTCCTCTTCAGGCCCTCCTACAAGGCGGATAAGTACGGGACTTTTCCTGTTCGCGTTAATTTCAAACCGGTCATTTCCTGAAATGCCATAAAGCCGGATCTCCTTAGTTTCCCTGGCATTAAATCTTCGTTTATAAAATGGGGAATCCAGGGCTTCATTATTTTCATCCAATGAAAAAATGGCCAGGTCCACAAACTGTTCATCCAAAACATGAATCTTGAACAATTCATTTTGTAAGGAGCCCGGAATATCAACCTCCCGGGAAATGACCGCATAATAATCCCTGGCAAAATTCTGGAGTTGTGACTTGCGTGATTTGAGTTTAGCTATAATCTCAGGACCGGAAATTAAAAACACTTCGGGTGGTAATTGTTGTATGGCTTTTTCAATCAGATCATCAGGAATACTTTCCTGTATTTCTTTTGCTTTTTGCAACCAAATATCTGCTGTCATTTCGTTGGCTACCAGGCGGTCAAGGTTTCGTGCCGGAAAATTATAACTGGAAACGTTTTTAATAGTATAATCAAAAGTTTGCTGGTGCGACATCATGGTGGCCAGTGAAGGGAGCACCCCGTCAAATAATGTATAAACCTGGTCGCGATCCCGTGGAATGGGCTTATAGATTCTTTTTCCTCCTGTATCAATGCCTGCCCATCTCCATTGATCTTCGTGCCTTCCCCAATCACCTATGAACATATCAAACAACCTTGATTTGACAAACAATTCCTGATCAGGACGGCGGTCATTTCTTTCAAACAGGTTTTCAAATAATTTATCGGTACCAATTATGTTTTTAGAAGAACCCAGGTTTTCAGCTTCTTCCCAGTTTTCATCCGGTCGCTGTTCAAATAAAAATAACTGGTTTTCATAACCGGCGTATTCTTCCTTTAAAACTTTTTGCCGGGGGATGTAATAAATTGCTGGTTTGGTATGATAGATACTGGCGGCTTCAGCCATTGGCGGAATGGTTATGGCAGCATAAGGATGGGCAATAGAGACCTGGTCGTCAAACATTTTCTCTACAAAACTGTTTAAGAAAATCTCAGGAAGTGCGCCGCCAAATGTTTTATCGATACTTCGGAGCACATACTCTTTTTTATTTTCATCCCATAATCTTAAGGTTTTAGTTTGTCGTCCACCTCCCCGCTGGTAGGGGCTAAGACCTCCTGCAAGGGTATCGAGGTAAGCGATTTTTACTTTTACGGGTGTTATCCATTCCCGGCGATAATGCTTTCCAAACAACCATTCTTTAAAGGGTTTGCTTTGATACTGAGGACCGGCTATGATTTTTACATGCTGGTCATCAATGGTATCGGTAACAAGCGTGGATTGGGGAAATAGCTTGCATGGAGTAGTAAGAAATACCATGCAACCAAAAAATATGCTGTTGACATATTTATTAAAGGATAAATGAAAAGTCATACGTTGATTTTATGGAATGGACCATAATCTTACCAACGAGCTCAAAAAATCCTGCCAGCTTACTGGTCAAACGCTTCTCTTATTTTTCCTAAAGGATAGGCACCTTCAAATACAGTGATCAATTCTTTTTTGTTATTGTATAATGCCAGGAAAGGAAAGTTTTTCATCATGAAAAATGAAGGAAGAATATATTGATAATCTTTTCCCATTACCAGGTTATCAAGTTGTGAGAGTTGGTATGTTACATAAAACTGTTGTAATTGACTCAGTGATGCGGTTCCCGACATAATAATTTGAACATCTTTAAACAGTTCCTTGTTTTTCACTAATTCACTTGCTTCATGCTGACAATGATCACAATCCGGATGAAATAAAAAGATCAAAGTTTTTTTATTTTTTTTCAGATCATCTTTTGTAAATATGGATGTACTATCCTGCATCAGTAAACGGAATGGGGGAATAGTTGGAAATCTTTTATAAGGAGGTTCAACCTGGGTGGTTTGAGCAAATATGGTAACAGCAATAACTATAAACGTAGTAAAAAGAGCAATTTTTTTCATTCGTTGATTTTTTAAATTCCTGTTTTATGGTAAGGTCTTCAGGTGTTTCAAAGGAAAGGTAATTTATAAGAATGTATGGCAAAATGCTCATAAAATTTAATGCCGAAATGTTTTTGTTAAGGTGATTTTTAATTGACTGCTGCCTATTTTACCTTAGTTTTGCCGCCTTAATTATTTATTTAAAAAGCAATACTATGTCAACTACTTCCGATATCAGCCGGGGTATGATCATCAAACTGGATGGCAGTTTATATACAATTATTGAATTTGGTGAGAATAAGACCGCCAGGGCGGCTGCCAAAGTTTGGGCAAAACTAAAGGGTGTTGATAATTCCCGGAGTATTGAAAAGACCTGGAATTCCGGTGATACTATTTTCCCGGTAAGGGTTGAAAAAAAGCCTTACCAGTTTCTCTATAAGGATGATTCTGGATACAATTTCATGGATAATGAAACTTTTGAACAGATTGCTTTACAGGCAGAAATGATCGATGCACCGCAGTTTTTAAAGGACGGGCAGGAAGTTACTGTATCCGTTAACACAGAAACAGATGTACCTATGAATGTAGAACTTCCGGATAAGATCGTGGTATTGGTTACTTATTCAGAACCGGGAATGAAAGGAGATACGGCCACCAGGACTTTAAAGCCGGCTACTATTGAAACCGGGGCTACAGTTAATGTACCCCTTTTTGTAAATGAAGGCGAATTGATACGTATCAACACCAAAACGGGGGATTATGTGGAAAGGGTAAAAGAATAAATTGACTAAAATTTTATATCTGAGCAACCTCCGGGTTGCTTTTTTTTATCTTGGATTATTAGCCGTTTTTAGTACGATTTGAGTAGATTTTAGGTGATTTTATAGATTTTAATGCTGTTTTTATTAAAAAAGTCTAATTTGCCTCCCATTTCTAAAAATCAGTAACAACGTAAAAATCCGTTTATGGACTTTAAGCAAATTCAGGAACTGATCAAAATTGTTAATAAAAGCAATATCGGCGAATTGAGAATAGAAGATAAAGAATTCACGATAACCATCAAACAAAAGAAGGAACAGGTAATACAGATGATGGGGTCTCAGGTTCAACAGGTACCCATGCTTGCGCCATCAATGCCTCAAGTCCCGACTTCTGCACCTGCAGGGAATAAAAAGGATGAAAAAGCGGCAGTTTCTGAAACTGATAACAGCCATCTTGTAGCCATTAAAAGTCCTATGATTGGAACTTTTTACCGCAGGTCATCTCCAGATAAACCGATATTGGTTGAGATAGGAGATGAAGTCACTTCAGGCACGGTTGTTTGCATTATTGAGGCAATGAAACTTTTCAATGAAATTGAAAGTGAAATAAAAGGGAAAATTGTTAAGGTGCTGGTTGAAGATGCAACACCAGTTGAATATGATCAGCCCTTGTTCCTGGTAGATCCTAATGAATCATAGGGATAATCTGTAATTAACTTCCACCTTTCAAATCAATTAAATTGTTCAAAAAAATACTTATTGCCAATAGGGGTGAAATTGCGCTACGGGTAATCAGAACCTGCCGGGAAATGGGAATAAAAACGATAGCGGTTTATTCCACAGCGGACAGGGATAGCCTGCATGTAAAATTTGCAGATGAAGCTGTATGTATAGGTCGTCCCCAAAGCAGCGAGTCATACCTGAATATTCCACATATTATGGCAGCTGCTGAGATCACTAATGCAGATGCCATTCACCCGGGATATGGTTTCCTGGCCGAAAACGCCCGATTTTCCAAAATATGTGCCGATCATGGGATAAAATTTATAGGGCCAACTCCGGAGATGATCAATTCAATGGGAGATAAAATAACTGCCAAAGAAACTATGATAAAAGCCGGTGTACCAGTTGTTCCCGGTGGTAAGGGTTTACTGATTAGCGTGGACGAAGCAAAAGGCCTTGCCAAAAACATGGGGTACCCGGTAATATTGAAAGCTACGGCAGGTGGAGGGGGAAAGGGGATGCGGATTGTTTGGGAAGATGGTGAAATGGAAAAAGCTTATAATAATTCGAAGGCAGAAGCAGCAGCATCATTTAAAAATGATGGTATTTACATGGAGAAGTTTGTTGAAGAGCCACGACATATTGAAATTCAAATTGCGGGTGATCGTTTTGGAACAGTTTGTCATCTGAGTGAAAGAGATTGTTCTATTCAGCGTCGACATCAGAAACTTATAGAAGAAGCTCCTTCACCCTTTATGACACCTGAACTTCGGTTTAAAATGGGTGAAGCTGCCAAGAAAGCCGCTTCAGCTATTAACTACGAAAGTGTGGGAACTATAGAATTCCTGGTTGATAAAAACAGGAATTTTTATTTTATGGAAATGAATACCCGGATACAGGTTGAACATTGTGTAACCGAGGAAATCATCAATTACGACCTGATCAAGGAACAGATCAAGATCGCGATGGGGGAACGAATATCGGGTATGGATTATGAACCCCAGGGCCATGCCATTGAATGCCGCATCAATGCGGAAGATCCATACAATGATTTCAGGCCATCTCCGGGGCGTATTACCAATCTGCACCAACCCGGTGGCCATGGCGTAAGGATAGACAGTCATGTGTACGCCGGTTATGTGATTCCTCAATACTATGATTCCATGATCGGGAAAGTAATTACGGTTGCCCGTACCCGTGATGAAGCTATTAATACCATGTACCGAGCCCTGAGCGAGTATGTTATTGAAGGAATAAAAACGACCATTCCATTGCACCTCCAGTTGATGCAGGACGAACGATTCAGGTCGGGAAATTTTACCACAAATTTCCTGGATGATTTTGTTTTGCGGTAGATATATTAGTTACGTTAAGTAAAATTGCTTTGCCTGATAATGAAACTGAAGCGTATTAGCGGTTATCCATAACCGTGCAATCAATGGATAATAATGCATCAGATTGGCTGTAAAATAATTGAGGGGCATTCTTAAAATAAGAGGTATCACCAGAATAATCCATATCGCCTGTAGCCATGGTTAACCTATTAACACCTGTTTTGAAATACATTTCCCGTGTGGAATGCATTCCTTCTGAAAAGAAATCATAATACACATGAAGAAGGTCATTTTCCAGTTTTTTTCCTTTTAAAGTTCCTTCACTGCTGTCCTTTTCATAATTATCAAATTCCAGGGTTCCGGTAATTTCTGTACCCTCTTCATTTAAACGTAACCAGAGCGTATCTCTGCCTGTAGCCCGCATATAACAGCCACTCAAATTAACCTGGGTATTTATTTCATCATTGGGCTTAGGTGCTGTGTCAGAAAAAATTTTTTGGGCATCTGTGTTCCCGGAATCATTGCATGATGCGAGAACCATGCTCATTAAGAAAATTGGTAATTTGCCCATATAGATTTTTATCATTCAACATTAAAATTTTATACCAATATACTTGTCCTGTATGATCAGTCAGATATATTGTAATTTCAATTTAAAGATAAGCTATGCGTCTCTCCCTGTTCGTAATATTTGTGTTATGTTTTTTTTCTTCATGCACACATTCATTTTATAAAATACATCAGAATATGGTGCTGGCGGATACGCATAATGACTTGCTGACTTCTCAAACACTTGAGGGTCGTGATGTAAGTGAAAGGCTTTCGGAGGGCCACTCAGATATACCAAGATTAATGGAAGGAGGTGTGGATATCCAGTTTTTTTCTGTATGGACAGGCGAAAAGCCGCGAAATACCGAAGGGTTTTTTAAAGACGCTATGCAGCAGATCGATTCGCTGGAATTTATTACACTTAGGAACGTAACCAAAATGTCCCTTGCATCTAATTACAGGCAGGTAAAAAGTCTTATCAGGCAGGATAAATTAGTGGGCCTGATTGGCGTGGAAGGTGGTCATATGATCGAAGATGATATGGAAAAACTGGAAATCCTTTACCAGCGTGGCATGATGTACCTAACCTTAACTCATAATAACAGTACCAGTTGGGCATCGAGTGCCAGGGATGAAACGTTGCATGCAGAAACACTATCCCATAAGGGATTAAATGATTTTGGCCGCCAGGTTGTAAAAAGAATGAACGAACGCGGAATCATGATTGATTTATCCCATGCAGGTGAACAAACTTTTTATGATGTTTTGGGCCTTACAACAAAACCGGTGATCCTATCACATAGCTCAGTTTATTCGTTGTCTCCACATTTCCGGAACGTAAATGATGATCAGATAAGAGCTTTGGCAAGAAATAACGGAGTGATCTGTATTAATTTCTATTCGGCTTTTTTGAGTGAAGAATTTAATACGGAATATGAAAAGCTGTTAGGACCAGATGGCCAAACCAAAAAGGATTCGCTCCAGGGTCTTTATGCAGATAGAAAGGATAAAATAAAATACTGGGAGCAATATGTAACGGGTATGCTTGAACGTTATCGTCCATCCTACACCCGCATTGCAGATCATATTGATTATATAGTCAAAATGGTAGGTATAGATTATGTTGGTATTGGCGCTGACCTGGATGGCGTGGATAGTTTACCGGTTGGTTTTGATGATGCTACAGATTATCCCTTAATCACACAGGAATTAATCAAACGTGGATATTCAACTTCCGATATAAAAAAAATATCCGGTAAAAATGTATTGAGAGTATTAAAGGCTAATGCCAGATAAAAAAAGGCTTCTTATTCAGAAGCCTCTTTAAAAAAATGATTTACGTTGTTAATGTTTGCGTCCGTTCTTATTCTTTTTCTGGTTACCTTTTCCTTTTTCCCAACCAAGATGTTTGCCATTGTTTCCTTTAACCTTTTTATTCTTTCCTTTCC
>JACCYQ010000198.1 GCA_013696395.1 Chitinophagaceae bacterium
AGGGAGGGTAATGTTAAGATAGGATGAGAAGAAATAGTAAGTTATAGCAATTTCAGCCATATCAAAGAAGAAATATTTTACGCCGTTGATTTCTATGACAAAATTTAATACATTTCTGTATAATACAATTCACCTACAACCCGATTAAAGTCTGTCTAAAATTAACCGGATAAAAATAATCCAGACGAATTTGTTGACGTCCTTAATGCAGGTAACCTTTTAAAATTGAAGAGACACCAACAATAGCATCAAAGCCAAACCGATCAAAGCACACGGGCCAACACTCAAAAACCAACATGGGTTCTGACTGCACAAAACATCCGGTGAACTTTAGTTAACTTCAATAAAACATCTGTAAATACCAGTTAACTTTTTTCCATGAAAAAGATTGGTTTATCTCCCATTCTGCTTCTGCTGATTCTCCTTCCATGTTGCAGGCAGAACAGTGCCAATCCTTCATTAGCGTTCATTGATTCAATAGATCTTAAAAGAGGACAAATTATTTCGTGCGGACCTTCGGATAACCAGTTTGGTTCAGCAAATTTTCAAACTTCATGCAGTGAAGCAGTAAAGGAAGATTTTAATTTGGCCATTAAATTATTGCACTCATTTGAATATGATGAAGCTGAAAAAGCTTTTGCCCATGTAATTGAAAAACAACCGGATTGTGCCATGGCCTATTGGGGAGTAGCCATGTCTAATTTTCATCCACTATGGACACCTCCAACGGAAGCCGAACTGGTTAAGGGAGCACTGGCCGCAGACATTGCGGCGTCGTTAACATCAACTCAAAGAGAAGCGGATTATATAGCAGCCATTGCTTCGTTTTACAAAGACTGGGAAAAGACGGACCACCACACCCGTTGCCTGAATTTTGAAAAGGGAATGGAAAAAGTTTTTGCAAATTATGGTAACGATAAAGATGCTGCGGTGTTTTATGCTCTGGCATTAAATGCTGCAGCCGACCCCATGGATAAAACATTCAGCAAACAAAAAAAAGCCGGGGATATTTTACAGGCGCTTTATCCCGGTCAACCTAATCATCCGGGTATAGCGCATATTATTATTCATACCTACGATTATCCGTAACTTGCACAGCATGGTTTAGAAGCTGCAAGAAAATACGCTTCTGTTGCGCCATCGTCTGCACATGCTTTGCATATGCCCTCACATATATTTACGCGATTAGGTTATTGGGATGAATGCATTGCTTCAAACATTGCTTCTGTATCTTCTGCCCAATGCTATGCTAAAGCGGTTGGCATAAAAGGTCATTGGGATGAGGAACTGCATGGATTGGATTACCTGGTGTATGCTTACCTGCAAAAAGGTGAAAATGATTCAGCAAAAAAGCAATGGGATTATTTGAAGACAATTCAAAAAGTACATCCTGAAAATTTTAAGGTAGCCTATGCATTTGCCTCCATTCCATCAAGGTTTTTGTTAGAGAACAGGTTGTGGCAAAAAGCCGCAGATCTTACAGTAACACAACCCAATTTTCCCTGGAATAATTTCCCTTGGCAGGAAGCCATAATTCACTTTACACGTGCCATGGGAGCAGTTCATACCTATAATCTTCAATCTGCCAACGACGAACTAAAGGCATTAAACCGTTTGCAAAATATTTTGATCAATCAAAAGGATACATATAAGGCCAACCAGGTAGCCATACAGGCAAAGACTGCAGAAGCATGGATAAATTTGAAAGCAGGAAAGCATCATGAAGCATTGGCGCTTATGCAACTTGCCGCCGATATGGAAGATAAAACGGAGAAGCATCCTGTAACGCCGGGTGAGGTAATACCTGCACGTGAATTATTGGGAGATATGTATATGCAAATGAATATGCCACATAAAGCTTTAACAGCTTATGAAGCTGATTTGCAAAAACATCCCAACCGGTTTAATGGATTATTTGGTGCAGGGCTGGCCGCAGAGAAAGCCGGGAATAAAGAAAAGGCCACCACTTATTTTAAACAATTAGTGCATGTAGCAGGAAATGCTGAAAATGCCAGGGCCGAAGTACAGTATAGTAAAAAGATGCTGAGACAATAATTGAATAATGAGCTTTTGCAAGCCGATCGTTACTATCATGTGATTTTTGATGAAACCAACTTTATCTGTAAAAATATGGAAGCTGGTAAATCAATGGATCATATCCGCAGAGGTTACCGGGTATCAAAAGTAAAATCACATTTAATTTTCTACCGGGTTTCCAATAATGTAGTTGTGATCATCCGGGTTTGGCATGAGCGCATGGATATTGAAAATCACTTTAGCGAATAAAAATACAACAATGACGATATAGCGGGTGACGGAATTAAATGCATC
>JACCYQ010000208.1 GCA_013696395.1 Chitinophagaceae bacterium
ATGACCGGCTTCAATTAAAGAGGTATCAACCTCCACATCAAGATACACAACGCGTTCTGCATCCTTGTTTACGAGCAGTCCATCCACTTTGCCTATGGTTCTTTTGTCTGCATCTATTACTTCCCAATCTCTTACATCAGCATAATCATCGGCCACTTTGTAATCTGAAAGTTCATGTAAATAATACAGGTTCTTATTTTTATCTGTCATGATATAAATTTTAGAAAAGTTATCAATTCATTTTATTAAGCAGGTCCGCAGCCTTTCTAAAAAAAGATTTAACAGCATCCCGCTGGTCTAGGGTTAATAATTCAGGATTGATTGCCGCAGCGGCGCTTTTTACATCAGCAGCTTCAGCACTCAGTTCAGCAAATTTTGCCTGTTGCATATTATGCAATGCAGTGCTTAGTACATCGGCAGCGCTCCTTATTTTACCCGCATGGGTAGTTGACATTGGGTCTGCGGTAATCTCATCCGCAAGCTGCTTTGCCTTGGCTATATCGGCTTTTACATCATAGCCTGCTTCAGTAGCCATAGCATCTACTGCATCTGTTAGCTTCGTTAATGCTTCACTGGTAAATGCATGGTCGAGGCTCATTGTATTGGTGTCAGAATTAATAAATGTAACATATGCGGTAACGGTGTTATTATTTTCATGTGTATCTATCAGTGCTGTTTTATCTGCTGTTTCTACAGGCTCATCTTTATCGTTGCGAAAAAAGAAGAACCAGGCAGCAACAAGCAAACCAAGCACTAATAAAATCCATGGCCATACTGGCTTTTTCTTTTCTATTTTAATTTCTGCCATGATGAAAGTTTTTATTTGATTTTTGAAATGCTATCTAATAACAAGAGTTAAGATGTGCTAAAAACGATCAGTCCTTAACACTACCTGGGAGCCGGGATATTGAATATCTGCGTTGTCTTCGGCAGTTATAAATAGGCTTACTGGCTTAAATGGAGATACTGTTTTTAAAGAGCTTTTAAGTGTTTTTGAAAACATGCTGCTTGAAGTATTCAGGCTCCCAATATTTTTTGAACCATTTTCTGCAGTTTCTATCCAAACTACGTATGTGCTTTTTGAGGGTTCAAGTCTCTTGGGATCAGCAAGGCGAATTACATTCAAATCAATACTATAATTGTTGTTGTTATCCTTTTTTACTTTTACGGATCCTTCAGCGGAAGGCACTACAGACGATGTTTGAAAAGATATTTTATTAGAGCAGGATGCAAGGGTGAAAACAAGAAAGAATGTTATTGCAATTGAAAAAATGCTTTTTGTTGTTTTTTGTGTAATTGCTTTCATGATTGTTTTTTGTTTACATTAATAATTGATTCATTGTACTCATCTACACATTTTAAATAACTAATAGGGCGCTTTTGTGAAGATGCAGGTTAAATTTACTTCTGTGGATTTCCCCGAAGCTTGAGGATATTCTAATGAAACTTTTCTAAAAAGAAATGAACATATTGATAAATTAAAAATTCGTTCCATAAAACTTAAATGCTGATAACAAGCACCTTAAATATTACAATTAAACCCCTTGTGCAATTATTTACCCGTAAATTGAATTACACTTTTATGCATGCTCCCATATTGATTAATTAACAAATAAAACCCAGCAAGTGTTGCGCTCTATTGTATGTGTAGTTCAGTTAATATAAAGAGACCAAAATTTTAGGTTACTGAGACACGTAGTAGCATTGTTGCAGAATATCAATTTATCAAATGAAAGAAAGAGCAGAAATAATCACCAAATATTTAAGCAGCACGCTTGAAGTGATAAGCAGCGCTTGTAATTGGTATTTCTTTTTTAAAATTTTTATACAACTATTTCTTTCACATTTTTAAACCCAACGATGGGATAATTAACCAAACTATACGAATACAATTTGCCAGTGGATTAATGATTGCATTATAATTGTTATTGGCAGCAGATATACTTGCAACTGCTATTGCCCCTATATGGGATGAGATTGGAAAATTAGCAGCAATAGCATTGTTACGTACTGCATTGAATTATTTTCTGGAAAGGGAATTGAAAAATAATGAAGGCAAATTATCAAAAGTAAACAATCGGGTTGCTGCTTTAATGTAAAACAAAAGCTGCGCCAGTTACGGGTATAGCATCATTATTTAATCCAGCTTTTTTACCGGCACCTTTTTACCATATTGTTCAAAATGAAAACCCGTCACGCTGCCGCCGGCATCCTTATCAAATTCAAAACGCATCGGCAGTTCTTTTGTAAAAAATGAACCCGGTGCTGTAAAATACATTTTGAAACGCTGCTGGTTGTTGATGGATAAGATGAGCTGGCTGGCATTTTGATGAATGCGGATGCTGTCTGTTTCCACCAGGTAGTTGCCGGTGTAAGTATTGATCATCGCTGGCGTAAGCAGTACCAGCTTGCGTACCTCAGGCTGGTGGTAGCCGGCCCAGCCATATACTTTGGCCACACTGTTTACAATTTCCTGCAGTATCCTGCCATTGTCGCTGTTTACAAATATCACCACGCCATCTCCACCCTGCATGCTGCCGGTGTACACAGATTGAAAACCAGCATTGGAACCATTGTGCCCAAAATACGACCTGCCACCTTTGTTGCTGATAAACACACCCAGGGCAGCATTGCTATCTATGTAAGGAGTAAGTCGCAGGCGTGTGAAAGCGGTATCCAATACGGCGGAGGGCTCACCCTGCAGGGAGCGCTGGGTGGCAATGATATAGCGGGCCATGTCTTCGGCATTGCTCCAGAGGGCCGCCGCCGCCTGCTCCGGGTAAAGATGATAATTGCCGGGAACCGGCTGCCCGGAGAAACCATACCCCGTGGCCAGGTAAGGCTCGCTTTGCGGCAGTGTCGGTTGTGCATAGGAACTCATGGTCATGCCCAGCGGCTGTAGCACTTCCTTATACATGTACTCCGCATAAGCCCGGCCGGATACATCCTGTAGCATCAGTTGACTGATGGTAGTACCGCCGCCAGAATATTTATAGCGCAGACCCGGCTCAAACTGTGACGCACTGCCAGGGAGTTGGCCGATGGCATGCCATCCAGAATTTGCGGCAGCGTAGGGATAGTATCGCCCCGGTTGTAACCACCAAAACCATGTACTGAGAGCCCGGCGGTATGGCTGAGTAAATTGGCGAGGGTTATCTTATTGCTAAATATTTAAAAGTTGGCGATCAGATTTTGAAATGTATCCCGCGGGGGTGATTTTAATATTCCAAATTTTATATAAGGAGCCCATGAAGAGCCGGTTGATGATAAATTTTTCAGGTCCCGGTATAAACCGCAGGGCGAGCCACCCTTGCCGAAAATGAAAGGAAACTTTACTTTGGTGACAGGTAATTTTTCAATTCCCGGCAGGGAATTAAAAATTTCAAGAACGTAATCGTAACAATTATACTTTTTCAGGTTGTATTTCTTTTTTGCGAATTCCTCACATTCTTGGAGCACAAAGGCAAATTCATCATTTGTCAGTTTTTTTTCTATGGAAGCATCAAATTCCCTGTTGCTGTTATCTGAAATTTTTGATTTTACCTGTTTAACAAGAGCTGATACGAGAACTCGCGGATAAAAACCGAATGATTTTGTAATCACCGCTGCTGACAAAAGATTCCGTTTTGACAGAATCAGAAACACATGACCCGGCTCTCCTTTTTTATATACACATTTAGGGTTACTATTATCCGGCAGATCTGCGCAAACTGTTACTGAGTATTCAGCGTTATTATCCAACGGATAGAAAACCTGCAGGTAATCTCCAATATTAATCGGTTGAGCCTTTTTAACCTGTGCTGAATGAGTTGAATCCTTTTTACTGTTGCAATTGCCACAAAGTGCAGGAATCCCTGATAGAATCACCAGGAAAGCTTTTAGCAAAATATTTTTGGTGGATGCAGTCATACTAAAGAGGTTAGAAAAATCTTAGTCAAAACTATCTTCCACAGCCAGGGCCGGCAAACCAATGTAAGAACTGCTTATCACATGCCAAAAGATGTATTTTTAACTATTTATCCTATGATTCAATTAGTTACATTAGTAATTAATAAAATGCTAACCCGTATTTTTTGTAAAAAAAAATTGATTGAATCTGTATCTTACAGTGTATGCAACAAAGCCTGTTACAGGAAATTTATGAATTGGTAAAGTCACTTACTAAAAGTGAAAAACGCTATTTTAAACTGTACACGCAATTTCAGCAGGGTGATAAAAGCTATTTGAAACTGTTTGATATAATTGATAAAATAAAAATTTACAATGAAGGCATAATAAACCAGCAGTTCCTTCTGAAAAACAAAGCCACCAATTTTCCTGCGGTAAAGAAATATTTGTTTGCGCAAATTATTGCTTCGATAAAATCATATGGCGCTTATAAAGACCTGGATAGTGATCACACAAACATGATCGAAACCTATAAGGTGCTTCATTACAAAGGTCTTTACGGGCAAAGTGAAAAATTATTAAAAAAGATAAAACAGGTGACCTGGGATGACGACGCTTTCACCAGGCATTTTTCGGTATTGCTGATGGAATACCATAAAGAAGTATTTAATCCGAACGATGCCAGCCCTGTAAATGTGGTAAGAATATTAAAAGAAAGAAGAAATGTTCTGGATATTATGGATAATTACTTAAGAGTTGGTGAAACATTTACCCTGATGCGTTTGCATTTACGTAAAAAACTATACTGTCGAAATAAAAAAGATAAAGACGAACTTACAAAAATTGCAACTCCTGTTTTAAAATCCTCTGAGAACGATATGCTTTCCCGTACAGCATTGGGCATGCGGAATTTGACACTCTGTGATTACTACATGGCTACGGGGCAACCCAAAAAGGCGTTTGAAACGTCAAAAATTTACCTGGAATTGCGAAAGAATGCAGGCGGCAACGACAAACTGGATCTGCAAACGCTCAACGAATATCTTCAGCATATAATATTATCAGTACGCAGCGGTTATTTTGAAGGGTTTGAAGATAATATGTTATACTATAAAACTTTGCTGGATACCATCCGCAATAAAGAAAAATATTTTATCGGGTATGAAAAATGGTATAATTGCGTACTCATTTACTATAACCGCACCGGCCAGTTTGAGCAAGGCGCTTCTTTTGTTGAGAAGGAAAATAAAGATGGTCTGGTGGAAGACAACTTCAGCATGAAAGCCAAAATAACACTATGGTATTTTTGGGCATATAATCTTTATGCCCGCCAGCAATACAAGAAGTCGCTGCAGTATATACAACGCATAATGAACCAGGCAAATACTGAGTTGGATGAATACAGTTATGCAAAGCTTTTATTGATGTTTATTCACTACGATCTGAAAAATTATGAACTGCTGGAATACCAGGTACGTTCTGCACAGCGGTTCCTGGAAAAACAGGAACGGCTTTACCAATCTGAAATATTGATGTTTGATTTTTTCAAAAAATTTAATAGCGCAGACTCAAAAAGCCGGCAACTTCAGAAAATTTCGTTTTTACAACAACAGGTGAACAGCCTTTTCAAAAAACCAACTGAGCGTGGAATTATTTTTTATTTTGACATCATCGCATGGCTCGAAAGCCAGGTTAACGATAAATCATTTGCAGGTGCTGTATTAAAAAAACATGAAGCCGGGATTTAGAATTTGATTGAAAACGAATTGACGTCCAGGCGGGGTTTTCGCCACACTAACCTCAAACTTAACAGACCACAGCGAAACCCCGATGTTGCACCAATCGGGCTTCTGAAAAATAAAGTTTTCTGATAACATTCTTTAGCATCAAAACTGTCTTGAAAAACTTAGTGTGTTTGTACGGCTGAAATGGACTCGCAGGCATTAGAAAGTATGTAAAACCTACGAGTTCCCTGCCGCTCAAAACCAACGCAGGGAAACTCGTAGGGGAAGTCATATTAGTATCGATAGAGGTTA
>JACCYQ010000228.1 GCA_013696395.1 Chitinophagaceae bacterium
GGTTACCTGGAAGCACAGGATTTTTCTAATAAAGGAAAAGAATTCTGGATTGCTTACCCTGCGCATCTTGATGGTACAGGATCAGTTATGGGTATATACATAACTTCTGATGTTAGTACTACCGGAAGTTTAATAGCTGGAACTGAGGTTGTCAATTTTACAGTAACAGCTAACCAGGTAATTAAAATTTTTCTTGGGCCAAATGGTGGAGGGGACGCCTCCAATATTCCGGTATATTTAAGTAATCATGATGCAATTACAACCGGGGCTGGCATTAAGATAACTGCAGAAAAGGATATCATCATTTACTCCCATATTATCAGGTCAGCTCGATCAGGCGCCACATTGGTATTACCTACAAAAGTCTGGGGCCGGGAATATATAGTTCCCAGTTTCAAAAATTTTGGAAGTGGAGGTGCCAATGCAGGCTATGCCTATGATTTTAAAACTTCGAATTTAAATACGATTAGCAGGGGCACACATGAGATTATCATTGGATTTTTTATCGGTAACCAATATGGAGATACCTGCCCAAGGAATATTTGGTAATTTATTATAGCCTGATGATCTTATTGTCGCGGATGGCTTTGATCTTTTTAACTTCCACTTCCAATGCTTTCCTTTTTTCGATGATTAGCGGAATGGAAATTTCCGGATGAATTATTTCCTGCTCTTTGTTTTTCATCACGTAAGTCTCAATAGAATTTAAGGTATTGATTGCGACTGAATATTCTTTTACCAGACTATCCAATTTAAAATGGGTTAGTTCTTTTTGTAGCTGGATATTCATTTTTTCAAGGTCTACATTGTTAATGGAATGACGTAATCTATCCTCCATTTTTTCCCAGTTTATTTTATCCAATTCTGCCAGGTAAACATTTTGTAATTGAAGTTTTTGATCAGAAGTTAAGGCATCAGCAATATTTTTTTCTATCTCATTCCATTTTGCTTTTTCTAAAACCACTCTGCTGGCTTCTACAATTTCTTCCACTTGTGCTTCCTGCAAAGTAGTTAATTCCGGTTCAATAACTTCGGTTGCATTTACGTATACATAATCACCAGGGGTAGGAGAAATTTCATTATCTGCAATGGCTTGCAGTTCAGATGTATTTTCGTTTATTGGTATTGGTGAATTAGCAGGTGCTGGTTCAACATTTATCAACGCGTCCATTTCATTTACAGTATTGGATGAAGATGTTTTTGCCATTATTTTTAATGCAGATCCATTTTCCGGTTGTTCACCAGTGAAAAAGTAAAAAGGATTTGTAGCATTCAGTAATGCAAAATTTTCAGAACCTTCTTTTTGTGGTTTGCTCATTATAAAGATGCCCTGGATAGCTATAATACAAATAAGCCCGGCAAAGATTCCGGTCATTTTTTTGATTGATGTGGATGCGGCATGCTGGATGCCTAAGATGGTTTCAATACGATGAAGTAAATCATTCTTTTTACCGTTTGCTGCTAATGCAATAGAAAATGAAGTATTAGTTTTTTCAAGCATCAATAACGCTGTGGCATAGCCATGTGGGTCATATTGAAAATGTAATACGGTTTCATCACAGCTTTTTTCTCTTTCTCTTTCTATTTGCCTGATAAATAATTTTACAAAAGGATTAAAATATAGAATGGTTTGTATAAATGTGATCCAAAGATTTACCAGGTAGTCATGTCTTTTAATATGAGCCAGTTCATGCAACAATACAGCTTCCATCTGTCCAGAAGTAAGCCGGTTAACTGCTGCCAACGGAACCAGGATCATCGGTTTGATATAACCAATCGTAACCGGCGAATTGACCAGGTCCGAAATGTAAATGGATACTGGTTTTTTTATACCTAAACGGATTGCAACCTGCTGTACAAACAAACGCCATTCAACATTCATTTTCTTTTGACCCTGGGATTGTAGTTGATTTACAAAACGGTAATTACGGGCAAATTTTACCAGGGGAATAAACAATAAAAAAAGATAAAGTACCGATGCTATAGAAAGTGACGATTGCATCCATGTATTAATTTCTGCATAGCCATTAATTGCAGAGAAAGCTGAAGATAAAACGGTTTCTGGTGATCCGGTAAACAGATGACTGAATAATGTAACCAGGAACCATGCAAATCCGCCGGTTAAAAATATAACAGCAATAAAACTTTTAATAACCGGGGATGAGGATGTTTTAAAAGAAAAAACAACCTGGTAAATAACCCATAAAAAAGCTAGTTGCCATAAACTGTTAAGCAGTGCCCAGCCAAGTGACTGGAGAAATGCAGCATGACCGATTTCGGGCATATTACTGTTTTTTAAGACTGTTCAATAATTCCTGTATCTGCGCTAATTCAACATCACTCATATTTTGTTTATCATTACCTAAAGCCTGGATCACTAACTGGGTAGATGAGCCCCCGAACAGGGAATCGATCATTTTAGTGAGCATATGCTTTTGGGTTTTTTCTTTATTTACTGCGGCCTGGTAAATATGGGTACGCATAGAATCATCCCTTTTTACCAATCCTTTTTCATTCATAATCTGCATCAACTTTAAAGTTGTAGTGTAGCCAACATCTTTGGTCTTTCCTAATTCTTCATGAACTTCTCTTACGGTGGCTAATCCTTTGGTCCATATGATCTGGAGAATTTCCAGTTCACTTTCTGTCGGTTTAATAAATTTCGTGGAGCTCATAATTTGTTGAATTATAATTCGAATATACGACCTTTTTCGTATGACTGTAATCCCGCCCATCATTTTTATTTTTTTTAACAATCCCAGATTATAGAATGGTGGCAACGCCTCCGGTTACTGGAAAGGGTATAATTTTTTTAAAATTATATTTATAAGCGCCTGTACATATTATAAGGTATACGTTTTAAGAACCAGGCAACCAGGCCCCAGCGCTTGCTTATATAAACCTTTGTTTTTTTATTTTCAATAGCCTGAATAATTTGTTTCGCAGCTTTTTCAACCGGTACCATCCAGAATACTTTTCCATTATGCTTTTTAGTTGCTACAAAGCCAGGTTCAATGGTGGTAATATAAACTGGCTTTAATGATTTGTGTGCCCGTATGGCTAGTCCTTCCAGGTAAACAGTCTGAAATGCTTTGGCGGCACTGTAAGCTGGGGAAATTGAATTTCCACGATTAGCAGCAATGGAAGATATTACGGCAAGTTGACCATGTCCCTGCTTCATGAACAAACTAAATGCCCAATGCGCTATTTCAAGGAATGCATTCACGTTTAATTGTACCATTCTATCTTCCTTTTCCCACTCATACTTTTCATTTACTTCACCACCTCCCGCACTAATAATTAATAGGTCAAGTCCTCCTATTTGTTCTTTGAGCAATTCCAAATGTCGAAGTGAAGTAGATTCGGTAATATCAAAACAAGCAGTTACTATATTAGGTTGATCCAACTTTAACCGGTTCAAAAGTTCACACCTTCTACCGGTTATGCCTACCTTATTTTTTAAGTAGGCATATTTTTCAGCCAGGCATTTTCCTATTCCTGAACTGGCACCTACAATTATAACCCGTTTCATTATTTAAAAAATGATTTTTTGTATTGCGGCTTTTTAAAGCATCTATGAAATATATAACAATCGAAAATAATAGAACCTGCCTCATTTTGAAAAAAGATTTAAAATGTGGTGCATGAAACTGGGTTTGGCAACCAATTTGAGTAAATCTTCGATATGATTTATTAATAAAATTTTATATTATGAAATTCAGGCAAAATTATTTTAACTTTTTGATTGGTGTTCTATGCATTTTCATGGTACCGGTAATTTCCATTTCATGTGATGGTGATGATGATGATGTACAAGACATAATCCTGACGCTGACCGGTAATGCAAACGGTGCACAGGAAGTTCCAGCAGTTACAACTGCTGCTACAGGGACTTTAACCGGAAGCTATAATGACAATACCAATGAGCTGAGCTATACCATTAACTGGACAGGCCTTTCAGGTAATGTTGTTGCCGCACATTTTCATGGTCCGGCTGCAACTGGTACAAATGCATCTCCTGTTATTGATTTAACAGTTACAACTAATGGTACAAATGGGAATATAACCGGCACGCAAACACTTAACGCAACCAATGAAGGATTTCTGAAAGCAGGAACATTGTATTATAACTTGCATACTGCAGCAAATCCTGGCGGAGAAATAAGAGGCCAGGTTTCTGCTAATTAATTGGTTATCCGTATTAGTGTGCAAAGTCAGTTTCGTAAATCCCTTTAATACGTTCTATCGGAGGATTGTAATAACCAAATCTGAGTTGAGGGAATTCTTCTTTCAACAAATTAATCATTTGTTTCATTCCTAAATATTCACCCGTATCTGATACCCCAATTTTTCCCAGGTACCAATCAGGATCAATATTGAAATTTCTCCATTGAATCATATTCAAACCAGTTTCTGCAATTGTTTTGCGAAGTGCTTCATACTCTGCTATATTATCCGTCATACCCGGGAATACAAAATAATTAATTGATGTCCAGCCACCTGAATCCCGAACTACTTTCAGGCTGGTAATAATATCTTCAAATACATAATTATTTGGTCGGTAATAAGGAGTATATATTTCACTTCTTAATGAATTGGTGCTTACACGGATGCTGTTTAGTCCCGCTTTACAAAGAGCTTTTACTGCATCTGGTTTTGACCCATTAGTGTTTATATTGAGACTTCCTTTTGAAGTATGTTTTCTTATCTCAATGATGGCTTCGCATAAAACATCTGCCATAAGTAAGGGTTCACCTTCACAGCCCTGCCCAAAACTTACAATAGGAAAAGGAGCTGTTTCGAGATGTGGTACTGTAAATTCTACAATTTCATGGGCTGTTGGTTTAAACATCAGCCTGTCCTGGTTGGATACAATTGTTTCTTCTTCTGGTTGAAAAGAAATGCAACCTATACAATTTGCATTGCATGCTGGTGAAGAAGGAACCGGGCATTCCCATCGCCCTATAAAAAAATTCCGTGCTGCAGGGCAATGATAGGTTAGCGCACAATTATTTCCAAGATGTTCAACCAAACGATTATTCGGGTATGCTTTTAATAAAGCATGGACACCGAAATTAATTTTATCCGTATCATAGCCTTCACAATCCTGCCTGATGTCTTCCTCTATGCGTATTGCAGGTACATAAAATTTTTCATGGAGCCAGCCCGCAGCAGTATAACAGAATAAAGGCAGGGTAGGAGCCTCTGGGCAAGTTTCATAAGCGGCAATATAAAATCCTGTATAAGCAGGAGGTATAAAGGCTGCTACGGCCCAACCTTTTTCACATAAGCGCATTTCACCAGATTGTACATCTATACCTATTCCATTTCGACCCGGCAATTCATAAAGTTGTCCGCCAGTTGGCAGTTCAATCCATTCTTCAATGGGCACCTGTATTGCATCCCAACCACTGCGGCCTGTTACATAAAGACTTGTATCCTCAAAAATATTACCCTTGCCATCAGAATAAAGTATATAGGGAGATTGTGAAAGGGACATATTGTATTTTGTTTATTTTCTGGTTATCTGTTCCCTGCAAAATTCGTTAAACTGATTTTCATTTACATTTTTTTCAATTACCAGGGCTTGAAACAATTTATTGTTATGGAGATCAATAGTCAGTATGTCATCTTTCAATATTAAATTTTTAATAGAGGACCACTTTAATTCTTTTTTCGGAAAGGAAGGAAATGTGATTTTTTCCCGATCCACACATACTACAAGTTTTTGTTTACTGATGTTTTCAAATACAACGATCAGAAAAATGAACAGAACAAACCAAAAATTATGTAATAACACCCAGGTGAAAGCGGCAATAATAAAAGGTATTGAAAATTGGGGTTGTTTACTAACCTCTTTTCTTTTTAGTACCCCAAAAATAATCGCATATGAAGCTATCAGAATGGCCCCTAATAAAGGCCAGTGATATTTGTTCGTATTTATTAATTGGTAAGCAATGTATAAAAAAGCAAAAAAATTCATAGCAACTATCAGCCAGCTTATTTTCTGGTAAGTATTTTTTTTCGAATTTTTCAAAACCAGTTCATACGCCTTCATAATAAAAAACCGTGAAATTTTATTTGTCGTTACTCAAAACCATCAGGTTGCAAAGTTTAAATAATACCCTTGCTCCAACATTGGCATCCCAGTTATTTTCCCCAATACCAACTTCATTCAGATCGAATCCTATTAATTGTCGTCCGCTTTGTATTAAGTTTTTTAGGAGATAGTATATTTCTTCAGTTTCAAAACCGCCAGCTACAGGAGTTCCTGTATTAGGACAAAGTTTTGGATCCAGTCCGTCAATATCAAAACTTAAATGTACTTTTTGGGGCAATTCTTTTATTATATCATCAACAACATTTTTCCAGGTATCGCCTTCGTACAAACGTTCTTTGATGTTACGATCAAAGAAGGTGCTGATCTTTTCCGGGTTATCATTAATATATTCCAGTTCACCATCAGAATAATCCCTGATACCGACTTGCACTAATTTTTTTAATGCTGGAATTTCTGTTAGCGCATTATACATTATGCTGGCATGGGAATATTTAAAACCTTCATAAGAAATTCTAAGATCACAATGTGCATCAATCTGGAGGATGCCAAATTCGCCATGTTTTTCTGCCTGCGCCTTAAAAAATCCAAGTGGAACGCTATGGTCTCCACCCAATACCCCCACTAACTTATTTTTATCGAGTAAAGCTTTTGTTTGCTCATAAACCCAGGAGTTTAAAAACAGGCCACCTTCGTTTACTTCTTTTATGGCTTTGCACATAAACTGATTATCTTCAACCCGCTCACCTTTCGAAATATAATCAATGTATAATTCAGCTTCCTTACGCAGGTAATCGTTTTTCAATAAAACCTTTTGGTCATAGGGTCGCATATAAAATCCTTGTCGCCAGGCATTCGGAGCATCAGGATCAAACAAATCAATTTGTAAACTGGCTTTAAAAATATGGTCAGTATTTCTTGCAGTCCCTACACCATAGCTCACGCTCACTTCCCAGGGAATTGGTAAAATAACCAACCGGGATTCTTCTTCCGAAAATGGTAAGCCGAAAATATTATTGTTGGGATTTCCCGCAATATTCGGATCAAAAGTAGATAAATCGGTCATGACTGAATTTTTATGGAAAAGGGATGCAAGTTAAACCCGTTTGTCTTAGCATCAAAATGAACAATTAACGCCTGGTCATGTTACCATTTCTTTAACGTTCATATTTATAAATTAAGGCTGATAAATGGAACAATACGGCATTTCTGCAATAACTTTGCCGTGCATTTTAAAACTATGAAGAAATTACATATAGTTATCCTTGTTCTGATCGCCATTTCCATTGCTGTCCTTATTAGTTTTATGGGTTCTTTAACTACCTACGATACGGTTGAAACCGCTAAAAATAAGCCGGGCAAATTTGTTCACCTGGTTGCCAAACTCGATACAAAACAACCTATTGAATACGATGCAATAAATAATCCTAATTACATGAGTTTTACCGCTATTGATTCGGTGGGTGGTTCCGTAAAAGTTGTTTATCATAATGCAAAACCTGAAAATTTTGAGCATAGTACACGTTTGGTTTTAAAAGGTGCTATGCAAAAGGAATTCTTTGAATGCAGGGAAATACTGATGAAGTGTCCGTCAAAATACAAAGATGATCAAGAAGCTGCCCAAAAGAATATACCGGTTGCTGCTTCAATAAGCTATCCCACCAAACAAACTACTGCTTTAAAAAAATAATTATCCCTGATGGAGTATTACGGAGAGAATTTGCTTCCGGGCAGATTGGGTCACTTTTTTATCGTCCTTTCTTTAGTTGCAGCTGCCTTTGCAACATTTTCGTATTATAAAGGTACTGTCACCCAGAATGATGCTGATAAATTATACTGGAGAAAACTTGCCCGTATTTGCTTTATAGCTGACTTAGTCAGCATATTTGCCATTTTTGGAATCCTATTCTTTATTATTTACAACCATTTATTTGAGTACAAATATGCCTGGCAGCATAGCAGTCTATCATTAGAATTCAAATACCTGTTGAGTTGTTTTTGGGAAGGACAGGAAGGAAGTTTTTTGCTTTGGAGCGCCTGGCATGCAATATTGGGAACCGTGCTGATCTTCAAAGCCAAAGAATGGGAATCGCCGGTGATGACCGTTATCAGTTTCGCGCAATTTTGCCTCGCCACAATGGTAGCTGGTATCTATGTATTTGGATCAAAGATCGGATCCAATCCATTTGTTCTTTTACGCAACGAAATGGATGCACCCATTTTTTCCCGTCCGGATTATTTAAGTTTTGTAACTGATGGAAATGACCTGAATCCTTTATTACAGAATTACTGGATGCAGATTCATCCACCGGTATTATTCCTGGGGTTTGCATCTGTATTGATTCCATTTGCATATGCCATAGCCGGGTTGTGGACCAGGAAATATGCTGATTGGACCAGGCCGGCATTACCCTGGGCTTTATTTTCGGCAGCTGCATTAGGTACCGGTGTTATGATGGGCGCAATGTGGGCTTATGAATCATTGACTTTTGGTGGTTATTGGGCATGGGACCCGGTGGAAAATGCATCTCTTGTACCCTGGTTAATTCTTATTGCCGGCATTCATACCTTATTGATATTCAAACATACGGGGCATTCCTTACGAGCTACCTGTTTGTTTATGATACTTTCGTTTCTATTTATTCTCTATTCAACATTCCTTACACGCAGCGGAATTTTGGGTGATGCATCGGTACATGCTTTTACCGACCTGGGAATGAATGCACAATTGCTTTTATTCCTGCTCATATTTGTTGTTCCTTCTTTATTGTTGTTTGCTTTGCGATACAAGAACATACCCCATGTAATTAAAGAAGAACAAACATCCTCCCGTGAATTCTGGATGTTCATTGGTGCACTTGTATTTTTTCTTTCAGGAATTTCCATCATCGTCATGACATCCGTTCCGGTGTTTAACAAAATCGCCAGCCTGTTTGCCGGTGAGAACACAACCTTGTTCACACCATTGGCAATTGGCGAGGATTCAGAATTCAGTTATAACCGCATTCAGATCTTTGTTGCCATTCTCATAGGTATTCTGACAGCCTTTACTCAATATCTAAAATATAAACAAACCGGAAAGCATTTCTTTTTCAGAAAAATGTTTATTCCTTTAGTGGCTTCATTAGTTATTGGTGGATTTATATTAGCCTTTGGAAATATCAGTTATGACCAAAAAGGAATAGGTTTTCTTGGGGCTATCTGGTTAGGCGTTGTCAGTAGTGTTTTCGCTATAGTTGCTAATTTATCCTATATCTGGCTTGGTCTTAAGGGTTCATTAAAAATATCCGGCGGTTCCATTGCACACATGGGATTTGGTTTGATGTTATTAGGCATACTCATTTCTTCTTCCAAAAAAGAAATGCTGTCCAAAAATACCAGTGGTATTTTTATAAACTTTGGAGAAGAAAGCTCCGAAAAATCGGGGGAAAATCTTACGCTGGTAAAAGGGGTAAAAACGGATATGGATAAATTCTGGGTCACTTACCAAAGTGATTCCGCTCATCCTGCCAAACCATTGTGGTATTATAATATTTTGTTTGAAAGAAAAGACGGAAAGGAAACTTTTACCTTACAGCCTAATGCTTTCGTAAATTATAAGGGTAATGAAGGTCTGATGGCCAATCCCGATGCAAAACATTATTTTGATCGGGATGTGTTTACATACATTACGTCTTTGCCGGATCCGGAAAGAAACAAGGACACCGCTCAGTTTGAGAACCAGGTGATAGAAATTGGGGATACGGTTTTTTATTCAAATGGATTTTTTGTTTTGGAAGATGTGACTTCTAAAAATAATATTCCTACACCTGGATTTGCTCCCGAAGATATTGCCTCGATAGCTCGTGTAAAAGTGTTTTCTAAAACCAATTCAACCTATATTTCAGAACCGCTATTGATTACCACTAATAGTAGTCAATTTCCGTTACCTGATACCATTACAGCCGAAAGCCTGGTATTACAGTTGAATAAAATAGATGGAAATAAAGTAGAAATAGGGGTAAAGGAATCAAATTCCATTTTGGAATATGTAACCCTGAAGGCCTATAAATTTCCTTTTATCAATTTGCTTTGGGGGGGTACTATTATTATGGTGATTGGCCTAATTATGAGTATGGTTCGACGAAATAAGTTAAACAAGACACGTATCCTGGAAATTTAAGTTTTTTAAAACAGCATTATTCCTATTTTTAATGTCTTTCAAAAACCCAACTTGTTTTGTACATTTAATGACATGAGACCCTAAAATGATAAGATTTGTTTGTGTCATATTATTAACCCTGCGTTTTTGTTCTCCCGCTATTGCGCAATGTTCGTTACCTGATCCGCTTAAATGGGGAATCAACGATACAGTGCTTACATCCGCCATTTGTTATGAGGGCGCATTAATACCGTATAAAGAATCGGAAATGGCATGGGTTTCAAAAATGTCAGAAAAGCAACTTGAAAAATACAAAAGGGAATATGATCGCTTAAGAAATGCTGTTTACGTTACTTATCCTTTTGCCCGAACAGCAGGGGTCACCTTGAACGAAATACAATTACAACTCACCAATTTCAAATCAAAAAAAGAAAAAAATAATTACCTGAAATCAAGGGAGAAAGAACTGAAAGATCAGTTTGCTGATCCACTAACCAATTTATCAGTTTACCAGGGCAGGGTGTTGATGAAACTTATAAATCGCCAGACAGGAAATAATTGTTATTCCATTATCAAAGAATATAAAGGTGGAGTTTCGGCCAGGCTTTATCAGACAGTTGCATTCTTTTTTGGAAGCAGTTTAAAACAAGATTATGATCTCAGGAATGTCACCGATCGTCAGATTGAGATAATAGTGAATGAAATAGATGGAATGTGGTATAATAATTACATACGTCCAATGTCCTCAGTAAACTAATACACACTTTATAGTTTAAATCATTTATCCCTACATTCGCAGGGATTTTTTTTATGATCCATTGAATGCATAAAAATTAAAAATGAAAGTAGATATTCTGGCAATTGGCGTTCATCCCGATGATGTAGAACTTGGTTGTTCTGGTGTACTGTTGAACGAAATTAATTCAGGTAAAAAAGCAGCCATTGTTGACCTTACACAGGGAGAGTTAGGAACCAGGGGAAATATTGATTCACGTTATGAAGAGGCTGCTAAGGCAGCATCGATCATTGGTGTTGTTTCGCGGGAGAATTTAAAATTCAGAGATGGCTTTTTTTTGAATGATGAAAAACACCAGATAAAATTGATTCAAACGATCAGAAAGTATCAACCGGAAATTGTTTTTGCTAATGTATTGGATGATCGTCATCCCGATCATGGAAGGGCCGGCCACCTGATAGCTGAATCATGTTTTTTATCAGGTTTGTCTAAGATTGAAACACTTGATGAACAAGGTACTCAGCAATCTAAATGGAGACCGAAATATGTTTTCCATTATATACAGGATTGGTATCATGAACCAGATATATTGATAGATATCAGTGAAGTATTTGAAAATAAAATGAAAAGTGTAGAAGCTTACAGCACCCAATTTTTTTCCAATGAAAATGATGTTGAACCCGCTACTTATATATCTACACCTGATTTTTTAGAAAGTATCATTGCCCGTGCTCGAATTTTCGGAAAACGAATTGGTGTTAAATATGCTGAAGGGTTTATATGTGAAAAAAAAATTGGGATTCGTTCTTTAGATTCATTGATTATGGTAGAGACATAATGTTAATCATAGTTTTTGCAGGATAATCATACAGCTTTTACCCCGAAAATTGGCCGTTTTAGGTTACCTTAGCAATAAATTACCAGGTAGCATGATAACACCCAAATTTACTTCAGTTTCGAAATCCTTTCATACCGAACTTAAAAACCGCATAAGTGAGTACTTTGAAAACGCAGGGAAGGCAACCACTGGTAATCGTTCTCTTTTTATCAAAGCAATTGTTCTAGTTATAAGTTTAATAGCCGTCTATATTCATCTGGTATTTTTTACACCGGGGGTCACGCTTGCTATTATCGAATGCTTATTATTGGGAGTGTTTACCGCTTCTATAGGCTTTAATGTAATGCATGATGGGGCGCACGGAAGTTTTAGTAAATATAAATGGGTCAATGATTTGGCCGGTCTTTCAGTTAATTTTCTGGGGGCAAATATTTTCATGTGGAAAACAAAGCATAATGTAATACATCATGCTTATACCAATATTGATGGTATTGATGATGATATTGATGCTAAACCTATTTTACGTCTTTGTGAAACTCAGAAATTTTATAAACTCCATAAATATCAGCATTATTATTTTTTAGGTGCGTACTCACTCCTTTATATTTATTGGGTATTTGTAACAGATTATAAAAAATATTTCTTAAAAAGAGTGGGCAGTATGCCACTTAAGAAAATGAAAACAGGTGACCATATTTCATTTTGGGGATTTAAGGCTTTACATGCATTTCTTTTCGTGGCATTACCTATTTATATGGTAGGATTTGTTCCCTGGTTAGTTGGCTTCCTGGTTTATGGCATGTTTGCAGGTATTCTTCTTAGCATAGTATTTCAATTAGCTCATACTGTTGAACATACCGATTTCCCGGTTCCAAAACAACCAGGCAATACGCTGGATGATGAATGGGCCATTCATCAGTTAAAAACAACGGCTAATTTTGCAACACGAAATAAATTCTTATCCTGGTGGGTGGGTGGCTTAAATTTCCAGATTGAGCATCACTTGTTTCCAAAAATTTCACATGTTCATTATCCTGCCATAAGCCAGATCATTAGAAAGGCCTGTAATGAATTCAATGTTCCTTATATTGAATATCCAAAAGTGACTATGGCTGTAGCTTCACATGTCAGTTATCTGAAAAGTCTTTCAAAAAAATAATTTATAAAAAAGCCCCTTTTAAAGGGGTTTTTTTATGCTCGTTAAATAATTTCCGAGATTTAAAAAATAACAACTGTTAGTGTTTTGAATGTTTCAGTTATTTTTGCGACTCCTAAAATAATAATTAATGCATTTTGATCTGAATGAAGAACATAAGATGATACAACAGGCAGCCCGCGATTTTGCCCGTAATGAATGTTTGCCGGGTGTTATTGAAAGGGATGAAAAGCAATTATTTCCTAAGGAGCAGGTTTTGAAATTAGCAGAGCTGGGTTTTTTGGGTATGATGGTTGATCCGCAATATGGCGGTTCTGGTATGGATACAGTAAGCTATGTGTTAGCAATGGAGGAGATCAGTAAGATTGATGCGAGTGTTAGCGTGGTAATGAGTGTAAATAATAGCCTGGTTTGTTTTGGTTTAGAAGCATATGGCACTGAAGAACAAAAACAAAAATATCTTATTCCCCTGGCACAGGGACGTAAAGATGAAGAATTGTATCTCGGAGCATTTTTACTCAGCGAACCAGAAGCTGGCAGTGATGCTACATCTCAAAGAACTACTGCAGAAGATAAAGGGGATCATTATATTCTGAATGGTACAAAAAACTGGATCACAAATGGAAATTCGGCATCAGTATATCTGGTGATTGCACAAACGGATGTTTCAAAGGGTTCCAGGGGTATAAATACATTAATAGTAGAAAAAGACTGGCCAGGCGTTACTGTAGGTGCAAAGGAAAATAAATTGGGAATACGAGGAAGTGATACGCACAGTATCATGTTTCAGGATGTAAAAGTTCCCAAAGAGAATCGCATTGGAAAAAATGGTTCTGGATTTTTATTTGCCATGAATACTTTAGCAGGTGGACGAATTGGTATCGCTTCCCAGGCATTGGGAATTGCCAGTGGCGCTTATGAACTGGCACTCCAATATTCTAAAGAGCGTAAAGCTTTTGGAACTGAGATCATGAATCACCAGATCATAGCCTTCAAACTGGCTGATATGGCTACCCGAATTGAAGCTAGCCGCCTTCTTTGCCTTAAATCTGCATGGGAAAAAGATAACAGGTTGGATTATAACTTAAGCAGTTCCATGGCTAAAGTTTTTGCCAGCGAAACAGCAATGTGGACAACCACCGAAGCAGTACAGGTACACGGGGGATATGGTTTTGTAAAAGAATATCATGTTGAACGATTAATGAGAGATGCTAAGATCACACAGATATATGAAGGTACCAGCGAGGTTCAACGAATTGTGATCAGCCGTAACATTTTGAAATAAACACCCTGGTTTAAAGATGATCATTGAAAGATATGGCTGCCAATAAAGAAACATATGACAGAATTTTGAATGAATTGGGTGCAAATGTTGAGCTTGTCGCTGTATCAAAAATTCAACCAGTTAAATCAATTTTGGCATTATACAATTTTGGTCATCGCGATTTCGGCGAAAATTATGTACAGGAATTGGTTGATAAATCTGAAAGCTTATCCAAAGATATTCGCTGGCATTTTATTGGGCACCTGCAAACCAATAAGGTAAAATATATAGCACCCTTTGTACACCTAATTCAGGGAGTTGATAGTTTTAAATTGTTGAAAGAAATCAATAAACAGGCAGAAAAAAACAACCGGGTAATTAATGTCTTGCTTCAGTTGCATATAGCCACAGAGGCTACTAAATTTGGATTAGATAAAGAAGAACTCCAGTTGCTAATTGATCAAATACAAACAGCAGGATTCAACAACATCCGAGTTATGGGATTGATGGGTATGGCAACATTTACGGATGATCTGGAGATTGTAAAAAATGAATTTACAATGCTTAAAAGCATTTTTGATATCTATGTCAAAATAGATCACCCTTTATTCAATTGGAAAACTTTATCCATGGGCATGAGTGATGATTATAAAATAGCCCTTTCTACCGGTAGCAATATGGTACGTATTGGAAGTTTGCTTTTTGGTCGTCGCATTATGACATAATCTTCAACTAATTGACAGGGTAACCTGGAATATTCTTACCCAAAATAATATCCCGGTTTGCGATAAGTATTCCTTCTTTCATTTTCGGTTGTACAATTCCGTTACTTCCCCGGGCTGGTCTGCTTTCGATTTCCTTCGGCAAATTAGGGTCGTCTGCAAACATAAATTCGTCAATATAATATTCATTCTTATCGGGCTCTTTAATGGTTATGTGCACGTGCTGCGGTTGGACGCTGTTTGGATAAGATGCAGGACGGAAAGTATAAAAAAGGTATTTGCCGTTTTCATTGGTCTTAATCCATCCCCTTATATAGCCGTGGCGTTGTGCACAGTTTGAATCATTTTCCTGCCGGGGGTATATTCCGGTTGTATCCGTATGGTAAATGTAAATTATGACATCGTTAGCTGGAGTTTTCCCATCATTCTGATATACGATTCCAGTTAGCAGCATTTTTTCATGATGCTGTTCAAAATTTGGAAGTGTATCAATGTAATGTAACTGGTCAAAAGAAACAGGTGATTCAAATATTGCTTCGCATCCTTCGCAGCGACCACCTATATGTTGAATATTAGTTTTGGTACTGGAGGATCCAGGTTGTGTACAAGCAGAAAAATACATGCAAAAGAACATTGCTGTGAGTATTGTTTTCATACATACTATTTATATAGAAATTAATATAAAATAAAGAAGCATTGGTGAAATATTATATTAAAGGGTTTAAATGGGGTTAAAACACAGATAAGACATGATGAAAATAATGCTACTAAAAGACCAGTATCATGAATACAAGTTATCAGTCACATTTCTATAATAGGGTTCTCAATTTGCTTTTTAAAGCTATAATCGTGTTTAAATGTTTGCGATAGCTGTTCTATGACATAGATATTTAATAAAATTAAAAGGCATTTAACTATGTAGAATAAATAATATGGCACGGTTTTTCTAATTATAGCATAGTATAAAAACATGTGTTATGGATAAATTCGGAAAAGAAATGATTGTTGGGGCATTTGAAAAGCACGGATTAGTTTATCATGTCATTATTGCGAAAGATACTTGTGATGATCCCGAATATTTAATTGAAACGGGTCGATTCAAAGGAATCTTTTTGCATCCTTTACGTAAAAATATCTGCGTTTTTTTTATTCATATGGATGAAGACGGAAGATGGATACCTGATAAACGTAAATCAATTGATCCATGGGTAGCTGATTGTGTTGGGCAAATTATTGAAAACAATCTTGTTTAATTAGGTTTTAATCTTTCATAAGTATGTACGGATAAATTTCCGTACATGCTTTTTTATATTATAACTATGCAAAAGAAAATTACAATTTTACTGGTTGATGATCAAGAGGATGATCTCTATATTTTTAAAAGAGCGCTAAAACAAGTTGATGTATCAGTAAAATGTGTAACTGCGGAAAGTGGAAAAGAAGCAGTAGAAAAGTTGATGGAAGATGCTGAATTTTTGCCGGATTATATTTTTATGGATCTCAACATGCCCGTGATGGATGGAAAAAAAAGCATCAGGGAGATAAGAAAAGTAAAGAATAATAAACACACGCCCATAATTATCCATTCAACTAAAAATTTAAAAGAAGATGCAGTGAATTTGATTGAAACAGGTGCTTCATTTTATTTTCAAAAACCAAATTCAATTGACGAACTAGCTGCAATTTTAGAAAAAATATTATCAGCCCATATTGGAAATAAATGATCAGGGAGTGCTATCGAGTAATTTCAGGTACCTGTTCTTAAGATGTGTATATAGAGATCTGCGATCAATAAGGAAAGCTGCCGGTCCCGCTAACATGGCAGAAAGCATTAAATAAAAGATTACGCTGTGACGGTCAGTCATTTCCAATACAAGAATAGCAGAAGTAAATGGCGAACGGGTAACACCTGTTAAAAATCCAACCATGCCTCCTAAAACTAATAAATTAGTATTAGTGGCCGACAACTCCAGCAAATTAGCTAACCCACCACCAATAGTTGCACCAATACTCAGGGCAGGAGCAAAAATACCTCCAGCCGCACCACTTGTAAATGATACCAGGGCACCTAAAATTCTTAAAAATGGCATATACCATTCCACTTTCTTATTTTCAGTAAATAGGAGCGTGGTCATTTGTTCTTTGCCTGAACCCAAAATAGCAGGGTTTATAAAATAAGCCAAAGATGCCATTAGCAATCCCGCAAAAAAAGCAAACAAAATAAATTGAAATTCTTTTTTAAACTGACTTTTCCATTTCAAAATCGCCAGTATCAATTTTGAAAGAATGGCGCCACTCATTCCACACACAATAGCCACCAATCCCACAGATAAAAAAATTGTAGAATCAAGGTCCCTTAAATTTGGGTAGCCAAGATATAAATAAGGCCCAAGGATAGCTTGTGCAGTTAAGCCGGCTATGATTACCGCTGAAAATAGTGCTGTTTTAAAATAACTGATATGTGTTTTTGTAAGCTCCTCAACAGCAAATACAATTCCCCCCAGTGGAGTATTAAAAGCAGCGGCCAATCCCGCGGCACCTCCTGTCATAATCATATTTTTTTTGGAAATCTTAGGCCAGCTTTCAGGGATCCATTGATTTATTTTTTTAAAGACAGAGCCTGCAATCTGGATAGTAGGTCCTTCACGACCAATTACTCCACCACTCAGTACCATCAACAGGCTACTCAAAATTTTTACAATAATGATACGTATTCCTAATAAGCGATCAATTTTACTGGTATTATCTGGAGTGGCTAATTCAATGGAAGCCACTACCTGTGGAATCCCGCTACCTTGTGCGAAAGGCGCCCATTTTGCTACTAATAAATAAGCAAGGATAAAACCAATGGGTGTTATAATGAATAGCCATGCATGGTCCTTTTCAGTGACCCATGCTAGTAATTCCTCTGCCCTTCCAAAAAGGAATGTATAAAAAACCGCGATAAGGCCAGTAATGACTGAGGCTATCCAAAATGGAACAGCCTGTTGAAATCCAATGCGAACTTTGTCATTGTATATAAAAGCAATTATTTTCTTAATCCAGTAAAAAAAATTTTCTTTTGTGCCCATCCCAAAATTTCTGATTCAATTAAATAACAGCAATTACATTATTAAACCGTACTTCTTTTTAAAAAATTGATTTATTGTGTAAACAGTCTATCAGCCAATTTTTTATCATGACCATATATATCGTCTCTAAAATGCAACAGGTTATCTTCATCAACCCATGCTGTAAAATAAGTTATAAATACCGGAACAGATGTTTTTAAGGTTACCCATTTTTCCTCACCAGCATGCATAGCCGCATTGATTTTCGTTTGAGTCCATTCGGGTTGGTTTTTCAATAAATAGTTTGCCATTTCTTCCGGTTTTCTGACACGTATACAGCCATGGCTGAATGCACGTTTATCTCTTTCAAATAAATATTTAGACGGGGTATCATGAAAATAAATATTATAATTATTGGGAAAAATGAATTTTACAAGTCCCAATGCATTCCCGCTTCCTGGTTTTTGACGAATAACCGGTAAACCGTTGTTGTAGCCGGTAATTTCCATATTATTTCGTTGAAGGTAATTGGGATTTCGATGAATAGCGGGTTCAATTTCATTCCTGACAATACTGGCAGGCAAATTCCAATAAGGACTGAAAACTATATATTTTAAACTGTCAGTAAAAATTACAGTTCCGGTTCCTTCCTTTCCTACAACAATGTCCGATTCAAAAACTTTTTTCTTGTTTTCAAAGATCAGTAACCTGAAGGCTGGGATATTAGCTACAATAAATGTGCCTCCCGGGCGGGGGGGAAGCCATCGCATTCTTTCCAGGTTTACCAATAATTGTTCAATTCTTTTTTGAACACTTACATTAATTTCTGTGCTGAAATCCTTACCTATTACACCATCCTGCTTAAGACCAAATCGTTTCTGAAATCGTTTTACTGCCTTTTCAAATTCATCATTAAAAGTTTGCGAATCATCATTATGCGCCAGATCTCCCGTAACTGATAAATATTGTTTGATGGCTGGAAGGATATCAGCACTATCGCCTTTTCGCAATGTGTTTTCTATAGGGCCAATAACAGGTAATGATTTATTTTTTTGCCATTCATAGTATACAAGCAGGTTATCCTTTACATGCTTATATAAGCTATTAACGGGTGCCCAATTGTCGATATCCTTGCCTTTATGTTCAATCAGCGAGTCAAGTAATGAAACGGCATCAATTTTTTTGCGTGGGATATACCATTTAAATTCTTCCGGGTCAATTTTACCATTAAAGGCATAATGTGCATATTTGAAAAAGTGGTCGGTGAGTTGCAGTTCGGTTTGCCGGATAATTTTAGTTGAAGGAATTCTAATTGAGTCAGGGATCATTAATTCATCCATTAATTGATGTAAATGATCATTATGTAATGAACTATCCTGGCTATAGCTGATAAAATGATTGTGTAAGTTCCAGAATGCATTTGCCTGCTGAGCCAGCCCTTTTGATGTAAACCAGGCATATTGATAATTACGACTTTTATAAAAATTTCTCATCAGGGAAGCATTGGCTTCGTCAGTTTTATTGGAATCAATATATAACTCTAATAATGTGCTGTCTATAAAAAGATCAGTAATAGCATTGGCAGAAGTAATCGTTGTGTCGCGATTTACAAATACTTCGCGGGCATTATTATCGGAACACGCTGAAATAAAGGATAGAATTGAAATGCAAATGATCAATAAGGCTATTTTCATCACCAAAATTTAAATGTTTCGATTCTGATAAAAATACATTAAATATTATGGGGAGGAAAAATGGCGGGAATAAAAAAAATATAAAGTGGATATAAAAAAAGCAGCGGGCAATACCTGCTGCTGATTACTATACATGCCCCAAAAGACAACTTATAGGTTGTATGAAAATGCAATAATTTTATTGCCCAACAATTGCCGGCAATATTTATTTAGTAATGAAAAATTAACGGGCTAATTCTTCCTGAATTAATTCATTTAGCTGTTTTTCTGATTCCTGGATCCATTCTGGCAATCCGGAATTTGCGATTTTCCAGCCCCCCGCATCGTCTTTCAACATTTTAAAAATGATGCGATTTCCCCTGTCGTCACTTACATCTACATGGAAGGTTTCTTCGGGAGCACCTGCTATTTTCCTGAAATTAAATTCTCTTAGACGCCCGGTAGCTTTAGCCAAACGCGTAAATTGGATGTTCTTAATCACGCTGAAATTCATATTTATATTAATTGAAACAAATTTGCTGCAATACTCGTGCTGAATTTGATTAATGAAATCAAAAAACTGAAAAAACTTACTCTAAAATCGGGCCGAAGTACTTTTCATGCCATTTAAGCATTTCTTGGCTTACATAAAATTATTAAGTAAATTGATTTTATCCTCACTTAAAAAATTCGAAAGATGCAAATTAATTCATCTTTTGAAAGTCATTACAAATATGCAAAGGCTTCTGTTCATATTATTATTTTATTTTCTTCCTACACCCTTTTATGGGCAAAAGGTTGTTACTATAACAATTGACGGATCCATAAACCCGGCTACTACCGATTACATTTTACGGGGAATTAAACATGCTGAGAAAGAAAGTGCCTCGGCACTGGTAATAAACCTGAATACTCCCGGTGGGTTGCTTAAATCGACAAGGATCATTACGGGAACGATCCTGGATGCACCCATTCCGGTGATCGTTTATGTAACACCAAATGGCGCTCATGCAGGGTCTGCAGGTGTTTTTATAACCCTGGCCGCACATATAGCGGCAATGGCACCGGGAACCAATATTGGGGCGGCACATCCCGTTTCCATGCAAGGTGGTGCTGACTCTGTTATGAATACCAAAACCACCAATGATGCCATTGCATACATTACCACCATTGCTCAAAAGCGAAATCGGAACGTTGAATGGGCCCAGGATGCAGTTAGAAATAGCGTATCTATAACCAGTACTGAAGCATTAGCTCTTAATGTGATTGATACCATTGCCCCAAATCTGCAGATCCTTTTACAGCAAATTCATGGAAAAAGGGTTGAGGTAGGAGAAGGAAATTTTGTTTTGCAAACCAATGGCGCTTCAGTTGTCCATTTGGACATGAGTTTTGCCGAAAAATTATTGAATATCATCAGTGACCCAAACATTGCCTACATACTAATGTTGCTGGGATTTTATGGATTATTATTTGAGATTTATAATCCCGGTGCAGTTTTTCCTGGTATTATCGGGGCTATCAGTATCATCCTGGCCTTTTATGCCATGAATACATTACCGGTTAATTATGCCGGTGTGGCACTCATCGTATTGGCCATTATTCTTTTTATACTTGAAATTAAAATAGTCAGCCATGGACTTTTGGCTATTGGAGGAGTAATAGCCTTATTTATCGGTTCAATAATGTTAATTAAAGAGGATAATTTTACAGGATTAATGACCATATCAAAATCTGTGATAATAACATCCACCATCATAACAACACTGTTTTTTTTATTTGTAATAGGAATGGGATTAAAAGCTCAGAAAGGCAAACAGGTAACTGGAATGGCCGGACTTATAGGCCAAACGGGTGAAGCGCTCGAAGATTTGGAAAATTCCGGGTATATTATGGTGATGGGTGAAAGATGGCAGGCTGAGTCAATAAGTGGGAAAATTGAAAAGGGTCAGAATGTGAGGGTGACATCTTTTAAGGATTTTAAATTATTTGTTGAGATTGTTTAACTAAAATAAATATACGATGCAAGATTACCCAATTCTATTAATTGTTGT
Source organism: Chitinophagaceae bacterium (assembly GCA_013696395.1). GTDB lineage: Bacteria > Bacteroidota > Bacteroidia > Chitinophagales > Chitinophagaceae > JACCYQ01. The sequence continues at coordinate 21,693 of JACCYQ010000228.1, forward strand.
TGTTGTTTTAGGTTTGTTTATACTTTCAAATGCCATTAAAATTTTAAGAGAATATGAAAGAGGAGTCATATTTCGATTGGGTAGAATTGTGGGGGATGGGATCAAAGGACCGGGACTTATTTTTCTGATACCCATTATTGATAAGATGGTAAAAGTAAGTTTGCGAACCATTGTACATGATGTGCCGCCCCAGGATGTTATTACCCAGGATAACGTTTCCATTAAAGTAAATGCAGTTATTTATTTCCGGGTTGTTGAACCTCAGCGGGCAATTGTACAAGTAGAAAATTATTATGCAGCTACTTCCCAAATTTCACAGACAACCTTGCGAAGTGTTTTAGGACAATCAGAGCTTGACGATATACTTTCTCAACGCGATAAGATCAATCAGAAATTACAACAAATCATTGATGCGCAAACAGAACCATGGGGCGTAAAAGTTTCGAATGTTGAGGTGAAACAAATAGAATTATCGCACGAAATGCAAAGAGCCATGGCCCGCCAGGCTGAAGCGGAAAGAGAAAGACGTTCAAAAGTCATTGCTGCTGAAGGTGAATTCCAGGCATCGCAAAGGTTAGCGGATGCATCTGAAATACTTTCAAAGCAACCTACGGCATTAACACTACGATATCTTCAAACTTTGATTGAAATTTCATCAGGAAGCAATGCAACAACTACTATATTCCCTATACCTATTGATATTTTAAAACCATTCCTGAATGCAGAGGCCGATTCAAAAAAGTAATGTGAAGTGATGGCATTGTTTCAGAAAATTTCATATTTGAAATTGTAACGGAAGACGAAGATTTTACAAAAGCTTCTAAAATTCTGGTTACCGCGGATATTGATTCCATAGATACTAATAATGATCAACGGGATACGCATTTAAATCTCCTGATTTTTTTACTGCCGGAATTGTTCATGATGGTTATGGCTAAACAAAAGCTGGATTTATTATAACCGGAAAAATTAATCGAAAAGATTTTAATTTATCACGGTTTTCAGTAACTGAGGCGGGCGAGGTGGTAGCTAGTAACGAGATTCGTATTGAATGTAAAGTGTAATTAATTAAACAATAACTAATAATTTTTTTTAACCCCCGGTCAATGGTGATTCGGGATTTTTTTATTTGAAAATTTTTACAGGGTTAGAATAAATGCAATAATCTTTCGTTAAAGTAACCAAGAGTAAAAGAGAACGGAATTCCTTTACCTCTTCACCAATATTCTATTTAAGTAACCAAATCAAGGCCATACCTATGACTGCTTTGACCTATTACCATATTCGGGTAATTGTCATCTTTGCGATTTTGTCCATTTTCCAGGGCAAATTGTTCGCACAATTGGCCACTGATTTTTCGGCTACCCCGGTTTCAGGTTGTACGCCAATGGTTATCCAGTTTACAGATCTTTCAAAAGGCAATCCAATACAATGGCGTTGGGACCTTGGCAATGGGGTTATATCATCTTTAAAAAATCCTTCAGCCACTTATTTTACGCCAGGTGCGTATACTATTAAACTGGTTATCAAAAATGCCAGTGGGTCTGATTCTATTACCAAGCAAAAATATATAGTCGTTCACCCTAACCCGGTAGTTGATTTCACCATTTCAGATTCTGCAGGATGTTTTCCACTCAATGTAATTTTTACAAATAAAACCACTACATCATCCGGCACTATAACAAAATACAGTTGGGATTTTGGAGATGGTACAACCAGCGAAATTGCCAATCCAACACATACATATTCTTTGGCAGGAAACTTTTCAGTTACCTTAAGGATAACCAATAGTTTTGGCTGCGTACAAACCATTAGTAAGAACAAATTAATCAACACCAGTAGTGGCGTAAAGGCAGATTTTACCAATAGTAATCCAGGGATATGTGCATCACCGGTAAGCATTAAGTTTAGTAATACTTCAATGGGAACCGGTATTTTAAATTATAAATGGAATTTTGGTGATGGAAGCAGTAGTACCTTAAAAGATCCCCAACATACCTATACAAAAGCGGGAACGTACACGGTTTCATTGATCACTTCCAGCAGCCTGGGTTGTACGGATACTATAATTAAAGAAAACCTGGTAAGTATTGGAACAGTAAATTCATCATTTGCTAACAGTGAAACCATTTGCGAAGGTAGAGCGGTTCAATTCAATAATACTTCATTACCCATACCAGGTAGCTCAACATGGTATTTTGGTGATGGTACAACTTCTACTGTAATTAATCCGATAAAAACTTTTGCTGCCGCAGGTACTTACAATATAAAACTGGTTAATGATTTTGGGGGATGTATAGATTCAATCTCAAAAACGGTGATTGTAAAACCAAAACCGCTTACAAATTTCAATGCAAATAAAACCTCAGGCTGCCAGGTGCCACTTACGGTGAATTTTTCCCATGCATCAACCGGCGCACAAACATATTTTTGGAGTTTTGGTGATGGAAATACTTCATCAACCCCTAATCCTATTCACACATATACAAAGACTGGAAATTTTACAGTGCGGCTGATATCAACCAATACCAATGGTTGCAGTGACACCGTTACTAAAGCTCAGTATATTAAGATCCAGGAACCAACAATTGTATTGAATAACCTTCCTGCACAAGGTTGTATACCAGTAACGATTAAGCCATCAGCCACCATTACCGCGAATGAATCTATTGCAACTTATCTGTGGAACTTTGGTGATGGCAATACAAGTACTGCTATTAAACCAACCCATTCGTATACAACTGCAGGAACCTATGATGTTTCATTAACCATTACTACCGGTACCGGTTGTACGAAAACAACGACTTTTAAAGAAGCCGTTCGTGCAGGTAAAAAGCCTGGTGCAAATTTTTCCGTCGGTTCTTCAGATGTCTGTGCTTTCCAGGCTATCAACTTTTCAGATAAAAGCACGGGTGAACCGGATCAATGGTTATGGGATTTTGGTGATGGTACAACTGATGTGGCGCAGAACCCGGTACACGAATACCAGGATACCGGTTGGTTTGATGTTAGACTTATTTCATGGAACAATACCTGTGCGGATACCATCATTTTAAAAAAGGTCGTATATATTAAACCACCCATTGCCAGTTTCAGTTTTACGCAAAACTGTTCTGAAAAATTCACTGTTGATTTTAAGGATCAATCACTCGGGGCTTTGACTTATCAATGGTTTTTTGGAGATGAACAATCATCCACAGAGGTCAATCCAAAACATCAATATGCTAATCCAGGAAATTATGAAGTAATATTAAGTATTACCAATGGAAGTTGTACGCATTCAACCCGCCAAACGCTGCATGTGATGAATGAAAAAGCAAACTTCAGTGCTGATGCAACGGAAGTTTGTAAAGGAACTACCATAAATTTTGCTGCTGTCAATATCAATGCAGATAATATTGCAACTTGGTCCTGGGATTTTGGTGATGGTACGCATTCTGAGACTTCTGGAAATGCAAGTCATAAGTTTGTTAAACCGGGTACATACGATGTCACGTTGACTATAACTGACTTGCTGGGCTGTGTTGATACATATTCTTTGCCGGTAAATGTTTTTGGGCCAACTGCTGAATTCGAACCGAGTGTGGCGGGTGCATGCTTGGGAACTACAGGTATTATGTTTACTGATCTTTCCTCTTCCGATGGCAATCATGCGATCACTAAATGGAATTGGAATTATGGCGATGGCACCATCGATTCAAACGGGGTACAGCCCTTTAATCATTTTTACCAGCAAGCTGGGGAATATAAAGTGTCTCTCACGGTTACCGATAGTTATGGCTGCACGGATATGATCAGTAAATCGAAGGCTGTTATCATTGCTAAACCCAGGGCTGACTTTATATCTGCCGATTCTGTTTCCTGTACGGATAAACCTATTCAATTCACAAATCTTTCTACCGGGTATGATCTGAAATACCATTGGCAATTTGGGGATGGCGCAACAGCTGATAATGCCAATGCTGAACATATTTACAACAAGATTGGCTCATATGATATTCGCTTAATGATCACTGACATGTATGGCTGTGTTGATTTTGTTCAAAAGCCAGCTTATGTGCAGATCAGTTATCCGAAAGCATCGTTTACCATCTCAGACACTTTAAGTTCTTGTCCTCCTTTATTGGTGAATTTCAAAAACACTTCCGAAAATTACACTTATTTAAAATGGGATTTTGGAGATGGCAATAGTTCAGAAATGCCTGATCCATCTCATTATTATACTATTCCGGGAAATTATTTATCTACACTAACTGCAGCTGGACCCGGTGGATGTATGGATGTTAGTACACAACGTATTGAGGTCCGTGGGCCTCGTGGTACATTCAGTTACCAACCTCCGGTAGGTTGCAAACCATTAACTGTAAAATTTATTGCGAGTACGCATAACCGTTCCTCCTTTATATGGGATTTCAGCGATGGAAATACGCTGGCAACAACAGACTCTGTTGTTTCTCACACATATACTATTCCAGGTAATTACCTGCCGAAAATGATCCTGATAGATCCGACTGGTTGTTCCGTTCCAATAGTTGGAACGGATACGATCCGGGTAATGGATGTTACTGCTGGCTTTGAGATGGATAAGAATATTTTATGTGATGAAGGTAATGTTCAATTTATCAATACTACTGAGACCAATGATCTGATTAAAACATTTCATTGGGATTTTGGCGATGGTACACAAAGTGACCAGCGAAATCCTATACATAATTTTATCGCACCTGGTAATTATAATATTTCCCTAAAAGTTACAACCCTGAATGGTTGTACCGACCAGGTAATATTAAAAGATACAGTCCGCGTTTATGCAAGCCCTTTAATAGAATTACCGGTCGATACTTCAGCTTGTATGCCTGCAACTGTACAATGGATTGCCAAAGTAAAACGTGGAGATACCACCAGCCATGATTGGCAATGGAATTTTGGTAATGGTGAAATATTTAGTGGCCAACATCCACCTATAAAATCTTATACAGCATCCGGAACTTTTAATGTCTTGGCAACTGTAGTAGATGAAAAGGGATGTACAGATAGTGCAGCGAGTTTGCTGACAATATTCCCATTACCACAGGTAAATGCGGGTACAGATGGTTTTGTTTGTTTGGGTGATTCGGTTCAACTAAAACCAACAGGTGCAATAACATATCATTGGAAAGCCTCCGGTGACCTGGGTTGTACTTCCTGCACGGAACCCTTTGCCAAACCAGTTCAAAATAATACCTATTATGTAACTGGTATCAATGAATTCGGATGTACAAATATGGATTCTCTGAAATTGAGGGTACGGCAACCACAATCGCTCACTGTATCTCCAGGTGATAGTATTTGTGCCGGGCAATCCATTCAACTTTTTGCATTTGGTGCAGATCAATATAACTGGTCACCTTCGGAAGGATTAAATAAATACAATATTGCAGATCCGGTTGCACGGCCTGTAAAAACTATTGAGTACCGGGTTATTGGAACTGATGATGATCATTGCTTTAATGATACAGCAAGCATTTTGATTCACGTAACTCCTTTACCGGTTGTAGATGCAGGTAAGGATGCAACTATTTCTGCGGGATCCGCACACCAGTTAAAACCTACTTATTCTCCGGATGTAATCAGTTGGAAATGGACGCCTGCTGCATTTGTAAATTGTGCCACCTGTCCCGAACCTTTTGCAAACCCAAGGGAAACCACACGTTACTTTCTGGAGGTTAAAAACAGCGCAGGTTGTGTTTGGATAGATGATGTAACCATCAATGTTACCTGCAATAATGGCAACCTGTTTATTCCAAATTCATTTTCACCTAATAGTGATGGTGCCAATGATATATTTTATCCAAGGGGTTCAGGTGTTTCAAATATCAAAGCGTTAAGGGTGTTCAATCGCTGGGGTGAGTTGGTTTTCGAACGGCTCAATTTCAGGACGAATGATGCCGGAGCAGGGTGGGATGGAACATTTAAAGGAAAACAACTGAACCCTGATGTTTACGTATATGCATGCGAGGTAGTATGTGACAATAATGAGGTTCTTGTATTTAAAGGTGATATTTCTTTGTTGAAATAGGTTAACCGTTTGAGATAATTAATTTCCAGACTATGAAAAAACTTTACTTTCTAAATCTTATTGGTGCGCTATGCATAATGGGTTGCCTGCAGGCGCAGGATATCCATTTCTCCCAGTTTTATGAAACGCCGCTTTATCGTAACCCGGCTTTGGCGGGCATTGTAAAGGGTGATGTAAGGGTTCAGTCTGTATATCGTAATCAATGGAATTCCATTTCCGCAGCTTATACAACGGCTTCATTAAATGCAGAATATAAAATGCCCATTGGGAATGCAGATGATTATCTAACCCTGGGTTTGCAGGCTTTTTATGACCAGGCAGGGACCATAGCTTTTACAACCACACATCTTTTACCAGCAGTTAACTATCATAAATCAATCAGTGAAAATCGCAATACCTATTTATCTGTAGGTTTTATGGGTGGTCTTGTACAGCGACGTTTCGATCGTTCAAAAATGACCACTAACAGTAATTATGAGGGATTAGGCGATGGTGAAAGTTTTAATCAAACCCAATTTTCATATCTTGACGGCAGTGCAGGTATCAGCCTGAATTCAGATTTTGGCAATAGCATTGATAACAGTTTTGTTATTGGTTTGGCATATCATCATTTTAACAAACCACGCAATTCTTTTTATGAAAATGCCAATATAACGCTCGATCCCAAATGGGTTTTGTCTGCCGGCTTAAAATTTAATGTGGATGATTATTCCTATATCACTGTCCTGGCTGACCATTCCCGGCAATCCACCTACCAGGAAACTATGGCAGGAGCCATGTATGGTTTAAAAATGGGACATGAATTAGACAACCCGGATTATACTTTTCACGCTGGCGCATTTATCAGGTGGAATGATGCCATTATACCTACATTTAAAATGGACTACCATCCTTATTCAATAGGCTTGAGTTACGATATAAATATTTCAAAATTAAAAACAAGTAGTTCTGGTCGGGGTGGTTTTGAATTATCTATTTCTTATGTTGGATTCCTGGATCGGTATAATTCGAGTTCAAATGCAGTGAAGTGTCCCCAGTTTTGAAATATCTTATTTTAATATTGATTGACTGACATATAATTTATCAATATTATAGTTGCTAATTTTCTGCATACCGGGAAATGGATTCTACATTCATTTGTTTATTTAAATTTAGTGTTGAATTTGCTTTCCTCAACTTGCAAAAAATTATTTTTATGCAATTTTCTTTCTTCAAATTCCCCATTGTTGTATTGTCCTTTTTTTCGCTTGTAGCCTGCAATAATGAAGCAGATACCGAAGCTTCAGCATCAGACACTTCCCGCGCCATCACTGAAAAAGAAATTCAATATATCTTTGATGGTGTAACAATGAATGGATTGATCGTTTACAATGCCCATCAAAAAATTAAAAGCCCGGCTGTTTTAGTTGTACACGAATGGTGGGGAATTAATGACTATTCTAAATCCCGGGCAAGGCAATTGGCGGATTTAGGTTACACAGCTATGGCTGTGGATATGTATGGAGGAGGCCAGCAAGCTGATAATCCAGAGAATGCCCAGTCATTGGCAAAACCCTTTTACGATGACCCTTATTTAGCTTATGAAAGATTAAATGCAGCCATCAATACACTAAAAAAAGAGGAATTTGTAAATCCTGATCAATTAGCAGCTATTGGTTATTGTTATGGTGGTTTTGTAGTGTTGAATGCAGCTAAAGCAGGAGCAGATCTGAAAGGCATTGTCAGTTTTCATGGCAATTTATCCGGTCTCCCTGTAAAAAAGGATTCATTACAGGCAGAAATTTTAATTTGTCATGGTGGTAATGATCCATTTGTGCCCGAAGAAGAAGTTAACAGTTTTAAAAGCCAGATGGATAGTGCAGGAATAGATTATAGTTTCAAAGTTTATCCAGGTGCCACCCATGCATTTACAAATCCCCAGGCAACCGCAACAGGTAAGCAATTTGAAATGCCCATTTCTTATAATCAGGAAGCTGATAAGAAATCATGGCAGGATATGAAGGATTTCCTGAGCAGGTTATTTTATTAATTACCAGGAGTTAAGAAAGAAAAAACCGTTAGGTTCATCAGGTCATAGATCCCATGGCCCAATTGTTGAATAGGGTCAATTAAATCGTTTTCAAATTTAAATAATACATACATGAAACATTTAACGATCGCCGGAAACTTTAAGGCATTAGCCTTATTTTGCTTACTGTTATTTATACAGGTTGTTGTATTGGCACAGGATACATCATCTTCATCTTCTACAAAATCAGTTACGGTTACAAAGGAAACTTCAGATTGGTTTTCAAATCCATGGGTATGGGTAATTGGCGCTGCTGTTTTTATTTTGTTATTAGTGGCATTGTTAGGCAGGGGTGGAGGAAGTTCAGGTAGAACTGACCGCACCACTGTAACAAAAACCATAAGAACGGATACAGATACTGATTTGTAAATCGGAAATAAAAAATACATAGCTAACGGTAACAGGTAACCGGTTAATTCGCAGTTGCTCCGGTAGAGCAATAGGGGATAATTTAGCGTTAAAATTATAAAATCAATAGTAATCCGGAATTCATTTTAAAGCTGTCTTTTCAAAGGCAGCTTTTTTGCTTTAAAATCTTGTTCACCACAAGGAAATTCAGTAAATTGAGTGTGTAAACCATGATGATAATACCTTTCGGGAGTTCAAATAAATTCTATTACCCTTTTTACCGGCCTGGATTATTTTTTCACCAAAAAAATAAACACATGCAAAGGCATATAATCTCCCATGTGGCTATCTGGTTGCTCTCTGTAATAATGATTATTTTCGGACTTCAGCATTTTATCAATCCACGTGGAATGATTAATTATGTTCCACCATTTATCCCCGGTGGTATAATTTGGGTCTATTTTGCAGGTGCTGCGTTTATTCTTTCAGCAATCTCTTTTTTGCTGGATAAATGGGTTAAACTGGCTGCTTATTTGCTGGCCTCTTTACTATTTATTTTTGTGTTGACCATTCACTTACCCAATTATCTTAGTGCCGGTAGCGTCGACATGCAACAGGCAGCTCTGGTTAATATTTTGAAAGATTCGGCCATAGCTGCATTTGCACTTCATATCGCAGGCAGTGCTCATCATCAGAAAATGGTTTATTAAAATGCTCTTATGTATTTTCTTTCCTTTACCCGTCCATGAAATGATATGGGCTGCCGGAATGTACTAACAATTTGTAAAGTTGCATACCCACTTTCAGTAATCTGAAGGTACACTTGTTGTATATCACTGTTATCATTTGGAAGTATAGTGACTATCCAGCCTCCTTTATTTTTTTCTTCCACATTATATGTGAAATCTGTAGATGTAAATTGTATGCCTCCTTTAGCAGGATCTATCGGCGCAATATATGCCCTGCCAAAATAAGGTAAATGACTTATGACTGAATCTGGAGCTACCTGTACATCATAACCGAAACTAAGCTGTCGTGGTTGAAAATTAGTGGGTACTGCTGTCTCTGCTAAGAATATAAATTTTTTCTCTGTGATCATATCTCTTATACCTTCTGCTTCATTATTTTGCGCTGCCAGCCTTGTACCAGGCAATAATAAGCAGCTAATAAAAAGGCTTACTATTATTTTCATTTGATGAGATTTATTCTGATTTCTGTTTTAAAAGTTCAATATAGTTTTATGCAGGAAAAATGTGCCATCCCTGACATCTGTCATTGCTTTTCACATCATTTTATCATAAAAATTTTTAATGGAATGGATTTCAGTGGCATATTAATTGTGCATTTATTAAAAACATTAAATATGAAAAGCGATAAAAAAACTACAAAAGATGCTATTAATCGAACCATTGAGACAGATATTGATCCAGGCAGGACAGAAGAGAACCTGGAACAAAATGAGAAAATGACCAATAAGTATACAGATGGTAAAGGTGAATTAGCCGATAGTGTACGCGAAATGAATCCCAATAGAAATGTTGATAAAGAGGATGCAACAAATGCGGGCGGTTACAAGCAATAAATAAAGCATTTTAAACTAAGAAATTGGTGTAGCTCTTTTTGATTTATTATGTTTTCTTTTTTCTTTAATAACACTTATAATTGGAGGAATGATAGAGAGAATTATAATTGTAAAGATTACTAAGGTAAAATTGTCTTTTATAATTGGGATTCCTCCAAAAAAATAACCCAGTATCATAAAGCTTAAAATCCAGAGAATACCGCCAATAATATTATAAGATGCAAACCGGCCATAGCTCATGTTTCCAACACCAGCAACAAATGGCGCAAAAGTTCTGATAATAGGAACAAACCGGGCATATATGATTGTTTTGCCTCCATATTTATCATAAAAGCGTTGGGTTTGTTCCAGGTATTCTTTTTTTAGAAATTTATACCTTCCACTAAATGCTTTGGGTCCGATGTATTTTCCAATATGGTAATTAACCAGATCCCCTGATATAGCTGCGATGATTAATAAGCCACAGGCTAAAAAAATATTCAATTCACTTTCAGGTTTGGCTATAATAGCGCCTGCAGCAAAAAGCAATGAATCGCCCGGGAGAAATGGAGTAATTACCAAACCTGTTTCAGCAAATATGATCAGGAACAGGATCAGGTAAGTCCATGTTTTATAGGTACTAACTATATAAACAAGGTGATCGTCTATATGCAGGATGAAATCGATAATTGATTGAATTATTTCCAACTTTTAAAAAATTAATTCCGGCAAAAATAACGGGTTCGGACAAACTTAATCGTTGCTTTTACTGAATTAATATTTTTTTATGGGTTTAACTTAAAGAAGAGCAGTATAAATTACCGATTTAGGGTGATGAGATTTTCAGGAGATTTCAGGTCTTACTAAATTCCTGTGTGTTTAATAGCTTACAGTATATTTATCTATTTCCTGTGATTTTTCAAAAGATCTGATTGAATCGATTAACTCGCTAAGGTTACTGATGTCTAGGTGATCAAAATCGGTAAGCATTCTTTTCTTTACAACAGGATCTTTTGTTAACCATGCACCTATATGCAGAATGGTATTATCTAAAAGTGTCAAATTTTTCTTGATTACTTTTCCAGGCAAATAATAAATTTCAATTAAATATCTTATTTCTGCGGGCACGCTTGTAAGAAAGTTTTCCAGTTTCAATTTTTCATGAGCGGGGGTTGCAGAAACTATGAACAAAAATATTTTTTTATTTACGAGGTCTGAGGCATTTTTTTTTAACCAATTGCTGATTATAAGTTTCCCTACATATACACTGCTGCCGATAACCAGGTAATCAGCATCCTTAAATTCCTTATTTGTTAAATCCTTTGGTTTCGATACCGGAATTTTCAGTGTTTCCTGTAACCATTCAGCATATTGCCTGGTGGCTCCGTACTTCCCCTGGTATATAATATGACCTTTCATAATTTTTTTTTGGAAAAGTAGGTGGTATTTTATTTTTTTTATATGACCATCATCACCCGCTGTCCTGATTTACAATCTGTTGCTCCGGCCACTGAAGACAAACATCATTATCTTTGCCCACCTTAAAGTCAATTTAAAAAATGAGTGAAGAAAAGAGCCTGAATTTTTTGGAAGAGATCATAGATGAACACCTTAGAGAGGGTAAATATAAATCAATTGTTACCCGATTTCCGCCTGAACCCAATGGCTATCTGCACATAGGACATGCTACCAGTATTTGCCTGAATTTCGGGTTAACAAAAAAATTTGAAGGTTATACTAATCTCCGATTTGATGATACTAATCCGGTAACAGAAGAAACGGAGTATGTTGACAGTATTAAAGAGGATATAAAATGGCTGGGGTTTGAATGGAAGCATGAATTATATGCATCCGATTATTTCGATAAACTCTATGAATTTGCCACAATACTTATTAAAAAGGGACTGGCTTATGTGGATGATTCTACCTCTGCTGAAATTGCAGCTATGAAGGGAACACCTACTGAAGAAGGTAAAAACAGTGTTTTCAGAAATCGTAGCATTGAGGAAAATCTTATTCTTTTAGAACAAATGAAGAATGGTGATTTCCCAGACGGAAGCCGGACTTTACGTGCTAAAATCGATATGGCATCCACAAACATGCTGATGAGAGATCCTGTTATGTACCGGATAAAACATGCGAGCCATCACCGTACCGGAGATAAATGGTGCATCTATCCGATGTATGATTTTGCACATGGACAAAGCGATAGCATTGAAGAAGTCACTCATTCTATTTGTACGCTGGAATTTGTACCACACCGTGAACTTTATGACTGGTTTATAGAAAAGCTGGAAATATATCCTTCCAAACAATATGAATTTGCCAGGAGAAATATGACTTATACGGTAATGAGTAAACGAAAATTACTACAATTGGTCAATGAAAAACATGTTGAAAGCTGGGATGATCCCCGCATGCCTACCATCAGTGGTTTGCGAAGGAGAGGGTATACTCCTGAAAGTATTCGGGATTTTTGTGAAAGAGTAGGAATCTCAAAAAGAGAAACACTGATCGAAATGGGTTTACTCGAATTTTCCGTTCGGGAACACCTGAATAAAATTGCACTCAGGCGGATGGTTGTTTTTGATCCTTTAAAAATTGTCATTACAAATTATCCTCAGGGTCAATCTGAAAACATGGTTAGTGATAATAACCCGGAGGATGAAAACTCAGGTACCCGGGAAATTCCTTTCAGCCGTGAGTTGTATATCGAGAAGGATGATTTTATGGAGAATCCTTCCAAAAAATATTTCAGGCTTGCACCGGGACAAATGGTTAGGTTGAAATCTGCTTACATAATTAAATGTGAAGAAGTGATTAAAGACAGCAGCGGAGAGATTACTGAATTACATTGTTCATATTTACCAGAAAGTAAAAGCGGATCAGATACAACAGGTATTCATGTAAAGGGAACATTGCATTGGGTTAGTATTCCTGATGCAATAAGCGCCGAAGTGCGATTATATGACCGATTGTTCAGGGTAGAGGATCCATCTAATGAGGATGGTGATTTTAAGGATTACGTAAATCCGGATTCTTTAAAACTGGTAACTACTGTATATGCTGAACCTGCGCTTAAGCATGCACGTTTTGAAGATCGTTACCAGTTTATCCGGAAGGGATATTTTGTATTAGATAAGGATACCAGCCCCAGCAGGATGGTGTTTAATCGCACAGTAACATTAAAAGACAATTGGGCTAAGGAGCAGAAAAAAAAAGTTGATTAGTTGATTAGTTAATCAGTATGGTTATTGACTGATGTAAATAAAAAAACCGCCGGCAATTTGCTCGCGGTTTTTTATTTTTTTTGAAAATTTATTTTTTGCCTTCCAAAACATCATTGATGCGATCCTGAACATCCATTAAATGAGCACGGCTGGTTGTTTCTTTATACAATGGTAGTGCGGCACGTATATCGGCAGCGAGTAAACGTAATTGTAATTTAGCTACTGACATGGCATCATTGGTTTTGCTGTAATTAGCAGACGATGCACCAAAGCGACCGGCAGCAGCAGCAGCTCCGGCAGGTGCTGGTTCCAAATTGGTAATTAATCTTTCAACGAACATTTTCTGTAGGTTTCTGCGATAAATATCTATTGGTTTCCGTACCGCTAATTCACTCCAGATACCTTTGCGTAAATCTGTAACCATTTCGATGGCTGTGTAAGGCGCATTGGATTCTTCTTCAAAACGAAACAGCTTTTCAAATGTACTGTTGCCTAATAAACGACTTAAAATTACATTCTGAACATTGCTGACCGTATTCAATTTATTATTTCCTGTATAATTAGAAATATTATTATCAATCAGCCATGAAGGTGTTGTAAAAAGTTGTTTTTGCAAAAAAGCCATCGCTTCTTTTTGTTTTGTCTCGGGCACAAATTCAATTACTGTTCCACTTTGTTCAACTGTTTTTGGAGTGGTCATGATGCCCCCGATATTTTTGGCAGCATGTCCCATGTATCTGCCAAACTGAGTTACAACCTGGCTATATAATTCATTAAGGGTTGTATAATCTTTGTTTTCTTCTTTTGACCATTCTGGTAATTTTTCTAAAATGCGTTGCAGATTTTTAATGCCATATCCACTTGCAATCATTGCATTATCTCCAAGGTCTTCATTCTGAGTACGGGGATCATCAGGATCACTTTCCGTTCCAAACCACAGGCGTTTATCTTTTAATTTTTCTATCGTCAGTTTATTTAAAATAGGAACTTCTGCTTCTGGTGATTTTGCCTGCGGAAACCAGCGGTAGCCCCATTCAATAGCCCAAATATCATAATCTCCGATTCTTGGGAATAATCCTGATTCAGCAATACTATCTTCAGGCTGGGCTACATAATTAAAGCGGGCATAATCCATGATAGAAGGAGTGTGTGCATTCGCTTCAACCCATGCTTTATTTCGCAGATTCTCAACGGGAACACTAGATGAAGAACCGAAATTATGACGGAGTCCTAATGTATGACCCACTTCATGTGAAGACACAAAGCGGATTAATTCTCCCATCAGCGAATCTTCGAACTGAATATTACGGGCACGTGGATCAACCGCTGCTGTTTGAATGAGGTACCAATTGCGTAATAAACTCATTACGTTGTGATACCAATTAATATGTGATTCAAGTATTTCACCAGTTCGTGGATCGTGTACGTGAGGACCACTGGCATTTGGAATATCTGAAGGTTTATATACAATGGCTGAATAATTTGCGTTTTCGATGCTCCATTCCGGATCGTTCAATGGTGCCTCTTTTGCAAATATGGCATTTTTGAAACCCGCTTTTTCAAAAGCGATCTGCCAGTCATTTACACCAGCAATCAGGTAAGACACCCATTTTTTTGGAGTGGCAGGGTCAATATAAAAAATGATTGGTTTTTTAGGTTCAACCAGCTCACCCCTTTTATATTTTTCAATGTCTTCTGTCTTCGGTTCCAGTTTCCAGCGGGTTATCATACGAACTCGTTGCACTCCCTGAGGATTAAGATCAAAATCAGTATAACCTGTTGAGAAATACCCGATACGTGGATCAAAATAACGGGGTTGCATAGTCGAAGAAGGTAACAGTAACATGGAACTGTTCAATTCGTATGTGGTTGGAGTACCTGTTGATCCCATTGCAGAACCGGAACTGGTCGCTTGTCCGGGAGCAGCGGGGGGTGTGCGCATATAAGTTTTAACCGTTTTAACCTGTATGTTTGACGGGTAAGATTTTATATCAAGAATATAGGAATTATCTTTTTGATATTGATTTAATCCGAGAGATCTTTTAGTGCGACTGGCGAAAAACAGAATATCATTATCGCCCATCAAATAATCTGTTACCTCTATTACCGAGCCCATATTGTAAGTAAGTGAATCTTTTGAATATGCCTTAATATCAAATGAAGCTACAATAGGATGGAGGTTCGAATTTAGTACAGAATAATACATGCCTCCAACAGAATCTCTTGAACTCTCCTGGTATGATATGCTTTTCAAAAAGATCTTATTGTTTGGACCTTTTTCAAAAGAAATAACATTATCACCGATCTGGTCACCGGCATAACCAGCAAATCCGGAACGGGCGCCAGCAGCAGCTTTTGAAATACGATTTACAACAAGTATTTCCCTGCCTAAAACAGAATCAGGAATTTCAAAATAATATTTATCATCTACTTTATGCGTAACCAATAATCCTGTTTGAGTCCTTGCTTGTGCAGTGATTATTTCACGATATGGTTTGGGTCCGGTGTTTCGTGCGGCGTTTGCCAGTGCCGTGGTTTCCGGTGTAGATGCCGGTTTGGAATTTCCGCGGTCTGGTCTTTGTGCAATGGCAATTGTAGCGCATGTAATCAGGCAAAAAGTAAGGGTGCATTTAACAGAAATCATCAATTAATAGTTTTATCGGGTGTGGTAAAAAAAAGAAGTGAATGTAGTTAAAAAATTCTACTTACAGGTGTGCTTTTTACAGCATTTTATAAGCGGTCGATGCAGCGTATGTAAAATATCTGAAGTATGTAAATTTTGTAATAAAGTCAGCAGTCAACAGTAAAAGTTGCACCTGTTTTGATTTTTCTGGACCTGTATGCCTGCCGAATGTAAAAACTTTCAAATTCTTAAATGCTTACATTATTCCTTCCTGGTTTAAATTGTCTGTTTGTTTTATTTTCCGGCTGTTGAATATCCATTGGTCTTCCGTTGTGTCACTCTCTTGTGCATTTTGTTCTTTATGCAGCTTTTACTGATAACCGTAACCTTAAAAGGGGTCATTAGCCTTTCCCTTCATCAGATAAAAAATGGGTGAGGTACGTAACGGATTAACAATGCATTAAATTACAGGCGTATCAAAATTTGTAAAAACGCTTTACTCTTTCCAGGAAACCATCTTTTTTTCTCCGGGCTATTTCTAATTCGGTACCATCTGAAAGTATGACAGATCCTCCTTCGCCCCGACGATATTCTTTTACATGCAGCAGATTTATCAGCCATGATTTATGAATCCGGAAAAACCCGGCATCTTCCAGCGATTTTTCATACTCCTGCAAGGTTTTTACCGTACAGATAACCTGTTGGTTGGCAAAATGAAAATTGCAATAGTTGCCCGAGGCTTCGCAATATATAATATCTTTTAGCGCTACTACCTGGAAACCTTTGACAGAACTGATGCAGAACCGCATGTTTTGCGGAGAATCTTTATGTTGCACATTATGAAGAAAAGTTTCCACATTTTTATTACTCGTCTTTTCCAGAATTCTTTTTTGTGCTCTTTTTACCGCATTAATTAAAAGCAGATCATTGACGGGTTTCAGCAAATAATCTACGGCGCTGAAATGAAATGCCTCTATCATGTATTGATTGTGCGCCGTTACAAAAATGATTTCAAAAGTAAAATCCTGTAGCTCATTTAATAAATCTAAACCGTTTTTAACGGGCATTGCAATATCGAGAAACACCAGTTCGGGATCTATGGATCTTATTTTTTGAATGGCCTCGTCAGCGCTACTGCAGCTTGCAGCGATTTTAACATCAGGACAATGAAGGGACAGTAATTTTTCCATTGTACTTAAGCCACGCGGTTCATCATCTACTAAAACAACGTTGAAGGGTGTTGGTCTCATATGTCATTAAAGGTTAATGGTAATTTAAGTGTTACGCTGGTTCCTGTTTCGGCAGAAGTAAATAAGTTGCCTTTATCTTCAATCACAAGACTACAGTGTAATTTATATTTTTCATTAAGTATTTGCATTCTCTGGCGGACATTTGCAATTCCCACCGGAGTGTGTGGGGCTATCATCTCACTTCTGTTTTTCTGTGATGCCGCAATCCCGATTCCATTATCTTCTATCACGCAGATTAGTTGATTTTTTTCTCTTAAGAAAAAGATATCTAATTTCATAGGGACTTTATTTTTTGGAGGACCATACCAAATTGCATTTTCAATAAAGGGTTGTATCAGCATGGGTGGCATCAATACTTCATCAGGATTAAGTTCACCTGATATTTCCATACTGTAAATAAAACTATCTGTTCGTATACTTTCCAGTTCCAGATAGAGGCTGAGATATTCCATGTTTTCCCGTAATGTAATAAATGTCCGCTGTGAATGATCCAGGTTTAGCCGTATCAGGTGGGCATAATTGCTGAGATAACGTGATGCATTTTTCTTTTCATCATTCAGCACCATTTCCATAATACTATTCAGCGAATTGAAAACAAAATGCGGATTCATCTGCGCATGCAGGGCTTTCATTTCTGTTTTGGCTAATAGCCTGTCAATGTTCGCTTTCTTATTTATTTGTTTTATTCTGTAGCGGTATAAAAAATAAATGAGAGCTGCTAAAAAAACTGTGTTTGCAAAAATAAACCAACCCGTTTTCCAAAAAGGAGGGGCAATTGAAAAATAAAATGATTTTATTTTTTCCTGCCCGGATTTAGAAGTTGCTTTTAATTGTATCGTATACTTTCCTGAGGATAAATCGGTAAAGTTAATGCTATGTTGATTGCCGAGGCTGGTCCATGTTTCCGCTTTATTTAGTTTATATGCAAACTCATAATCCTTTCCAGATTCAAAATCAATCACCGTATAATTAATAACAAAATTATTTTCTCCTGATTTTAATGCGATGCCATTTTTGGGGTTAAAAAAGGTTTTACTGTTATTAATAATTATATTTTGAATCAGGATTTCACTACTCGTTTTTTCGGTTTCGGTCTGGGTGCCGGAAAATTTAATAAGCTCATTTTTGCATAAAAGATAAAAGTACTCCCCCGCCGCATCATAATAGATGTATGCAGCTGTTGGCTTATGCTGTGGTAAGCCATTTTTGTAATCATATGTAACAGATTTTTTTTCAAGAACATTAAAACTTCCAACCCTGGTCCGGTATGCTATCCACAACGTGTTATTTATAACCGGGCTCAGGGATTCAAGATTGTCTGAAGCCAGGCCATCATTCATATTATACTGAATAAATTTCTTTTCTTTTATCTGGTATTGCAGCAGTCCGTTTTCTTCATTGTGAAGCCAAAGTGAGCCATTATTATCCGCACTTAGCAATAGAATATTATCATTGAATTTTTTGGGCCCGCCGTATACTGTTATCAATGTGTCGAATATTTCTTTTCGGCTGTTCCATCTTGCAAGCGAATGACCACCAAACCAGGTATCGCCATACGAGTCGCGGATCACCTGTTTTATTCTGTTAAACGGGACGGCAGGATTTGTTTTTGTATTAAAATGACGGAATGTTCCGGAAGCAGGATGATATCGGACAACTTCGCCGCTAAAAAAACTACTGATCCATGCATAACCATCATTACCGACAGGAGAAAGTATATTAAGATTCAGACTGCCTAATTCATCGGTGAACCTTTTATCATCAGACAATTTTCCATATCGGAATGTTTTAATATCCAGCCATAATAATCCGGTAGTGGAGCCCAGCCACAATGTATCGGGGTGATAGATCTGAATTGATCTGATCTCATTCCATGAATTATTTGAACCAAAAAAACTTATTGTTTTTATCAGCTTCATGGTTGCTGCATCCAGGATTGCCAACCCCGTATTTCTTGAAAAACGGCCTGCGTATAGCTTTTCTTTGTATTTAAACGCACAACTAAAACTTCCGAAAAGATTATCCTTTAGAGAAAGTGGGGAGAAAGAATAAACATTTAGAAAAGGAGTTGCTAATTTTTGCTGTAGTAATCCATCGGGTGTGCCCGCCCACAAACGTTTTTCTTTATCAACAAAAAGACAATTGATGCGATACGTTGAGAGATATTTTTTAGGATCAAACCTGATCTGCCCGGTAGCCCTGTCTATATAAAATAACCAGAATCCATGATCAGTTGCGTTTACCACAAAGCTGGTGTCAGATAAGCGGATGATTTTACTTTGATAATTTATTTCAGCCCGGCCAATAAATGGCATTGGGCTGTTGATATTTTTTTTTGCAGTATGATCATAGTAAACTATGGTATCTTTTCCCGCTTTGATAAAAATAAATTCATGAGAACTTAACTGGTATGTTGTAAGCCAGTAATCATCAATAGGTGTGAAGCGCCGGCTGAAAAAACGGAGATCTCCTTTAACACTGTCAACTATTCTGTAAATTTTCTTTGCTGCGTTATAGTATGCTGTTCCATGTACTCCGGTGTAAATAATATATTCATGATTGGAAACGGAAAAAATATCTCTGCCATAGCGAATAATTCCCATGGCAACATCAGCTGGTTTGTATGCATCATACCTGAATTGTAATTTACCTGAACTATCATAGATATAAAACCCGGTCGAGGAAGTAACAGCAAAAGAACCATCCCGGAGTCTTTCCGCATCCCATGCATAATTGAGATAAGTGGAGAAATTGGTGGAATCGGGAATTACATAATTGCTGAGTTGATAGTTTTGTGTATTCAATATCTGGAATCCATTGCGGTTGATAATTCCTAAACGATTGGCTGAAATTTTTTTTAACCTGGTGATTTTTCTTGAAAGCAGTTGCCGATCGGTTGATGCGGGTTTATAAGTGGCAAATGCATTACCATCAAAAGAGCAAAGACCTACATCGGTACCAATCCACATGTATCCCTGCTCATCCTGCTGAAGACAGGTTATATAATTATCCACTAATCCATCTTTTATGGTATAATGAATGAAATCTTTTTCATTAAAAGATTGGGCAATGCAAAATAGATTTGCCAAAAATGAAATGAATAAAAAAGTAAAGTAACGGAACATGCAGATCAATTCAGTTAGCAAAGGTTCTTAAAATTACTTTCTTATTTGTTCATATCTGGTACTGCCGCTCATCATTTTTGAATGAAATAGCCGGCAGTCAGATTATTACAGCCGTTTGTTGATGCCACCCCTCCGCTTGCTGAAATAATTGCACAAAAAAAGAATCAACCTGTCTTCCGGAAAAAAAATAAACCCAGCCAATCCGGTACTTCAGGGAATTCCATATTGATTCCGTAATAATTTCAAAAGAGCATTATGAAATTTTCCTGGAGAAACTTAAAAATAGCCATTGCAGGTGCCCGACTCAGCCATCTTGTTCAAAAAAATAAAATATGGGATCATGGCACGATGGTAGAAACGGTGAAAATTATTTTTAGCCAGGTGCAGCATGCAAGAAAAGGTAATGAAACAGAAACATTAAGTAAATACATGACACCGTCCGGTTATACAGCATTAAAAAAACAAATGCAGGATCTACAGATGAAGGGTAAGCGTTGGCCGGTTCAGCACCCGGAAATTAAAGAAGTGGCTGTATTGGAAGTATCACCGGCCAAATATAATGCGCCTGATCATTTTACGGCACTGGTTAGAGAAACAGAGATGTTGGTTGCCGAAGAATTAAATGAAAAAAAGGTAGTAAATGATTTTTTGGAACAATGGTCTTTTGTGCGGCAGGGTGATTGGTGGTTGCTTGATGAAATAAGATCATAGTAGCTTAATATAAAAACTAATCTTTTTAATCAAAACCTTCTTTATGAGTAAGATCTTAACTTTCCTGTTAGTAGCCTTTTTTTCCTTGTTTTCTATACAAGCCCTAAAAGGACAGATCATTAATGGAAATGTTGTGTTAAATACACAGGCCCAGGTTGATGGGTTTGCTGCCACGGAAGTAAATGGTACAATAACCGTGTCGGGTTCATCAATAACCAATCTGAATGGTTTATCGGAACTTACCAAATGTAATAGCCTGATCATTTCAAACAATTCAAGTTTGACAAGTATCATTGGGCTTGCCAATTTGGAGTCGGTTAAAGATGATTTGATCATTAGAAACAACAGTTCACTAGCCAATTTGGTAGGATTTTCGAGCCTTACCACGGTCGGCACAGCACCTCCGGATGCATTAATCATAGAGAATAATGATATGTTGACAAACATTGATGGGCTGCTCAGTCTAACTTTTGCCCATTCATTGAAGATAAACGGTAATGACCGGCTTGCCGATCTTGATGGATTATCGGCCCTTATAGAAGTTGATGATTTTTTTACAATTTCAAATAACCCTCTCCTAACGAACTTGCTGGGGTTATCAAACTTTACAGGCGTCAGTTCACTCGGCGGCAATTTGACGATTGATAATAATGACAGATTAACTAGTTTGAACGGGCTTTCCAGTGTTGACGTAACTGCCGGGCTGATTATTAAGAATAATGCTCGGCTAACCGACTTAGATGGCCTGACTAATTTCGAAGCAGTGGTTTTTGGCGGGCTGATCATTGAAAACAACGCTGCGTTAACGAACATTGATGCGTTGCATCGGATCGGGGGAATGAATAGTGATCTCAGGATCAGCGATAATCCTTCGTTAACCAATGTTGATGGATTGGCAAATTTGCAAGGTTTAGGGAATATTGATGCCCGGCATAGCCTGGAGATTAAGAATAACTCTTCTTTGACGAATCTTGATGGATTATCAAAGCTTGTCGAAATAAAAGATGGAAATCTGGAGATCGTAAATAATGACGCTTTAACGAATATAGATGGTTTATCCAAACTTAAGTTGGTTGGTCAGGTCTTGGTTATTTCAGAAAATCTTTCTTTAACGACTGTTGATGGGTTATCCAGTCTTGAAGCGATCGCCAGCTTAAGTATTCGACAGAATAGTGCCTTAACGAATCTTGATGGGTTATCAGCACTGACAGTAATCATTCGCACCTTAGGTATAGAATTTAATCCTGTGCTTACAGATTTTTGTGGATTGTCTAATTTATTTACTAATGGTGAAATTGGAGGATCAATTACTATTAAAAATAATGGAGCCAACACAGTATCAATAGCTGCACCTCCGGATATCACACTCAATAATGATCCCGGTCTTTGTTCGAAAGATATTACAGCAGTCGTTCCCACCGTTGCCACTGTAACTGGTTGTTTGAAACCATCACCACCAAGCCGTTCAGGACATAACCTAAACAATATTTACCCGGTTGGAACAACCAATATAACCTGGAGTGTAACTGATGCAGCCGGCAACACCGCTACAGATATACAAAGAATTATTATTACTGATAATGAGGTTCCGGTAATTACTCAATTTCCTGCAGATGTTAATGTAGTTTGTGCCGCTGATGTACCTCCGGTAAATACAAGTGCTGTAACCGCCACAGATAACTGCAGTGTTACCGTTTCACATATTGACGATGTCATCACAAATCAAACTTGTGCAAACCGTTTTACGGTAACAAGGAGTTATAGAGCAACTGATGCGTCCGGAAATAGTGTTACCCGTTCGCAGATAATATCCGTTAATGATAATATACCACCACAAATAATGGGTTTGAGTACCTCAAAGCAAATATTGGCTCCCCCAAATCATAAAATGCATGACATAACTGTAGATTATAGTGTGATTGATAATTGTAATACCTCGCCCAACTACACATTCAACGTGACAAGCAGTGAACCTGTTAATGGAACAGGTGATGGTGATACCGATCCCGATTGGGAAATAATTAACGATCATCATATTCGGTTACGTGCAGAACGAGCCGCCTCTGGAAATGGCCGTATCTATACAATTACAATAACCGCAAATGATGGATGCAACTCTTCGGTAACTTCAACTGCACAGGTAATAGTTGCTCATAACATTACAGGACCGCATTCAGGCAATGCATTTAAAGTAGGGTCAACAGTTGCATTAAGTGGTGAATTTTGGGATGTACCTGCAAATAAACACACCGCCAAATGGCTAATAGACGGTAGTACAACGGCTAAAGCAAATGTAACTGAACCTTCGGGGGCAAAGAATGGTAAAGTAACCGGCAGTTATAAATTTACTTCGCCTGGTGTATATAAATTACAAATGAACATAACTGATCAGAATGGAGTGACTACTTATACCAATACGAATGGCGATCTTGAAGCAATTGTTGTTATCTATGATCCTAATGGCGGCAATACTTATGGTGGCGGCTATTATAATTCTCCAGCAGGGGCATTAAAATCAAATTCATTAGTAACAGGTAAGGCCACCTATGGTTTTGCCATGAATTACTTTAAGAATTCAACTAATCCGAAAGGTGAAACCCAGTTTGAATTTAAAGTTGGGGATTTTGAATTCAATGCACTGAATTTCGAATATCTCGTTATCAGTAATTCA
>JACCYQ010000041.1 GCA_013696395.1 Chitinophagaceae bacterium
CAACCGCAATGGCATCCAATTCATCACCCTTATCACTGACGATAAGCTTTTCTGAAAAATCCAATTGGGTGGTTTTTATCAGGGCGTCCATTATACCAACTATTCTTTTTTCATTTTCCTGAATGAATTTTGTTTTGGATTCTAAATCCTGACTGGATTGTATTTGTTTTTGAATGCTATTGGAAAGTTCTGCAGTCATATCATTAAATGAATTTGCCAGAACACCAATCTCGTCATTTGAAAATACCTGTGCTTTTACACTGAAATCTCTTTTGGCAATACTTTTTGAAGCACTCATAATTTCTTTCAACCCTTTTGTAATGCCTCTGACAACAAAATAAGTAAGTATCAGTCCGCTGAACTCCACTGTGAGTGCAATGGCAAGTAATAATGCTAAAATAGTATTTTCCAGCCAGCGTGCACCTTCTCCCAGCGTATAGGAAAAATCATCTTCAAGTAAGGTGAGTTTTTGATTGATGGGCTCTATTTCCTGAATGATTTCATCCAATTTACTTTGGGATGGGGAAGATGAACCTGCCTGTCCGGTAGGCAGGCCTGCCTGTCCGGCAGGCAGGTTTATTTCTGCATGTAATTTTTCAGCAATGGGTATTAACTCGGCAACAGTTGAATCCGCTGCTGCCCATATATTGATTGACTCATGAATATAAGAATTGTCCTTAAACCGTCGAAACAATTTTATCATACCATCAATATCGTCAGGGTGGCTACGTCCTTCAAGGAGTCCCTGTCGGGCAACAACTAAGTCAAGATTCGTCTTCTTTAATTCCAATAATGTTTTGTGGTAGCCCAAAGGCACTTTCATGAAATGGTAAAATGCTTGTAAATCCTCCTCATTATAGGTTTGGGAATATTGTTGCAAATAATAAACGGCATCTTTTTGCGATTTTGACCATAATCCTTCAGCGCCAACAAAAGCCCTTACTGATGAAAGTGTATTAACAGCAAAGTAAAGTGTGCCAAGTTCAACAGCAATAAGTACAGCCATAACGCCTACCACAGAATATAATTTCTTTGCGATAGAAACATTTTTAAACCATCTGAAAAAAGAAAAATTCGCCATTACTAATTTGATTTTATAAATACTGCTTCAACCATTTTTTTGCTTCAGTTTCATCCGTAAACATTTTTACAGGGTACGGTTGTTTATTTATGCTGAAGAATAAATTTGCAACCATTTTCCCTACGGCGGACCGGGAAATTATTGCAATTGCTTTTGCAATTTCCGGTATTACCTTAGCAGCATAGTCACGCATTTCTTTGTTAAGAGGAGTTGAATCCGTGCTGTCAGAAAGCAGGCAAACTTTTTTCCCGCCAGTTATCTTTCTTAATTCCTCCATCGTCTTTTTTGCTTCTTCTACCGTTTGTTGAGGAACTTTTTTAGCAATGGAGCATAGAATTCCATTTTCATCAAACCACATAGTTGATGTTGGAAATTCAAAGACTTCAGTATTTTCTGGTAGCACCATGTATTTATTTAAAATTGAGATTGATTAAATTAATGTATTTTATATTTAAATAAGTCATTAAGGTATTTTTTACAAATGCAACTATACGGAAAATTTTGTTTTCTTCTGTCAGTTTTAAGTCGCTGTGTAGCAAAAGAGTTCTGACAAAACAATCCGGGTTATTCACCAGGTCATTTATTTTATTTATCCTGGAACCTTTTTTATGGGACGGAGTTGCACGAAGAGTGCAGTTTCAAGTTTTGGTACAAGGCCTCGTTGTATTTTCAGATGTATCATTTTATATCTTTGCTCATTTCAGGTGGCCAATGACGGCAAAAATCCAAATTAAGAAATTTCCATCTGGATTATGCGCATTTATTAATGCGACTTTCTTTTTCCGGCTCCAGCGCTTAATTTCCTTCTCCCTCCTTATAGCATCATTTATATAAGAAAAAACTTCATAGTGAACCAGGTTATAACAATAATATCTTCCTGCAAATGTTTTTCTTTGTCCCCGGTTTGACCAATGTTCAATCAACCTCGTTTCAGGATTATTGGTAACACCGGTGTAAAGAACCGATCGTTCGGGATTAGAAGTGATGTAGATGTAATATTCATGATAGGTATATACAACCATGTT